>NZ_AP022570.1:4209453-4510128 GCF_010728325.1 Mycolicibacterium poriferae
CCACCCAGAGAAGTCTTCGACATTTACTATCGCATCGAGCGCGCAGGATACAACGATGAGTACCAGGACTACATTTTCAGTGGTTCAGGGTATGGCTGGCACCAAGAGGTGCTCACTCAATGCCTTCGATTGATCATGACCGGGGTGTTCGACAGATTTCCCGGACTCCAGATGATCGTCGGCCACATGGGAGAGGGGCTCCCGTTCTATTACGAGCGAATCGTGGAAGATCTGGGTGAGTCGACCGCGGGTTCGTTGAACAGGCCTGTCGGGCAATACTTCAGTGACAATTTCTGGTATACGACCAGCGCATTCTTCCAAGACGACCTGCTTCAGCTGTTGCTGAGATACATCAGTGCGGATCGAGTGATGTTTGCCACCGACTACCCATTTGCAAACATGAAGGAAGGGACCGACTGGTTCAGGGCGGTGGATCTGCCACGCGAGACGAAAGAGAAGATCGCTTACCGCAATGCCGAGAAACTGTTCGACATAAAGGTATAACGCATCCGCGCGCAGGTTCGCTGCTAGCTCGACATCGACTCCCGCAGGCCGCGCGGACGCATGTCGAGCCAGTTCTCCTCCACCCAGGCCAGGCAGTCTGCGCGATTGCTTTCGCCGTAGACGACGCGCCAGCCCGCGGGAACGGCGACGAACGTCGGCCACAAGCTGTACTGCTCTTCGTCGTTGACCAGCACGTAGAACGTGCCGTTGTCGTCATCGAACGGGTTGGTGCTCATCAATTCTCCTGGTGATCTCGTGGGTGTCGGCCCGTCGGGGATAGCGGGCGCCCAGCACTCGGTCGGACAACAGGCCCAGGCAGCTGAGGTTGGGAAAGCCCGGGCCCTGCATGAGCCCGGCCAGGCCGGGCAGGAACAGTTTGGGGGTCACGCCGGAGACGGCCAGGTCGACACCGATGGACTCCTCGAGCACATCCCCAGCCAGCGGCACACCCAACCCGAGCTCGAGCAGATCACGCGCCTCCTGACTGAACAACGGCGTGAACCACATCGCGTCGGCTCCGGATCCGTCGATGACCAGGTCGAAACCGTGTACGGTCTCCAGCGCCTCACCGCTGCGATTCGCGCTCAGCGTCAACCGGATTCGTTCGTCACGCGCGACGGCGTGCGCGACCCGGCCGCGGAGATGACGGATTCGGTCGTCGGCCAGCAGCGCGTCCTGCACACGCGCGGAGAACACCCCGCGGTCGGTGCGCGCGAACGCATCCCGCCGCTCGGCGAGCGTCAGACTCGCCCAGTCCGTGGGGTCCGAGAACAACGTGTTCTCGAAGAATCCCTCGCCGCGGGTGAACAGCGTGACCTGCGGTGAGATGACGGTGATGGTCGAAACGCGATGCCGGAACAGCTCGTTGAGCATCGACGCCGCCGTCTCGCCACCGCCGATCACCGCTACCCGGTCGGCGGCGATCAGCTCACGACCCGCCGCGCGGGACCAGAACTGGGCGATCGAGAGCACCCGCGGGTCATGGGGCAGGATGCAGCGGTGCGCCTGACCCGGGCCGGTGATCATCAGACCGTCGGCCTGCACTGTCTGCCGCGTCGCACGAAGCGCCCACCGGTCGTCGCGCACATCGATGCCGACGACCTCGTCGGCCAGCACCGTCATGCCGACATTGTCGGCGACCCAACGCAGATAGCGACTCCATCCCGAGTGGGTCGGCGCCGGCCGGCCGCGGTCCACCCACTCGGCGAACTGTGCGCTGGCGATCAGATAGGCCTGCCAGCTGTGCCGAGTCATGCGCTCGTCGAGTTCAGCATTGCGACGCGGTACCAGCGTCGAGCGGTACGGAAACCCGACGTCCTTTTCCGGGCTGGTGCCCAGGCGATGCTGGCCGTCGGTCCATCCGCCGACCGGCTGCCAGTTCGCGCCGACGCCGCTGCGCTCGACGACCACCACATCGGGCACCTCGACACCCATGTCGCGCAGCTCGGCGGCCTTGGCGGCAACCGCGACCGCCTTGGGACCGGCGCCGATCACCGCCAGTGTGGCGGTACCCGCGCCGCTCACAGTGCCTCGCCCAACACCGTGACGGCCTGGCTCCACAGCTCACTGAGCCGATCGACCTCGGCCTCGCTGCTCAGCCGGTCACTCCAGCGCCAGCTGGTGCGCAGCTGTGGACCGTCGGGGCCGGCGGCGACAACGCAGATGACGTCGAACGTGTAGCGCAGCGGCAGGTCCGGTTCGGCGGAGACGGGCAACTGGGTGTTGAGCGCGGCGTCGGTGAGCAACGACCACTCAGCCCCGGACCTCTCGCCGCTGAGGTCGTGTCGGCCGATGTAGTTGAACTCCACCTGCGGTTCGGGCTTATCCACGAAATCCCCGCGTAGGTAACGCAACACCCCGTAGTCCAGTCCCCGGTTCGGCACCAGCGCGAGCTGGTCGGTGATCGAGCGCACGAGCGTACGGGCGACAGCAGCATCCTTCGCGGCGCCGATGTCCACTGGCGCCTCCGCGGCGCCCAGTCGTACCGGATACACCGAGGTGAACCATCCGACGGTGGCCGAGGTGTCACAGGAATGACTGACCACGGCGTCTTCTCGACCGTGCCCCTCCAGCGCGATCAGCGCCCCGTGGTGCGCGGGCTGCCCGCGCTCGACCCGCCACGAGGTCAGGGTCAACGTCAGCGCTGCCAACAGGAAATCGCGCACTTCGACACCCGCCCGGTCGAGACGGTGCAAAAGGGCCGCGGTGGAGTCGGCGTCGGTGACCACGTCGGTGAGACGGTGCGAGGCCCAGGTGTCGCGGCTCGGATCGGGGCGTCGCACGCCCAGCGGCGGGTCCGGCGCTTCGAGCTGACGCGCCCAGTACCCGAGTTGCTCGTCGAGTTCACGGGAATGGCTGCGCTCGGCGAGCATTCGCGTCCAGTGGCGGTAGGTGGTGAACTCGGCGGCGAGCGCGGGTGTCCTGCCCGCGGTGACGTCGGCGGCGAGTTCGGCGAGCGCACCGAGTATGACGTACCAGGACACCACGTCGGTGGCCAGATGGTGCACGCACAGCAGCAACACCGATGGCTTCTCGCGGAACCACACCGCCTGCAGCATCGACCCGGCGGTCGGGTCGATACGCTCCAGCGCCGAGGCGGCCTCTGCCCGGACATGGTCGTGCGCTGAGCCGCCGACGACCGTGAGCACCTGGGCGGCCGGGACCACGCCCGGGGGCCGGGTGACCAGCCGTTGTCCCTCCTGCAGCACCGAGCGCAGCATGTCGTGACGATCCAGCAGGGCCTGCAGGATTTTCAGCATCTGATCTTCGGTGAGCTCGTCAGGCACGCTGACGAGCACGTTCTGGGTGAACCGGCGAAAACTGCCGTACTCGAACATCCACCGCATGATCGGGGCGGGGTCGACCTCGCCGTAGCGGTCGTCGTCCAGCGGTGCCGGCGCCGACTCACCGCCAGCACTGCCGGAATTGTCGGGGTTGTTGATGGCGGCCGCCAGTTCCCGGATGGTGCTGCACTCCAGCATGAGTCGAGCGCGCATGTCGATCCCGCGGCGGCGGGCCTCCTGGACCAGGGTCAGCGCGACGATGCTGTCCAGCCCCATCTCCAGGAAGTCGTCCGTGACTCCCACCCCGTCGGCGCCGAGAACAGCGGCCAGCACATCGGCGAGTGCGGACTCCGTCTCGGTGGCCGGCGGCACGCCGGCCCCTGCGGGATCCGCACCGGAACCGGCGATCTCGGCCAGGGCGGCATCGTCGATCTTGCCGTGTGAGGTCAGCGGCAGTGCGTCGATGGCGACGAGTTGGTGGGGCACCATGTACCGCGGCAGCTTCGCCGACACCAGCTCCCGCAACTCGTCGAGCGGCACGTCCTGCGCACCGCGGACGACGTAGCCGATCAACCGCGCCTGCGGACCCCGGCGCGTCGCTGTCACATATGCGTCGCGGACACCCGGATGGGTGCCCAGTACGGCGGCGATCTCGTCGGGCTCCACCCGGAAGCCGCGGATCTTGACCTGGCTGTCGGCGCGGCCGAGGAACTGCAGCCCGCCGTCGGGGCCACGCCGCACGACGTCGCCGGTGCGGTACATCCGCCGGCCCGCCCCGAAGGGGTCGGCGACGAACCGGGCCGAGGTTTCGGCACCGCGCCCGAGGTAGCCGCGGGTCACCTGTTCCCCGGTCAGGTACAGCTCGCCGGCCACCCCGGCCGGGACCGGCCGCAGCCAAGCGTCCAGAACCCGCACACCGACGGTCGCGGTCGGGAAGCCGATCGACGGCTCGTCGTGGGCGTCGATGGCGGCGACCACTGATTCCACGGTCGTCTCGGTGGGTCCGTAACAGTTGAACGCGGTCATGCCGGTACGGGCGCACTCCTCGCCGATCATCCGCCACGTCGTCGCGCCGACCGCTTCCCCGCCGAGGGCGAGCACGGCCAGCGGCACGGTGCTCAGCAGACCCACGGCGCGCAACTGGGCGAACATCGACGGTGTGGTGTCGAGCATGTCGATGCCGAACCGCCCGATCGTGAACACCAACGCCTCTGCGTCACGCTGACATTCGTCGCCGACGATGTGCACCGTGTCGCCGTCGAGCAGCGCGGCCAACGGTTGCCAGGCGGCGTCGAAGGTGAACGACCACGCGTGGGCCACCCGCAGCGGCCGTCCGAGCCGTGCCCGCGCCGGACGCAGGACATGCTCGGCGTGGTCGTCGGCGTAGGCGAGCAGCGCGCCGTGCGTCCCGATGACCCCTTTGGGCCGGCCGGTGGTGCCCGAGGTGAACACCACGTAGGCGGCCTGCGCTCCCGTCACCTCGGCGGGCCGGTAGTCCGCCGACGGGACGGCGGGCAGCGCGGCGATGAACGCCTCGTCGACGACGACGCGCGCCGCGGCCTGATCCAGGATGTCGGCGACCCGGTCGGCGGGCATCGCGGGGTCCAGCGGCACGATGACCGCGCCCGCCTTCAGCACGCCCAGCATGGCCACGACGTAGTCGGGGCCGCGAGGCAGTGTGATCGCCACGGCATCTTCGTCACCGACCCCGCGGGCGAGCAACGCCGAGGCCACCCGGTCAGCGGCCTCGTCGACCTGTCGATAGGTCAGCCGGCCGGTGTCCCAGGTCAGCGCCACCGACCCGAGGCGCGTCGCGGCCACCTCGGTGAATCGGGTGTGCACCCCGCCGCCAGTGACTGCGTCACCGGCGGCTGACGGCCCCAGTTCCTCGCCGGGGAGCAGGATGCCGACGTCGCGCAATGGCCGGTCCCAGCAGCTGATCAGGCGCTGCGCGATGTGCAGCACTCGCCTGCCCAGCGTTTCGGGCCGCAGCTGACCCAGCGCCCCGTCGAGCACCTCGACGAACACCGTGAGCTGCTCGCCGGCCAGATGCGCGGCGAGCGTAACCGGAAAGTGCGACAGACTCTCCAGCGCCGACGGCACGAATGTGGCGCCGTTGACCGCGAATTCGCTGGCGCCGACCAGGCCTCCGGGCGGGAAGTTCTCGTAGACGAGCAGGGTGTCGAACAGCTCCCCGATGCCGGCCATCGCCCGCAGGTCGGCGTGGCTGAGGTAGCTGTGGTCGCGCAGCCCGGCGGCTTCGCGCTGCAGCGCCAGACATTGGCTGCCCGTGCGGTCGGCGGGATCCAGGCGTACCCGCAGTGGAACGGTGTTGACGAACAGTCCGACCATCCGCTCGACGCCGGCCAACTCGCCCGGCCGCCCCGATACCGTCACCCCGAAGGTGACGTCGGTGCGGTCGGTGAGCACGGAAAGCACGCTGGCCCAGGCGAGCTGGATCAGGGTGTTGACGGTGACGCCGCGGCTGCGCGCGCCTTCGGTCAGCCGGCGGGTGGACTCGGCGTCGAGTTTCACCTCGGTGAGCCGGGGCCGCCCGGGGGCCGGGGCGGACGAAGTCAGCGCCGGGGTGAGCAGCGTCGGCGCGTCGATCCTGTCGAGGTGGCGGCGCCACAGTCGCCGGCTGGCCTCGTGGTCGCGGCCGGCCAACCAGCCGATGTAGTCGCGGTAGGGTCGGGGCGGGTCGGGCAACGCGGCGGGGTCACCGCCGGCCCGGTACAGCGTCAGCAGCTCCCCCATGAACAACGGCAGCGACCAGCCGTCGATGAGGATGTGGTGTGCGGTGACGACCAACCGCCACCGCTGAGGTGTCTCGATCAGCAGGAACCGGATCACCGGTCCGCGGGCCAGCTCGAACGGCGCACTGCGCTCCGCTGTTTCGACGGCCACCGCCTCGTCGTCGGAGTCGACGCGGACCTGCCGCCACGGCAGCTCGGCACGGGTCGGGATGATCTGCACGGCTCGGCTGAGGTCACCCTGGACGAAGCTGGCGCGCAGGTTCGCGTGCCGCGTCAACAGCTGGTCGGCACAGCGGCGCAGCAGATCCACCTGCAGGTCACCGGTCGCATCGACCGCCATCGCGATGACGTAGGGATCGGTGCGTGCCGCCCCGCCCTCGGTCAGCGTGGCCATCGAGAACAGCCCCTGCTGCAGCGGGCTCAGCGCCAGCACATCCTCGATGGCCGACGCGCCGGGGCGTGCGTCGGTCTGGGTCATCGCGGCGCCTCCCCACCGCTCCACGACGCCGTCAGCGCGGCCAGTTCCTGCTCCGACAGGCCCGAGGCCGACATCGGTTCGTGGTGCAGGTCGTCGGGTTGGGGATCGGCGACCGAGCCCGCGTCCAGCGCGGCGGCCAGCTCGGCCAGCGCGGGATGTTCGAAGACCATGCGGGCGGTCAGGTCCAGACCCGCGTCGCGGGCTCGCGCGGCCAGCTGCACGGCCAGCACACTGTCTCCGCCGAGACCGAAGAAGTCGTCGTGACGGCCGACGTCCTCGGCGCCGAGCAGTTCGGTCAACAGCGCGGCCAGGGCACGCTCGCTCGCGGTGCGCGGCTCCTCCCATTCGGTCGCCGGCGCGCTCGTCACCACCTCGGCGTCGCCGGGCACGGTCGCCGCGGCGAGGTGAAGGCGGCCGTCGTCGTCCCACCGGCCGCGGTCCCCGGTGCGGTACAACCGCGCTCCGGGGCGCGAGCTGAACGGGTCTCCGACCAGCTTGTCGCCCGTGAACACGGTGCCGCCGAGATAGACGTCACCGAGGACGCCGACCGGGACGGGTGCCAATGCGTCATCGAGCACGTAGACCCGGTTCGCGCCGGCGGCCCAGTCGGTAACGATCCGCTGCTTCTCTTCGGCGGTGATGATCTCGACGTCGCCGAGTCGGCGATCGGGATGCTCGGCGAACGCAGTGACGATGCGGTCCAGCCAGCCGGTGAGCCGTTGGATCGTGGCCCGGTCATACAGTTCCGGTCGATAGATGACGTGGCCGCGGTAGCCGGCTGCCGGACCGTCCTGCGCATCCGCGAAGAAGTTCAGCGACAGGTCGGCCTGGGCCATGTCGAAGCTCGGTTCCAGCGCCGTGAACGACGTCCGGTCGTCGATCATCTGCTGCCGGGGAAGTTGTTCGCGCACATGTACGACCACTTGGAACAGCGGGTTGCGGGACAGCGAGCGCGGCGGGTTGACGACCTCGACGACCTGCTCGAACGGCACGTCGGCGTTCGAGTAAGCCGACAGCGCCGTCTCGCGGGCCCGCACCAGGATCTCGCGCAACGTGGGATTGCCGCGCAGATCGTTACGTAGCACCACGAAGTTGACGAAGAAGCCGACCAGGTCTGCCAGCTCGGCCTCCGACCGGCCCGCCACCGGTGTTCCCATCGGGATGTCCGGTCCGCCGCCGGCTTTGGCCAGCGTCACGGCGACCGCCGCCTGCAGGGCCATGAACTCGGTGATGCCGAGGTCGCGGCACAGCTGCGCCAGTGCGGTCCTGGTCGATGCCGTGATGGTGAACTCGACGGCGTCACCGGCGCCGCTGGGCAGCCGAGGCCGTGGATGGTCCAGCGGCAGGCCGGATTCGGTGGGGACGCCGGCCAACTGGCCGGCCCAGTATTCGCGTTGCGGGGCGACGATGCCTGCCTCGTCGCTGAGCAGACGCGCCTGCCAGGCACCGTAGTCGGTGTACTGGATCGGCAGCGGCGCCCAATCCGGCTGGCGTCCAGCGTTTCTGGCACGGTACGCGGTCACCATGTCGGTGAACAGCACTCCGCCGGACCAGTGGTCGCCGGCGATGTGGTGGATCACCAGAGACACCACCAGTTCCGGGCCGCGCTCACCCTCGACGCCGAGCACCGCTGCGCGGATCGGCCAATCCTGTTCCAGATCGAAGGCGTAGCGCTGTTCGCGGGCCAGTTCGCCGCGCAGCCAGTCTTCGCCGTCGCCGCGGGCCCGCCGCACCAGGAAGTGCGGTGTCATGTCGTTGACGACCTGATAGGGCGTGCCGTCGATCTCACGGTAGGTCGTGCGCAGGATCGCGTGCCGCTCGACGACATCGTGGAGAGCCGCCACCAGTGCGTCGACGTCGCACGGGCCCGACAGCCGGGCGGCGAACGGGATGTTGTTCACGGGGTTGGCGCCTTCGATGCGGTAGCCGAACCACGATCGCAACTGCGAGGACGACAGCGGCGCCGGACCGTCGTGCGGCTGCGCCACCAGCCGCGGTCGGGCGCCGCGGCCGTCGGCGGCGAGGGAGTCGATGTGTTCGGCGAGCCGTGCCACGGTCTCGAGCTCGAAGATGTCACGCACACCGACGTCGGCCCCGCACCGGGCGCGGACCTCGGCGACCAGTTTGGTGGCCAGCAGTGAGTGCCCACCCAGGTCGAAGAACGAGTCGTCGGCGCCCACCCGCTCATGGCCGAGCAGGTCGGCGAACAGCTGCGCGACCTGCGTCTCGGTGCCGGCGGCGGGCTCGCGGAATTCGCTGGCGGCCAGGATCTCCGGTTCCGGCAGCCCGGCACGGTCGATCTTGCCGTGCGCAGTGATCGGGATCTCGTCGACCACCACGTAGGCGGCGGGAGTCATGTACTCCGGCAGCGCTGCGGCCACCCGGGCGCGGATCCGGTCGACGTCGACAGCTGAGCCGTCGGCCGGGGTCAGGTAGCCGACCAGGCTCTTGCCCAAGCCGGGCAGGTCGCTGACCACGACGACGGCCTGGCCGACGCTCGGGTCCACGGTGATCGCCGCCGCGACGTCGCCCAATTCGATCCGGAAACCTCGGATCTTGACCTGTTCGTCGGCGCGGCCGACGAATTCGACATCACCATCGGCGTTGCGCCGCGCGAGGTCACCGGTTCGGTACAGCCGGGCCCCGGGCGTGAACGGGTCGGCGACGAAGCGTTCAGCGGTCAGCCCCGGGCGGCGATGGTAACCGTGCGCGAGGTGGGTGCCCCCGATGTAGATTTCGCCGATCGATCCGGGCGGAACCGGGCGCAGCGCGTCGTCGAGAAGGTGGATGGCCGTGTTGATCTTGGGCTTGCCGATCGGCACGATACGAGTGCCCTGCCGGCCCTCGACCTTGTACCGGGTGGCGTTGATGACGGTTTCGGTGGGCCCGTAGAAGTTGTGCAACAACGCGTCGAACGTGGCGTGGAATTTGTCGGCGACCTCCCCGGGCAGGGCCTCACCGCCGATCGGCACCCGCTGCAGCGTGCGCCACTGGTTCACGCCGGGCAGTGACAGGAAAAGCCCGAGCAGCGACGGCACGAAATGCATGGCCGTGATGCCTTCGTCGCGCAGCAGGTCGGTCAGGTAGCCGATGTCGCGCAACCCGTCGGGACGGTGGATCACCAGCCGGGCGCCGCACGCCAGGGTGCCGAACACCTCGGCGATCGACACGTCGAAACTCGGTGAGGCGACCTGCAGCAACCGGTCCGCGGCGTCGACCTGGTAGTCCTGTTTGAACCAGACGAAGTACTCCGCGACGGGTCGGTGCGGGACCGGCACCCCCTTGGGCAGTCCGGTGGAGCCGGACGTGTAGATCAGGTAGGCGGTGTTGGCCGGGCGCAGCGGGCGCACCCGGTCAGCGTCGGTCGGGTTGTGGGTGGGCAGATCCTCGATCCCTGTGACCGGTTCGCGCACCGCCAGTTTCGCGTCGCAGTCGCCCAGGATGAACTCCAGCCGATCCTGCGGGTAGGTCGGGTCGATCGGCAGGTACACCGCACCGGCCTTGAGCACACCCAGTGCGGTGACGACCAGTTCCGGCGACTTGTCCAGCAGGACCGCGACGCGGTCTTCGGTGCCGATCTCGTGCGAGATGAGCCAGTGCGCGACCCGATTGGCGTGCTCGTTGAGTTCGCGGTAGCTGTAGTGGTGGCCCTCGTAGACGACGGCGGTGGCCTCGGGGGTGCGCGCCGCCTGGGCTTCGACGAGGTCGACGATCGTGGCCGGCGCGGTGTCGAAGGCCGGACCATGGGTCATCTCGCGCAGCCATTCCCGGTCGGCGCCGCTCATCAGATCCAGCTCGCGCAGCGAGCTGTCCGGTCGCGCGAGCGCGCTGTCGAGCAGCACCAGGTAGTGGTCGAGGAGCTGCTCGGCGAGCTGCGGCTCGATGATCTCGACAAGGTACTCGAGTTCGACGACGATCTCGTCGGCGCTGAATTCGACCATGATGCCCAATGGCAGGTGGGTCAGATGGGCCCGCAGATCGGCGCGTTCGCAACTCACCCCGGGTGGGGTGAACCCGAACCGGTCGGGGCCGCGGAATCCGAAGCTGACCCGCGTCATCCGCTCGGCGCCGTGCCGCCGGTCCGGGTTGAGCTCGCGGACCATGCGATCCAGCCCGACCCGCTGGTGCGCGAACGCCCCGATCGCGGTGTCCCTGCTCTGGGCCAGCAGTTCGGTGAAGGTCATCGCCGACTGCGGCCGCAGACGCAGCGCTACGGTGTTGCCGAAATACCCGATGACGTCCTCGGTGTCGGCGGTCCGGTTGAGTACGGGGGTCGCGACCAGGAAGTCGTCGACGTGGCTGTAGCGGTGCACCAGGGTGCCGAACACGGCGAGCAGCACCGTGTAGGGCGTGGCGCCGGCATCGGCGGCCATCGCGCTCACCCGCGCCGCGACATCGGCGCCGAGGTGCCGTGTGGTGCGTCGGGAGCGCCAACTGGTGGGCACCGCCGAACCGGTCGGCCCCGGCAGCTCGAGGGGCTCGGGCGGGTCGGCCATCACCGCGCGCCAGTACGCCACGTCGGCGTCGTCGTTCACCTGGGGCGACACCCAGGCCCGGCTCGGTGCGAGCGGTTCGCCCTGGTAGGCACGCGTGAGGTCGGCGAAGAACACCTCCCAGGAACCGTCGTCCCAGGCGATGTGGTGGGCGACCAGCAGCAGGACGAGCTCTGTGGCGCTGATGCGGATCACGGTGATCCGAAGCGGTGATTCCGCGTTCAGGTCGAACGGTGCGCTGAATTCGCGCTGGGCCAGCACTTCGAGCCGCAGCCGGCGGGCCCGCTCGGACAGTTCGGACAGGTCGTGTTCCGCCCAGCCGGGCCGCAGGTCCGGGTGCACGGTCGGCACCGGCATGCCGGTCGAACCGTTGTCGGCGCTCGCGGTGCGGTACGTGGTGCGTAACACCGGGTGCCGGACCGCGACCGCGTCGACGGCCTCGTGCAGCCGGTCGGTGTCGACGGCACCGGTGATGCGATAGGACAGGCACACGTTCAGCAGGGCGCGACTGGGATCGGCGGCGTGCACGAACCACATCCGCAGCTGGCCTTCGGACATGGCCGACACGTCGTCGACGGGCGCCGTTGTGGCGGTGAGGCCGCGCTCGTCGAGCCTGCGGCGCAACAGCTCCAATCGCCGCTCGGTGAGCTGGGCTCGGGTGTCGATGTCAGTCACGCGAGGAGTTCACTTTCTTCGATCGCAGCGATCAGGTCGGTGCCGGTGATGCCACCGAGCAGGGTGGCCAGCGGAACGGTCTGTCCGGTCAGCTTTTTCAGGCGCTTGCGCAGGTCCAGCGCCAGCAATGAGTCCACGCCCAGGTCGAACAGCGTGGCGTCGAGGTCCAGCGATGTCGCGTCGACGTCGAGGACGACGGCCAGTTGGCTGCGCACTGCCGCCGGGGCGGCCATCCTCGAGCCGTCGGAGGTCGACGGAGCGGCGAGCTCGCCTCGGGTCCCGGTGTCGGCGCCGAACAGGATTCGGAGCCGCTCGCGGTCGGCCCGCAGGATCAGCGGGTCGCGCGGATAGTCCGCGAGGCTGGCCTCGACCGCGCGCTCGGGGTCCATCGGCTTCAGCCCGGCGCGTTCGACCCGGGCGGTCTCGGCGGCGTCGATGACGCCGGCACCCTCCCACAGCCCCCACCGCACCGACACACAGTGGTGTCCGTCGGCTCTCAACCGCGCCGCCGTCACGTCCAGCAGGCGGTTGGCTGCCGCGTAGCCGGCGGTTCCTTTACCGCCCCAGACGCCGATCACCGAGGAACACAACAGCATCGGCGCACCGCGGCGTATCGGCCAGGTGCGGACGAAGCGATCCAGACCGGTCACCTTCGCCGCGGTCATGTCGGCCAGCGCGGCGCCGGTGACCTCGGCCCGCGGCGCGAAGGATGCGCTGCCCGCGGCGTGGATCACCAGAGTCGCCCCGGTACCGGCGCACGCGTCGGCGGCGGCAGCCAATTGCGCCGTGTCGGTGATGTCGCAGGGCGGTGCGTCGATGTGGGATCCGTGTGCGGACAGTTCCGCGACGGCGGCCGCCTCGAGACCGTGGCGGCTCAGCAACGTGATGCGAGCGGCGCCGTGCGCGGCCAGGTACCTGGCGTAACTCAACCCGATCGCGCCGGAGCCGCCGGTGATGACCACGTGATCGATCAGCGCGTCGGTCAGCTCCCATGGTCGGGCAGCCGAGATGTCCTCACCCAGTGCCCGTCGATACCACCTCGCCGGTTCGTCGCGCAGCGCGATCTCCCCGGATCCGCTCAAGATCGCTTCGGCCACCGCCGGATTCGCGGCCGAATCGGCATCGGGGAGGTCGAGATGATGGAAGGCCTGATCGGCATGCTCGAACCCGATGCTGTGATGCATCGCGGCCAGCGCCGCCTGGGCAGGTTCGGCCGGCGGGTCGTGCGCCGTCACCGTCTCCGCCGCCGTGGTGAGCAGCCAGACGGTCCGGCAACGGGGTCCGATCTGGTCGGCGTAGCTGAGCAGACCGGAGTCGATGCGGTCGGCCAGTACCGCGACCGGGTCTAGACCCGGCCAGGTGGGCGCCACCACGACCAGGATGTCGGCGTCCGACGGTTCGGTGAGAATCGCGCCGGGGTGCTCGGTGAGGGTCGCCCGCAGGGTCCGCGCCTGCGGGGACGAGACGTCGAGGTCCAGGACGGCGACCGTCGCGGTGGCGTCACCCGGGCGGGTATCCGGCCGGGGCTGCCAGGATTCGGTGGTGACGGTGAGCTGCGCGACGGGCTCGAGCGGCGCGGCGGTGGCCCACAGATGGTCGGCGCGCATCGGCGCCCCGGGAAAGCCGCGCAACGGCTGCGGTGCACCGGTGAGCAGGTCGGCCCACCGGTAGGCAGGGTCGGCGACGGCGGCCGCGACGATGCCGGTGGACAGCTGCTCGGTGACCGGCTCGTCGCGACGGCCCGAGCCCACCAGCACCGCGTCGGTACCCGGGGCTTGCTCGAGCGCGTCCTCGATGGCGAACAACAGCGCCGGGTGCGCGGACATCTCCAGGAATGACCCTGCGCCGTGCGCGATGACAGCCTGGGCCGCCCGATCGAATCGAATGGTGTTGCGCAGGTTGGCATACCAGTAGGCGGCGAAGTCGGTTCCGGTGCTGACGACGCTTCCGGTGGCCGAGCCGACGAACTGCACCGGCGACTCGGTGAAGGCCGCGCCGGCCAGCGCGCGCATCAGCGCGTCGCGTTGACCGTCCATCGCGCTGGTGTGGGCCGGGAAGCTCATCGCGAGCTCGCGGGCGAACTGCCCGCGACCCGCGACAGCGGCGGCGATGGCCGCGATCGCGCTGCTCTCCCCCGCCACCGCGACCGAGCGGGATGCGTTGACGGCCGAAAGTTCCAGCCAGCCAGGGGTGGCCGCGATCAACCCGTCGACGTCGGCGGGGTCGACACCCAGCACCGCGACGCCGTGTCGCCCGGCTGTCGCCGCGATGGCGCGGGCCCGCGCGGCCAGCACCGCCACCGCGTCGCGAAGGGTGATCACGCCGGCCACGTAGGCGGCGGCGACTTCGCCGAGGCTGTGCCCGACGGTGAGGTCGGGCACCAGACCGACGGAGCGCCACACCGCGGCCAGCGCGACGGCGTGCACGAACTGGGCGCTGTGCAGTTCCTGCTGAGACACCGTCGCGGTGTCGGCCGGTGTGGTCAGAAACGGCAGGGCCGAGGGCATTCCGCCCCGCTGCAGGACAACGTCGATCCGATCGGCTTCGGCGCGGTAGGCCGGCAGGTGGTTGTAGGCGTCGGCGCCCATGGCCGGCCATTGGCCGCCCTGCCCGGGGAACACGAACGCCGACCGGGCGCGTTCCCGCCGCGACGAGCGCGCGATCAGCGGGTGTTCGCGTCCGTCGACGAGTGCGCGCAGTCCGTCCTTCAGCTCGGCCCGGTCGGCAGCACGCAGCACCGCCCGGTGCCGCCGGACTCGGCGGGTGGCGGTCAGCTGTGCGGCGACCTGCGCGACCTCGCACGGTGTCCGGTCGAGGTAACCGAGAACGGCGTGCGCGTCGGTGGCGATCAGGTTCTCGTCGTGGGCGCTGAGGACGACGGGCACTCGGCCGTCGGGCAGCCGGCTGACCGCCATCAAGCCGCCCTGCCTTGCCCTCGGCCGCCCTCTCCCCCGGTGTCGGGCACCTCGACGACGACGTGGGTGTTGGTGCCGCTCATCCCGAATGCCGATACGGCACCGATCCGAGTTCCGTCTCGTGCCGGCCACGCAGTGGACTTCGCGGCCAGCCGCAGAGCGGTGTTCTCCCAGTCGATTTCACTGCTGCGGTCGTCGACGTGCAGGGTGGCCGGCACGGCGCCGTGCCGGGCCGCCAGCAGCACCTTGGCCAGGCCGAGCGCGCCTGCTGCAGCCTGGGTGTGTCCGACGTTGGACTTGACCGAACCCAGCAGCGGCCCACGGCCCGGGGCGCCTGCGCCGTAGGTGGCGGCCAGCGAGGTCAACTCGGTGCGGTCACCGAGCCGGGTGCCGGTGCCGTGGCCCTCGACCATGCCGATGTCGTCGGGACCGGCGCCGGCGGTGTGCAGGGCGCGCCGGAACAGCCGGATCTGCGCGTCGCGGCTCGGTGCGGTCAGACCCACCGACCGCCCGTCGGAATTCGCGACGCTCGCCCGCACCTCGGCCAGGACCGGGCGGCGGTCGCGCAGTGCGGCCGACTTGCGTTGCAGCACGAACATTCCGGCGCCCTCGGCCCACACGGTGCCGCTGGCGTGCGCGCTGTACGGGCGGCAGTGCCCGTCGTCGGACAACGCGTGCTGCTTGGAGAACTCGACGAAGTATCCGGGTGCACCCATCACGCACACCCCGCCGGCCAGGGCGACGTCACAGTCGCCGGCGCGCAGTCCCTGCACCGCCAGGTGCACCGCAGACAGCGCCGACGAGCAGGACGTGTCGACGGTCATCGCGGGACCGGCCAGTGCCAGCGTGTAGGCGATCCGACCGGAGATGACAGCCAGCGATGTCCCGGTGATCAGATGCCCACTGTGCTCGGAGAACTCGGCCATGTCCGGGCCGTACCGCATATCCGAAGCGCCGATGTAACAGCCGACCTCGTGCCCGGCCAGATCGTCGGGATTGATGCCTGCGTCCTCGAGCGCACGCCAGGTCACCCGCAGCGCGACCCGCTGCTGAGGATCCATGGCGATCGCCTCGCGCCGCGAGATGCCGAAGAACTCGGGATCGAAGGTGGCGGCGCCGCTGAGGAATCCGCCGAGGTTGTGGATGGGCTTGAATCCGTCTCGGCGTGATCCGTCCAGCAGCGCCCGGATCGACCAGCCGCGATCGTCGGGGAACGGGCCCAGTGCTTCCCGCTCGTCGCTCAGCAGCCGCCAGAAGTCGTGGGTGTTCTCCACTCCGCCCGGGGCCTCGACCGCCATCCCGACGATCACCACCGGATCATCGGTCATGTGCAACTCACCAGTTCGGCGACCTCGTCGAGGTGGTCGTCGACATAGAAGTGGCCGCCGTCGAACATGGTCAGCGTGAAGGCACCGTCGGTGTGGCATTCCCACGCGCGCAGCAGGTCCGGCTCGACGCGATGGTCGCTGCGACCGCCGACGGCGTGGATGTCGGCGGCGACCCGCACCTCGCGGCCGCACGTGTAGCGGTTGAATGCCTGATAGTCGGACCGCACCGCGGGCAGCAGCAACTCCAGGAAGTCCTCGTCGTCGAGGAGGCTGGCGTCGGTGCCGCCGAGGTCGACGATGTCGGCGAGCAGTCCGCTGTCGGTGGTGGGCACCGGACTAGAGCCGGCGACCGTGGCGGGCGCCTGGCTGGCCGAAGCCCACAGCTCACGGACACCGACGCCCCGCTGTTCGGCTAGCCGGGCGAACTCGAAACCGACCAGAGCGCCCATGCAGTGGCCGAACAGCCGCACCGGACCCAGGCCTGCCCAGTCCACCGCGTCGAGCATGTCGCGGGCCAGGTCGGTCACCGACTCGGCGGGCGGTTCGGCGAGCCGTTCACCGCGCTGCGGGTACTGCATGATGAATGTGTCGACGCCGTGGGCCGTCAACGCGCGCGCGAAATTGCGGTACGCGGCGGCGGCTCCGCCGGCGTGCGGGAACACGATCGTCGCGGTACCGGGTTCTCCCGGGAACCGCTTGATCCACGGCGCGAGATCCAGTTGCTGTGGCTCGCCGATCATCGCGTGGATTCCAGCGCCGCGATCACGTCGGCGTTGTCCATCTCCGCCACCTCCAGATACAGCGCGGCGACCTCGTCCAACCTGCTGCTGTTCGGCTCGTTGGCGCTCATCCGCGCGGCCAGCGCGGACACGGTGCGGGTCGCGAAGATGTCGGCGACCATCACCGACGGGGTGTCCAGCCAGGTACGAATCCGCGCCACCACCTGGGTGGCGAGTACGGAATCACCTCCCACCGAGAAGAAGTCGTCGTCGGCGCCGATGCTCTCGCGGCCGAGGACCTCGCCGACGATGCTGCTCAGCGCAGACTCCAGCGGAGTGGCCGGGGCACGGTAACCGGCCACGGTGGCGAGGACGTCGGCGTTTCTGAGCTCGCGTGCGACCGCGGCCCGGTCGATCTTGCCGCCGACGGTGAACGGGATGCGCGGCGCGCACACGATGATCTGGGGCACCATGTGCGGCGGCACCAGATCGGCGAGCTTGTCGGCGATCTGGCCCGGCTCGGCAGCGGCACACACCAGAGCGGCCAGCACGTCGCGCCCCTCGGTGGGCACCACCGCGGCGACTGCCGAGTCCACCCCGTCGATGCGGCGCAGCGCGGACTCCACCTCCCCGAGTTCGACGCGGTAGCCGCTGATCTTGATCCGGTGGTCGGTACGTCCGACGAATTCGATGACGCCACCGGGCCGGTAACGCACCAGGTCGCCGGTGCGGTACCACCTGCGGCCGCCGTGTTCGACGAATCGTTCGGCCGTGAGGTCGGGGCGGCCGGAGTAGCCGCGGGCGATGCCGCGGCCGCCCACCCACAGTTCGCCGGGAACCCAGTCGGGGCAATCCTGACCGTCGGGACCCACCACGCGGCACTCGTTGTTGGGCAACGGCACGCCCAGGGGCACCGACGACCAGTCGGCGGGAATTTCTCGGACGTCGCAGATGGTGTTGTGCGTGGCAGTTTCGGTGGCCCCGCCCAGACCCGCGAAACGCATGTGCGGAGCGCGTTCTCGCAGCTCGCGCACCATCTGCGGGCGCACCCAGTCACCACCGGTCGGCACGACCCGCACCGACGACAGGTCACCGGCGACCTCGACCAGCATCTCCAGCCAGCCGGGCATGAAGTGCAGCACGGTCACCTGGTGGGCCTCGATCAGCCGCGCCCAGGTGTCCGGGTCGCGTCGGTGCGCCTCGTCGACCACGACGAGGGAGCCGCCGGCACGCAGCATCGCGAACACGTCGAGCACCGAGAGGTCGCATTCCAGTGTCGACAGTGCCAGGCACCGGTCCTGCGGGCCGATCTCGAAGTGGGCGTTGATGAACTCGACGGTGTTCATCGCCGCCGAGTGTGTCATCTCCACACCTTTGGGCTCACCGGTGGAACCCGAGGTGAACAAGATGTAGGCCAGGTCGTCGGGTTGGGCTGGCCCGGGCTGGAAGCCGGCTTCGTGGCGGCCGACACGTCGCGCCTCGGCCACCGTCAGCGCCGGCAGTCCGGTCGGCGGCTCGTCCCCGCACACGAGGGCCATCCGGACACCGGCGCCGGCGAGCATCCGTTCGGCACGCTCGTCCGGATGATCGATGCCGACCGGCACGTACACGGCGCCGGCGGCCAGGATGGCGAGCAGTGCGGTCACCTGTTCTGCGCCTTTGGGTCCCATGACCGCGACCGTGTCGCCGGGCCGTACGCCGGCCACCGTCAAGCCGGCGGCGACTTCGAGCACCTGTTCACGAAGCTGGCCGTAGGTGAGGTCACCGGCACTGCTGTAGACGGCCGGCGAGTCGGGCTGCAGCTGTGCCCGCTGGAAGAATCCGTCGTGCAGCGCGTCGCCGCTGCGAGGCGCCTGCACCGCGTTCACCGCGTCGCGGGCGGTCTGTTGTTCCGGCGTGACGGCGGGCTGGTCTGGTGTCTCCCAGGCGGTTTCGTTGGCGGCCAGCCGCTCCAGTTCAGCAATGTGGTGGGCGAACATCGCGTCGGCGACGCCGGGCCGGAAGGCATCCTCACGCACGTCCCAGTTGATCATCAACCCCTCGGCCACCGGCGTGGCCTGAGCGTCGATCAGCACCTGGGGGCCTTGGGAGATCGTCCACACCGGCTTGCCGAACTGCTCGGTGACCTCGCCGGCGAACAGATCGCCGAGACCGAGAGCGCTGGTGTAGACGATCGGCGCCAGAACCGGGGTGCCATGGTGGCGAGTCAGATCACGCAGCACCGACAGACCCGAGTAGTGCGAGTGTGCCGCCGAAGCATGCAGTGCCCGCTGCAGAACGCGGGCGCGTGCCGCGGGAGTGGCGGCATCGGTGAGGTCGACGTCGAGCATCAGCGATGACGTGAAGTCCCCCACCAGCTTGTCGACGTCGGCGTGGAACTGTTCACGGCCGAACATCGGCAGGTTCAGCAGGAACCGCCGGTTCGTCGACCAGCGCGCCAGCGTGCCGGCATAGGACGCGGCCACGGCCATCGCCGGGGTGATCCCGCGCCGGTGTGCCGCGGCGAACAACGCGTCGCGGGTCTCGACGTCGAAAATGTGCCAGCGCCGAGTGCCGCGACGTGGATCGGCCTGTTCGTCGCGCGGAACCAGCGGCAGCGCAGGGCCTTCCGGCAGCTCCGGGATCCGTTCGGCCCACCACCGGCGGTCAGCCTCTGATTGGGCGTTGTCCGCCGCAACCTGTGCTCGGTACTGGCGGTAGGTGTAGCCCAGCTCTGGCAGCGTTCCACCGTTGTAGAACACCGCGAGATCGGACATGAAGTTGCGGTAGCTGACCGCGTCGGCGGCCTGCATGTCCAGATCGACGTGCAGCCTGGTACTGCCGTCGGGAAGCAGCGACAGCGACAGTTCGAGGACCTCGTCCACCAGCATCTGATGTGATTTGGCGTCGCGGATCTCGTCGAGGCGCCGCTGAGCCGCGGCGAGGTCGAGGTCGCGCAGGTCGAAGACGGTGACCGGCAGGCTGCGCTCGCCGACGCGCTGCGTCCCGTCGGGCAGGATCTCCACCCGCAGCATGGGGTGGCGACGGGCCAGCCGCGCCGCGGCATGTCGCAGCCGCTCGGGATCGACTCCTGCACCGTCGAATTCGACATAGAGGTGAGCGGCCACGCCCCCCAGCTGCTGATCGTCGTTGCGGCCCACCCACAGCGCGTGCTGGATCGGCGCCAGCGGGAAGGGGTCGCCGTCCTCGGTGTGGTCGTTGCGCGAACTCGAGCCGTCAGCGCCCGGGCTCCCGGTGGTGTCGGTCGGTGCCGTGTCGGTCGGTGTCGTGGCGTCGTGAGCGGCGACGAGGTCGGCCCACGCAGCCACGGTCGGGTTGGCGGCCAGATCGGCGAATCCGACGGAGATGCCCTGCCGGCGCCACCGCCCCGACAGCGACATCATCCGGATGGAGTCCAGGCCGGACGCGATCAGATCGGCATGAGGATCCAGCTCGTCCGCACTCATGCCGAGCAGTTCGGCGACTTCGTCTCGAACCGTCTGCGCTCTCGTCACCGCCACACCCACAAAGCCTCCAGCGTTAAGTCAGGCTGCCCTAACTTTGTGGAGGCTACCCTATATTCGGTTCACCGAACACTTCTACCCCGAGCGGACGATTTCACCAGATGAGCACCGGATTCTTGGCTGACCAGGGCAAACCACATGGATACGCGTCCGCTGACCTACTTACGGGTTTCGTGCCCTTCCCGGAGGACCGCGCCAAGGCTTATCGGGACGCCGGCTACTGGACGGGCCAGCCACTGGATTCGATTCTGACCGACGCCGCCGCGCGATGGCCGGACCGTACCGCCATCGTCGACTCCGCGACCTCGTACTCCTTCGCGGAGTTGGCGGCCGTGGCGGCCCGGGTCGCCGCCGGGTTGGCAGAGCTCGGCATCACCGAAGGGGACCGGGTGATGGTGCAGCTGCCCAACTCCTGCCAGTTCGCGGTGGCACTGTTCGGGCTGCTGCGCGCCGGGGCGGTGCCGGTGATGTGCCTGCCGGGGCATCGCACGGCCGAGCTCGGACATTTCGCCGAGGTGAGCGGCGCGGTCGCGCTGATCGTCGCCGACAAGGTGGGCGGTTTCGACTACCGCGACATGGCCGCCACGCTCGTCGCCGAGCACCCTGCCCTGCGCCACGTCATCGTCGACGGTGACTGCGCGGACTTCGTGCCATGGTCCTCACTCGTCGAGCATCCGGGTGAACCCGCCGACCGTCGACCCGTCGACCCGAACAGCCCTGCGCTGCTGCTCGTTTCCGGCGGCACCACCGGCTTGCCGAAGCTGATCGCCCGCACCCACGACGACTACCTCTACAACGCACGCACGTGTGCGCAGACCTGCCAGATGACCGCTCAGGACGTCTATCTCGTCGCACTGCCGGCCGGCCACAACTTCCCCCTGGCATGCCCGGGCCTGCTGGGCTCGATGACGGTGGGTGCGACGACGGTGTTCACCGCCGACCCCAGCCCCGAATCCGCCTTCGCGCTGATCGACAAGCACGCGGTCACCGTCACCGGTTTGGTGAACGCGCTGGCCAAATTGTGGGCTCAGGCCTGCGACTGGGAACCGGTGCTGCCGACGTCGCTGCGTTACGTCCAGGTCGGCGGCTCCCGCATGAGCCCCGAGGACGCGCGTTTCATCCTCGACAGGCTCACCCCCGGTATGGCCCAGATCTTCGGCATGGCCGAGGGAATGCTCAACTTCACCCGACCCGGTGATCCGCTCGACGTCGTCGTCCACACTCAGGGGCGGCCGATGTCACCCGCCGACGAGATGCGCGTCGTCGACGACAACGGTGGCGAGGTGGCTCCCGGGGAGGAAGGCGAACTGCTGGTGCGGGGGCCCTACACACTCAACGGGTACTACCGCGCCGACGATGCCAACGCGCGGTCCTTCTCGCCGGACGGCTTCTACCGCACCGGCGACCGGGTGCGGATCTTCGACCACGGCCCGAGGGCTGGCTATGTCGAAGTCACCGGACGGATCAAGGACGTCATCCACCGCGGCGGCGAGACGGTGTCGGCAACCGACCTGGAGGATCATCTGCACACCCATCCCCAGATCTACAGTGCGGCCGCGGTTGCGCTGCCCGACGAGTACCTCGGCGAGAAGATCTGCGCGGCGGTCGTTTTCCGCGGACGTCCGATCACACTGGCCGAACTGAACGCCTTCCTCGACGAGCGTGGCGTGTCTGCGCACGCGCGACCCGACGCCCTCGTCGCGATGCCCACATTGCCGTCCACCGCGGTCGGGAAGGTGGACAAGAAGCAGGTCGTCGCCCGATTGGTGGCGGGCAAAAACGGCTAGATGTAGGGCATGGCGGACACACTCGACCAGAGAGACCACTGGGAAGTCGACCGCGAGTTCACCCTCCCGCATTTCGGAGACCTGGTCACCGACGGCAGGGTCGAGCACGACACCGACGCCGTCGAGACGGCCTACTTCGACACTGCCGAGCGCGACCTGCACGCCTTCGGCATGACTGTGACCCGGCGGGTGGGCGACGATGCCGATTGGGTGTTGACGATGCCCGGCAGCAGCGCGACGTTGCGCTTCGCGGGTTCGATGTCGGTGCCTGAGGAACTGGCTACGATCACCCACGGAGTCACCGGAGGACGGGACCTGGGGCACATCGCCACGATCCGCACGCTCCGCGACCGCTACCTGGTCAGCGACGCCGAGGGCGGGTCGCGACTCGAGATCGACGACGACAACCTGCGCGCTTCGCTCGGAGACCGGCTGCTGGCCTGGCGGGAGGTGCACGCCGCCCCTGCCCCGGCGCGGCTGCGGGAGCGGCTGTCGGAAGCGGGCGCGCGCCGGGCGACAGAGCCACCGCGGCTGAACCGCTTGCTCGCCGGTGACGCCGAGCGCGACACCGTGGCTGTGGCAGCCGGTGCGCAGGCCCTCGACCGCTATGTGGCGGCGCAGGTCGACGAGATCGTGCGCGGCGATATCGAGCTGCGGCGCGGGCATGATCCGATCCACGACACCCGCGTGGCGATCCGTCGGCTGCGCAGCACGATCCGAGTCTTCGACGAACTCGTCGACGTCTTCGCCGAAGATGACGTCGCCGACGTCGAAGCCGACCTCAAGTGGTTCGCCGGGGTGCTCGGTGACGTGCGCGACTGCCAGGTGCAGCAGGACCGGCTCGGTGTCGCCCTCGACGAGCTGCCCGAAGAGCTGATCCTCGGCCCCGTCCGCGCACGACTCCACAACGACCTCAAGGCCGTGGAACTGCCCGCCCGCGAGGCGGTCGACGAGGCCATGGGGTCACCGCGATACGCAAAGATGCTGTCGCACCTACAGGTCTGGCGTCGCCGCGCGCCGTTTCACCACTGGATCGAGGCGGCGGCGGTACGCAGGCTCGCGAAGAAGGCGCAGCGCAAGGCACGGCGTCGTCTCGCCACCGCACTGGAGGCCGACGACGCGGAGCTGCTACACCGGGCACGCAAGGCAGCCAAACGGGCCCGCTACGCCGCCGAGCTGATGGAGCCGATCGATCCCAAGGCGGCCAAACGAGAGCGCAAGCACTTCAAGCACATTCAGAGTGTGCTCGGCGACCACCAGGACACCGTGGTGGCGATGGCGTGGCTGCGACGAATCGGTGTCGCCGCCGGGACCACAGACGGTGAGAACGGCTTCACATTCGGTCTGCTGTACGGCCGCGAGCAGGCGTTGGGCGCCGAATACCGCCGCGCGGTTCAGAAACTCGAGTGACGCCACGCCTCTGAAATCTCTTTCGTCACTGTGGTTTCTGTGGTCACATCTGCGGCCGGATCTGTCGGGGTGTCGCACTAGTGTTCGATGCATGAGTGAAGTGGGCAGCGCAGTCGCCGCGATCCGCGCCGGCATCGCCGAGCTGGCCGCCGCACCCATCGACACTCTCACCCATCCCGAACTGATCGCCCTGCTCAACGACATCACAACCCTGAGCTGGTCCCTACCCGCGGTCGAACACCCCATCCTGGCCCGGCTGATGACCGAAACCGAACCCCAAACCCTGGGCGCCAAATCCTGGGAAGAAATCCTCACCATCGCCCTGCGCCTGTCCAAAACCGAAGCCGCCCGCACCATCCGCGACACCCAGATGCTCGGCCCCCGCCGCTCCCTCGACGGCCAACCCCTGCCCCCACACTGGAATCACGTCGCCGCCGCCCAAGCCCAGGGCCGCATCGGACCCGCTCACCTGGACACCATCGCCGAGTTCTTCCGCACCCTGCCCCACTGGATCGACGTCGGCACCCGCGCCGACGCCGAAACCCAACTCGCCCGCTCGGCCTGCGGGCTGGACCCCGATCAACTGCGCTGAACCGTCCTGGTCTGGATGGAGACCTGGGTTATGCCACCTGCGGGATGGAGGTGACGGTGTCACGGTAGCGGTTCTCGTATCCGACCGGCGAGAGATAGCCGAGAGACGAGTGCAGGCGGGTGGTGTTGTACCAATGCACCCAGCTGGCGGTTTCGCGTTCGACTTCGGCGCGGCCGGTCCAGGATTTGTGGCGGTCGATCAGTTCGGTCTTGTACAGCCCGATCGCTGATTCCATCAGCGCGTTATCCAGGGCGTCACCGACCGAGCCGATCGAGCCGGCGATCCCCGAATCACGCAGCGCCTCGGTGAACGCCAGCGAGGTGTATTGGCTGCCGGCATCGGAATGATGAACCAATCCTGTTGTGGTGAAACGGAAATCAGTCCTACGTCGGGTGAACACGGCTTGTTCGAGGACGCTGGTCACCAGTGGGGTGGCCTTGGTCGACATCACCCGCCATCCCAGGATCCTCCGCGAGTACACATCGACGCAGAACGCGGTGTAGACGAACCCGGCCAGCGTCCAGGTGTAGGTGAAATCAGCTACCCACCACTGATCCGGACGGGCCGGCACACCCCATTGGCGGTCGATGAGATCGGGATGCCGGGCCGCGGTCGCATCGGCGGTGGTGGTGACCGTGCGCCGCTTTCCGCGCACCGCGCCGGTGATTCCGCACAGGCGCATCAGCCGGCCCACTTGATCCCGGCCAACGTCGTGACCAGCGTGTTTCATCGCATGCCAGAGCTTGCGCACCCCGTAGAGCCCCCGATTGGCCACGAACAGCTCGTGCACGGTGTTGGCGGCGTGCGCATCGGCCCAGTCGGTGTCACTGACCGGGCCGCGAGCCTTGGCCGCGTAGTAGGTGGACGGGGCGATCGGCAGCCCGTGCTCACCCAGCACGGCGCAGATCGGGTCGACCCCGTAACGGTCCCGGTGATCGTCGATGTAGTCGACGATCACCGCAGTCGGCGGTCGACCTCCGCCGCGGCGAAAAACGCTGACGCTGTCTTGAGGATCTCATTGGCCCTGCGTAACTCGGCGACCTCCTTGCGCAACGCCACCACCTCGGCCGACTGATCGCCTCCGTCGTCACTGACCGTCGAGCGGCTACCGAAGTGGCGGTCCTCGACCCAGTTACGCAACGTCGCCTGATTGATCCCCAGCAGCTCTCCGACATGGCGGCGAGCCGCCAACTTCGAATCATCACTATGGGCCAAACGGTCGTGATACATCCGTACCGCCCGCTCACGGGTCTCTGGATCGAACTTCCTCGGCGCAGCCACAACCACATCCTCCTGGTGCGATCACGATCTCCACCAGACCCAGGACGGTTCACGCCAAGCCGCCCAACGACTCGCCCTGACCCTCGACCCCGACGGCCCGGTGCCCGACGAGAAAGAACGACAGCGCAAACGCGGACTGACCATCGGCCGCCAACAAGCCGACGGCATGAGCAGAATCTCGGGCTACCTCACCCCCGAAGCCCGCGCCTGCTGGGACGCCCTCGCCGCCAAACTCGCCGCCCCCGGGACACCCCATTCCGACAATCAGAGCCCCGGCAACAGCGACCCCGCCGATACCGCAGCCGGCACCGAGACCGAAACGGACAACGGCAGCAGCAGCCCGCAGGAACCGACAGGTCAACAGGCCGGCGCCAACACCCATCCCGGCGGGCCCCCGCCCAGCGCCAGCGACGAGGCGGCCGAGGAGCCGACGCGCCCTCACACCGGCCGCGACACCCGTAGCACCGCCCAACGCAACCACGACGCCTTCCTGGCCATGACCCGCATGCTGCTGTCCTCCGACCAACTCGGCACCCACAACGGACTGCCCGTCACCGTCATCGTCTCCACCACCCTGCAGGAACTCAGCCGCGCCGCCGGCGTCGACGTCACCGGCACCGGACCACGCCTGGGAGGCCGCGCCAGCCACGCCGTCACCGCCGGCGGCACCCTGCTGCCCATGGCCGACCTCATCCGCATGGCCACCCCCGCCCACCACTACCTGGCCGTCTACGACCAGCACACCAACGAAGCGCTCTACCTCGGACGCACCAAACGCCTCGCCACCGCCGCCCAACGCATCGTGCTGCTCAACCGCGACCGCGGCTGCACCCGCCCCGGCTGCACCGCCCCCGGCTACCACACCCAAGCCCACCACGCCGTCGCCGACTGGAACAACAACGGCCACACCAACATCAACGACCTCACCCTCGCCTGCGGCCCCGACAACCGCGCCGCCACCCACGGCGGCTGGACCACCCGCAAACGCCCCGACGGCCGCACCGAATGGCACCCACCCCCAGCCCTGGACACCGGCCAAACCCGCATCAACAACTACCACCACCCCGAGCGCTACCTCATCCCCGACGAAGGCGCAGGCCGCGACGATAAAGGTGCCGGAAGCGAAGACGGGCAAGCGGGCAGCGGCGACGAGGACGTTCCCTAGGTCAGGAGACCTCTACCTCTCGCCGATCGACCGGCGAGTCATCCTGCGGCGCAAGCAGCTCGACGATCCGAGCTGTCACCGCCGCGGCGGTCGGGTGCTCCCACAACAGGGTCGGTGGAAGCGCGAGTCCGGTGCGCTTTTCCAGCGCACGGCGCAGCGAGACGGTCATGATCGAGTCGACGCCGGTCTCGACCAGAGGGACGCGGGGATCCACGTCATCCTCGGGCAGACCCAGCTCGGTGGCAACCGCCTCGACGACCTGCTGAGCCACCCACTCGTCCACGTCGGTGTCGCCGCGATCGACCGGGCCTGCCGGGGTGTCATCGCGCTGCCCAATCGGTGCGACCCCGGCCAATATCGGCACGGAGGCCGCCGCCGGGAGTACCGGCAGCACAACGACATTCGGTTCGTCGCTGCGCATCGCCGTATCGAGTGCCCGGAACGCGTCGTCGGATCCGATCGCGCCCATGCCCAGACCTTCGAGCTGCGCGGCGACATACTCCGAAGTCGACCCCATCCCCCGGCCACGCCATGCGGTCCACGCGACGCTGACAGTGCGATCACCCAGGCCGTGCCGGTGGCGCGCCAGCGCATCGAGAAACGCGTTGGCGCAGGCATACGCCCCCTGCCCCGGAAAGCCCGCCAGGTAACCACACGACGAATACAGCACCATCCAGTCCAGCTGCCCCGGCGGAAACAACTCGTGCAGCACCAGAGACCCGTCGACCTTGGGACGCATCGCCGTACGGAGCTGCTCGTCAGTGGTGTCGGCCAACAGAACACCGGCTTCCACGCCGGCCGCATGGACCACGCCGCGCACTGCCGGCAACCCCGGAAGCATCTCCCTCAATTGGCTGCCCGCCTCGGGGGCGCCGATGTCGATCGCGGCGACGTGCACCGAGACACCCCGGTCTTCGAGTGCCGCCACCGTTTGGACCACCTCCGAATCCGCCTGTGCAGCCCACGAGGTCCGTGGCGGCATGCCGGAGCGGGACAGCAACACCAGTCGGCGGGCACCGAGGTCGGCCAGCCGCTGCGCCATCAACAGGCCGAGCGCACCGGTACCTCCGGTGATCAGATAGGTGCCGCCTGCGGTGCACGTCATGGGAGCGCGGGACCCAGTGCGGGCATGGCGCAGTCGGGCGATCGAGGCTACGCCGCCACGCACGGCCACCACGCCGTGCCCGGGCAGCGTCGCCATCGCACTCAACGGTAGCGGGTCGCACCCGTTGTGCGCCGGGACGTCGAGCACCCCGCCCCACAGCTGCGGATGTTCGGCCGCGGCCACCCGGGCCAGCCCCCACAGTGGCGCGTGCCCAAGGGAGCGCCCCTCCAGCACGCCCTTGGTCAGCACCCACAGCCGAGCCGCAGAACCGTTGGTGTGCAGATGCTTCAGTGTCGCGAGCACCAACTCGGCGGCGGCCTGCGCGGTGCCCTCGGCATCGGGCACCGCCAGCACCACCGACCCCTCGGTGAGCTCCCCGTCGATCTCTCTGGGCTCGGCGCAGACGCGGTGCCGGACGCCGGCCGCGGCGAGATCGCTGCGTATCGCGGCGATGTCGTCTGCCCGACCGCCGACCAGGACCACCTCGACAGGCTTTTCATCACCACTGAGTTCAACTGGATTCCAGTCGATCTCGTGCAACACCGGCCCCGGGCTGCCGCCGGCGGAGTTCTCGAGTTCCTCGAACGTCATCCCGGCGAGGACGGCACGCACAGCCCCCGCCTCGTCAGCGATCGCGACATCGACCGTCGTGCCGCCGCGGTGCTGCACATGCAGCAGCGCCACCGCGGGTGGAGTGCCCACGACGTGGACCCGCTCGATTCGCGCGGGCATCCGCAAGCGCGCCGGACCGTCGAACACCGTGCACGCCGTCGAGGTGGCCGCATCCACCAGCCCGGCCCAGGTGGCCGGTGCAGAGCCGTCGGGCTCGGCGGACACTCGTGCCAGGAGCTGCCCGTCGCGGCGGTAGAGGTCGAGGATCTCCCAGCCGAATCCCATCGCCGCGACACCGACTGAGGCCAGCGTCTCGACCACATGGGTACTCGGAAGTCGTTCTGCATCAACAACAAATCTCTCGATGTCGACCACGTTGACAGACATCGGGGCTGATTTCGCGTCGGCAGTGGCGACGACGGCGCTGCTGTGGGTCAACCATCCGTCGGCTGAGTTCTCCACCGACTCCCCGACGAGTCGCGACGACAGACGCAGCGTGCCGTCCTGCAGAACCACCTGGACGTCGCGCGTACGTCCGGGCGGCACCGGTGTGCGCAGCCGTACGTCCGTCAGCCCGCCGCCTCCGGCAGCGGTGCCCATCTCGCCGCCTCCGGCAGCGGTGCCCATCTCGCCGCCTCCGGCAGCGGTGCCCATCTCGCCGCCTCCGGCAGCGGTGCCCATCTCGCCGCCTCCGGCAGCGGTGCCCATCTCGCCGCCTCCGGCAGCGGTGAGAAACGTGTTCAGCAGCACCGCAGCCGGCACGATCTCGGTGCCCTGCACAGGATGATCACCGGGATAGGGCCGGTTCCCCATGTCCAGCCGCGTCTGCCATACCCGGGTCGGGACCGCGCCCGACACCTCGGTGCATCCGCCGAGCAGCGTGTGGGCGGCGATGTCGTGCAGTGCGGTGGTGCCCGGCGGCGCCGTCGGGGTGCGCCAGAACCGACGGTGCTGCCACACGGTGCCGGGCAGGTCGGTGGCCCACGCCGCGGTGGTGGTGAAGCCATGCTCCACGGGTGCGCCGTGACAGTACAGCGCGGCGACGGCGGCGCCGATCGCCCTGCGCTCGGGCTGATCGCGGCGCAACACCGGTACCACCGCGTGCTCCTGGTAGCCGTGGTGCACCAGCGTCTCGGCGATCGAATGTGACACCACCGGGTGTGCCGAGACCTCCAGGAACAGCCGGTGGCCGTCCTCGGCGGCGGCCTGTACCGCCTCGGCGAACCGAACCCGGCCCCGCAGATTGGTCGCCCAGTAGTCGGCGCCGCGCGGCGCGCTCGACCGGTTGTCGGCCAGGGCTGTCGTGTAGAGCGGAACCTTCGCGGGACCCGGCGCCGGCAGGTGACCGACCCGCCGCGCCAGCTCGCTGGTCAGCTCGTCCATCGCCGGACTGTGGAAGGCCACGTCGGTGTTGACCCGGCGCACCATCACGCCAGCGGCCGACCACGCTGCCACCACCTCGTCGACAGCGTCGACGGTGCCCGACACCACCGTGGACTCCGGAGACGCGCTGATGGCCGCAACCACATCCGACCGTCCTCCCAGCCGGCGCTGCACCTCGTCGAACGACAGCCGCACCAGCGCCATCGCGCCGTCGCCTGCCACCGACCGGAACCCGCGCGCACGGAAGCACGCGACCGCGGCGCCGTGGGACAGATCGAACACGCCCGCCTCCACGCAAGCGGCGACCTCGCCGACCGAGTGCCCGATGACCGCGGCCGGCGTCACGCCCCGCTCCCGCAGCACGGCGGCAAGCCCCACCTGGACGGCAAAGGTCAGGGCCTGGACCTGATCGGTGCCACCGAGCTGCTCTCTGGTCAGCGACTCGCGTGCAGAGAAGTCGAGTTCGGCGCGGAAGACGACGTCGACTTCGTCGATCACGGCGGCGAAAGCCGGCTCGGTGGCGAGGAGTTCACGCCCCATGCCGGCCCAGTGCGAGCCGTGACCGCTGAACACCCACACTGCACCGTCCTGCGCGCCTTCGACCACCGAGCCGGTCACCACGCGTGGATCCCGCACCTGAGCGGCCAGCGCATCCAGTGCGGCCACGACGGCGCCTTCCCGTTGATTCGCGGCAAGCCCGTCGGTGACCACCGCGCCGCGCACCGGTTCGGGCGAACGGCGGGTCCACATCGTGGCCCCCACCCGGTCTACGGAGAATGGCGCGGCGCGCAGATGCTCGGCCAACCGAGCTGCCTGAGCGCTGAGACGCGACTCCGAACGCGCCGACAGCGGGATGAATGCCGCTGCGGGGGAAGCTGTCTCGCCGCCGGACGCGGTATCGAACCCGGGTGCCTCCTCGAGCAGAACGTGCGCGATCGTGCCGCCGTAGCCGTAGCTGCACACCGCCGCACGCCGCGGCCCGTCCACCGGCAGCCACTCTTCGGGCTCGGTGGGCACCCGCAGACCACTGGCTTCCCAATCGACCTTCGGGGTCAACGTGCGTACCCCAGCGGTGGGCGGGAGCACCCGGTGGTGCAACGCGAGGGCGGTTTTGATCAGACCCACGACCCCCGCACCGCCCTCGAGGTGCCCGGTGTTGGGTTTGACCGATCCGATGGGGCAGCGGTCGCCTGCGCGGCCTGAGCCGTACACGGAGGCCAGCGCGGCGACCTCGATCGGATCGCCGGTCGGCGTCCCGGTGCCGTGGGCTTCGACGTAGCCGACACTTCGCGGGGCCACGCCCGACACCCGGCAGGCCAGCCGGAACAGGTCCGCCTGCGCCTCTCCGTTGGGCGACATGATCCCGACGGTGCGGCCGTCCTGCGCGACTGCGCCGCCGCGAATCACCGCCAGCACGCGATCACCGTCTCGCCGCGCCTCGGCGAGACGCTTGAGCACCACCACGCCCGCACCCTCGCCGCGCCCGTATCCGTCGGCGGAAGCGTCGAAGGTCTTGCAGCGCCCGTCCGGCGCAGTGGCGCCCGCGACATCGAGCACGCGGGTCAGCCCCGGTCCGATCAACGCGCTGACGCCACCGGCCAGCGCGAGCGACGTCTCCCCATCGCGCAGCAGTTGACACCCCTGGTGCACGGCGACCAGGGATGCTGCACACGCGGCGTCCAGGGCCACACTCGGCCCGCGAAGGTCGAGCAGGTGCGAGACCCGGTTGGCCACCCCACACAGTGACGTGCCGATTCCCGTCCAGGCCTCGATCCCGGCGAGATCCTCCATCAGCAACTTGCCATAGTCGTCGGAGTTCACGCCCATCAGCACCGCGGTGTCGCTGCCGGCCAGTGACCGCGGGCTGATGCCGGCGTGCTCCAGCGCCTCCCACGACACTTCCAACGCGAGGCGCTGCTGGGGATCCATCAGCTCCGCTTCGCGGGGGGACACCCCGAAGAACTCGGCGTCGAAGCAGTCCAGGTCCTCGAGGAACGTGCCCCATCGAGTGGTCTCGGCCAGCACCGCGGCATTGCGCGGATCGCGCTCCAGGTAGGGCGCCCACCGCTGCGAAGGGACCTGCCGAACCGCACTGCCACCGGCCAACAAGAATGACCAGAACTCCGCCGGGGTGCGGACCGCGCCGCCGAGGCGGCATCCGATACCGATGATCGCGATGGGCTCGGGCGTCGGTTCCGTGGCGCCGGTCAGCTCCACGACGCCCCAGTTATATGGCTAGCCTTCCCTAACTCACGCATCGGCATGCCGGACATCCTGGCACAACCGACGGCGACGTGGCGCGCTACCTGACCGGCTGCGCGCTGGTGCTAACTGGGTAGCTGCGCCCCGGCGCTATCTGGGGGGCTGCGTCCGCGTGCTACCTGGGGGCTGCGCCCCCGTCCTACCTGGGGGCTGCGCCCCCGTCCTACCTGGGGGGCTGCGCCCCCGTCCTACCTGGGGGGCTGCGCCCCCGCGTCCTCGGGGTCGATCTCCACGGCGTACGACGTGATCGCCGTGATCTGCTCGCCGCTGAACTCGTAGATGGCGCAGCTCGCCACCGCGGTCATCCCGTCCGGACGCACGTACCGCACAACGGTGTCGACAGCCACCGCATCGGATCCGACAGCAGTCACGCACCGGCTGAACTCACGGCGGATGCCCTCGAGTCCTTCGGCCGTGTCCCGACACGTGCGCGCCACCGCGTCAGCGCCCTCGAGCACCATGTAGCCGACGATCGTCCACTTCACATCCCTGGCGAGATGCGGCAGCGCCTCGTCGAAGCGGTGCTCGGAGAATGCGCGAGCGACATCGCCGCGATCGAAACCCATGCCCCCGACCGTAGCGCCCCGGGGTGCCCGCACGGTATGAGTGGACACATGGAATTGACGGGTGTGGGTGTGTGGAGTTCGCAGTTGCGGTACGGCAATTCGAGCGAGGCGGCCGAAGCGGCAGCCGAACTCGACGAACTGGGCTACGCGGCGCTGTGGATTCCGGACGTGGGCGGGCCGGTGCTCGATTCGGTGGACAACCTGCTCTCGGCGACGCGCAACACGGTGATCGCGACCGGCATCCTCAACCTCTGGATGCACGAGCCCGCCGATGTCGCGGCACGCTATGCGACGTTGACCGACACGCACGGAGAACGCTTCCTGCTCGGCATCGGCGTCAGCCACGCACCGCTGATCGACTCGAAGGAGCCCGGCCGTTATCGCAAGCCGCTGGCCGCCACCGAAGCGTTCCTCGACGGCATCGATGCTTCCGCGCAGCCGGTCCCGGTCGCCAATCGCGTGCTGGCCGCGCTCGGCCCCAAGATGCTCGACCTGTCCAAGACGAAGGCGCGCGGCGCGCACCCGTACCTGACCACCCCCGAGCACACCCGCATCGCCCGCGAGGTCCTCGGCAGCGGACCGCTGTTGCTGCCCGAGCAGACGGTGCTGCTCACCGACGACCGCGACCATGCGCGCGAGGTCGGCGGGCAATGGGTGCGCTCGTACCTGAAGATGCCCAACTACGCCAACAACCTGCGCCGGCTCGGTTTCAGCGACGAGGAGATCGACACGGTCAGCGACCGGCTCCTCGACGCGGTCATCGCGTGGGGTGACGAGGACGCCGTCAAGCGGCGCGTCACCGAGCATCTCGACGCCGGCGCCGACCACGTCTGCGTGCAGGTGCTGACCGCCGACCCCACCGAATTCCCCCGCGAGCAGTGGCGCCGGCTGGCTGCGGCGCTGCTGTAGCGGACCCCGTGCTACAGCGACGTTGCGTGGGCGTCAGCCCAGGAGGTCACGCACCACAGCATCGGCGAGCAGCCTGCCGCGATCGGTGAGCACCAGCCGTTCACCGTCGCGGCTCAGCAGACCGTCGGAGATCGCGGTCTCGGCGCGCGTCTGTTCGTCGGTCGACAGCGCTGTGGTCGGCAGTCCCGAGCTCAGGCGGATCCGCAGCAGCACCTCCTCGACGTGCGCCGTCGCGTCGTCCAGGGTCTCGAAATCGGCAACCGGAAGCACGCCGGCGGTCAACTGGGTGGCATAAGCGTTGGGGTGCTTGACATTCCACCAGCGCGTCGCATCGGCGTAACTGTGTGCGCCCGGCCCGGCGCCCCACCATTCCCCGCCGTCCCAGTAGCCGATGTTGTGGCGGCACTCGCCGCCCGGGCGGGCCCAGTTGGACACCTCGTACCAGTGGAAGCCCGCTTCGCGCAGCCGGTCGTCGAGCAGTTCGTAGCGGCGCGCGAGCACGTCGTCGTCCGGCGCGGGGATCTCACCGCGCCGGACCCGGCGGGCCAGCGCCGTGCCGTCCTCGACCACCAGCGCGTACGCCGACAGATGGTCGATGCCCGCCCCGATCGCGGCCTCCACGGAGCGCGCCAGGTCGTCGTCACTCTCCCCCGGTGTGCCGTAGATGAGATCGAGGCTGACGTGATCGAACCCGGCCGCCGCGGCCTCGCGGGCCGCATCGAGCGCCCGCCCCGGCGAATGCACACGATCCAGCGCTGCCAGCACGTGCACCGCGGTGGACTGCATCCCCAGCGACACCCGGGTGTAGCCGGCCGCGCGTAACCCGGCGAAGAACTCCGGCGACGTCGACTCGGGGTTGGCTTCAGTGGTGACCTCCGCGTCCGGGGCGAGCCCGAAGCTCTCCCGCACCGCGTCGAGGACGGCACCCAGCCCGGCAGCGCCGAGCAGCGACGGCGTGCCGCCACCCACGAATACGGTGTCGGCCGCCGGGGCGGCGCGCAGATGGGCAGCACCGAGCCGCAGTTCGGTGCGCAGGGCGGCCAGCCAACCGTCGGGGTTCGCGCCACCCAGTTCGCCGGGGGTGTAGGTGTTGAAGTCGCAGTACCCGCACCGGGTCGCACAGAACGGCACGTGGATGTACACGCCGAAGGGCCGGCCCGCCTGCGCCGACAGATCGGGCAGCACACCGTCTCGCAGCTGCGAATGCACGCTCACGGGTCCAGTCTGGCAGCCGCCCCCAATTGGGGCAGGTGGCGCATTCGTGGCACAATCGGTTACGTGACTGCAAACCACAGCTTCGCCCGCAGGGTCGCGCTCGTGGCACGCCGCCATGTCGACTTCAAGCGCGTTTGCAGCTGTTGCTGTCTGTCTTGATCGCCGGATCACGGACAACCCAGCCACTTTCTGACCTTTCAGCTGGCCGCCGGATCTGCGCCGCCGGACAGCCCCCGGTGACCACGCGCGATCTGAACGCCGGCTCCGACCAGGAGCCCACCGATGACGACGACCAATCCGGCCGGCTCGCCGGCCACCACCGATTCGGCCGGCTCGCCGGCCACCACCAATCCGGCCGACGCCCCAGCCAAGAAGCCCGCCAAGCGCCCCCGCGGTGAAGGTCAGTGGGCACTCGGCTACCGCGAGCCCCTCAACGCCAACGAGCAGTCCAAGAAGGACGACAACCCGCTCAACGTGCGGGACCGCATCGAAAATATCTACGCCAAGAACGGCTTCGAGTCCATCGACAAGGGTGACCTGCGTGGCCGTTTTCGCTGGTGGGGGCTCTACACCCAGCGCAAGCAGGGCTATGACGGCACCTGGACCGGTGACGAGAACACCGACATGCTCGAGGACTCGTTCTTCATGCTGCGGGTTCGCAGTGACGGTGGTGCGCTGACCGCCGCCTCGCTGCGCACGCTGGGTGAGATCTCGACCGAGTTCGCCCGCGACACCGCCGACATCTCCGACCGTCAGAACATCCAGTACCACTGGATCCGCGTCGAGGACATGCCGGAGATCTGGCGGCGTCTGGACGCGGTCGGCCTGCAGACCACCGAGGCGTGTGGCGACTGCCCCCGTGTCGTGCTGGGCTCGCCGCTGGGCGGTGAGTCGCTCGACGAGGTCATCGACGGCACCCCCGCGGTCGACGAGATCGTCCGGCGCTATATCGGCAAGAAGGAGCTGTCCAACCTGCCGCGCAAGTTCAAGACCGCGATCTCCGGTCTGCAGGACGTCGTTCACGAGGTCAACGACGTGGCGTTCATCGGCGTCAACCACCCCGAGCACGGTCCCGGGTTCGACCTGTGGGTCGGCGGCGGGCTGTCGACGAACCCGATGCTCGGCCAGCGGGTCGGGGCCTGGGTGCCGCTCGACGAGGTGCCCGATGTGTGGGAAGCCGTGGTCAGCGCGTTCCGCGACTACGGCTACCGCCGGTTGCGCTCCAAGGCGCGGCTGAAGTTCCTGATCAAGGACTGGGGCGTCGAGAAATTCCGGAAGGTTCTCGAGGAGGAGTACCTGAAGCGCCCGCTGATCGACGGCCCCGCTCCGGATCCGGTGGCCCGCCCCATCGACCACGTCGGTGTGCAGAAGCTGCGTAACGGCCTCAACGCCGTCGGGGTCGCGCCCATCGCCGGACGCGTCTCGGGCACCATCCTGAGCAAGGTCGCCGACCTGGCCGAGGCGGCGGGGTCGGACCGCATCCGCTTCACGCCCTATCAGAAGCTGATCGTCTTGGACGTGCCCGACGACAAGCTCGACGAGCTGCGCGCAGGGCTGGACGCGTTGGGTCTTCCGTCGACGCCGTCGCACTGGCGGCGCAACCTGATGGCCTGCACCGGCATCGAGTTCTGCAAGCTGTCGTTCGCCGAGACCCGTAAGCGGGCACAGACGCTGGTGCCCGAACTCGAGCAGCGGCTCGAGGACATCAACGCTGAACTCGACGTGCCGGTCACCGTCAACATCAACGGCTGCCCGAACTCGTGCGCCCGCATCCAGGTCGCCGACATCGGATTCAAGGGCCAGATGGTCGACGACGGAGACGGCCCGATCGAGGGTTTCCAGGTCCATCTGGGCGGCAGCCTGGGCCTGGACAGCGGTTTCGGTCGCAAACTGCGCCAGCACAAGGTGCTCTCCAGCGAACTCGGCGACTACGTCGAGCGCGTCGTGCGCAACTTCGTGAAACAAAGGGAGCAGGGCGAGCGTTTTGCCACTTGGGCCCTGAGGGCCGACGACGCGGACTTGAGGTGATGGTGGCATGACTGTGGTGACACGAGACGACGCAGACCTGCAGGAGCTGGCCGAGCGCGGGGCTGCCGAACTCGGCCCCGATGCGACCGCTGAGGAACTGCTGCGCTGGACCGACGAGAACTTCGGCGGACTCGGCCAGGGATCCGGGTACATCGTCGCGTCGAACATGCAGGACGCGGTGCTTGTCGACCTCGCCGCCAAGGTGCGCCCGGGCGTCGACATCCTGTTCCTCGACACCGGCTATCACTTCGTCGAGACGATCGGTACCCGCGACGCTGTCGAGTCCGTCTACGACGTCAACGTGGTCAACGTCCGCCCCGAGCGGACGGTCGCCGAGCAGGACGCCGAGTTCGGCAAGAACCTGTTCGAGCGCGACGCCAACGCCTGCTGCGGCATGCGCAAGGTGGAGCCGCTGTCCAAGGCGTTGAGCGGCTACTCCGCGTGGGTCACCGGCATCCGCCGGGTGGAGTCCCCGACGCGGGCCAATGCCCCGCTGATCAGCTGGGACAAGGCTTTCGGTCTGGTGAAGATCAACCCGCTGGCGGCGTGGACCGACGAGCAGATGCAGGATTACGTCGACGCCCACGGCATTCTGGTGAACCCCCTCGTCGACGAGGGCTACCCCTCCATCGGGTGCGCGCCGTGCACGAACAAGCCGGCGCTGGGCGCCGATCCGCGCAGCGGTCGCTGGGCGGGCCAGACCAAGACCGAATGCGGACTGCACGCCTCTTGAGTTCACCGACGCTGATCCTCACCGCGCACGGCAGTGCCGATCCCAGGTCGGCGGCCAACGCGCGGGAAGTCGCCGCGACGATCCGTCGGTTGCGCCCAGGCTTGGACGCGCGGGTGGCGTTCTGCGAACAGAACGCGCCCAACCTGCGCGACGTGCTCGCCACCGTCGTCCCCGGTGCGGCGGTGGTGGTGCCACTGCTGCTCGCCGACGCTTACCACGCCCGTGTCGACATTCCCGAGATGATCGCGGAGTCCGGTTCCGACGCCCGCCAGGCCGACGTTCTCGGTGAGGACGAGCGGTTGATCCACGTGCTGCGGCAGCGCCTGGAGCACGCGGGCGTGTCCCGGTTGGATCCGCGGGTCGGGGTGCTGGTGACCGCGGTGGGCTCCTCACACACGCAGGCCAACGCCCGCACAGCCGGCGTTGCCCGCGAACTGACGTTGACCACCCGGTGGACGGCAACGACCGCGTTCGCCACAGGTCCACACCCCACGCCCGCCGAAGCCGCCGAGGTCCTCCGCTCCGGCGGGGCGTCTCGGCTGGTGATCGCACCGTGGTTCCTCGCGCATGGCCGGATCACCGACCGGGTGGCGGCGTTCGCACGATCGGAGCGGATCCCGATGTCCTCGCCGCTGGGTGCGCATCGGCAGGTGGCCGAGACGGTGCTGGACCGTTTCGACAGCGTGGTGCCCGCGCGCGTCGCCGCCTGACGAGAACAGAGGCACTCGTCGCGCCCCGGTACAGTTGAGACACAACGTCCCTCGGCGAGCAAGGACTCGATGCCTCCGCACTTACCGTGGGCGGTCACATGGTGACCGCCGTGCTGTCGATTTTGTTGGGACTGCTGGTGGTTTCCGCCATCACCGCGCTGACGGGTTACTTCGTCGCGCAGGAGTTCGCCTACATGGCCGTCGATCGGTCGCGGCTGAAAGCGCGCGCCGAGTCCGGTGATGCCGCGGCCGAGCGGGCGCTCGGCGTCACCCGGCGCACGTCGTTCATGCTGTCCGGCGCACAGCTGGGCATCACCGTCACCGGTCTGCTGGTCGGCTACGCCGCCGAGCCGCTGATCGGGCGCGGCGCCGAGACGTTGATGAGCGGCGCGAGTATTCCGACCGCGCTCGCGGTCGCGATCGGCGGTGTTGTCGCCATCGCGGTCTCGACCGTGATCCAGATGCTGTTCGGCGAGCTGTTCCCCAAGAATCTCGCCATCGCCCGCCCCGAGCCACTGGCCCGCTGGCTGGCCTGGTCGACCACGCTGTACCTGAAGCTGTTCGGTTGGCTGATCTGGCTTTTCGACCAGTCGTCTAATGTGCTGCTGCGGCTGCTGCGCATCGAGCCGGTGCACGACGTGGAACATTCGGCGACTCCGCGCGATCTCGAGCACATCGTCGCGGTGTCGCGGGACGCCGGGGAGATCCCGCCGGATCTGTCGGCGCTGCTCGACCGGATCCTCGACTTTCCCACGAGCACCGCCGAGCACGCGATGATCCCGCGCTCGCGCGTCGACGCCATCGCCGGGGACACACCGGCCGCGACCGTCTTGACCCGGATGGCGTCCGGGCACACGCGCTACCCGGTGTCGGGAGCGGACGCCGACGACATCGTGGGCGTCATCCACCTGTACGACCTGCTCGGCACCACCCTGGGCGCCGACACCGCCGCGCAGCGTTGCCGGCCCGCCGTGGTGGTGCCGGAGACGATGCCGCTGCCCGGCGTGGTGCAGGCGCTGGCCGATGCGGGTGACGAGATGGCTGTCGTCATCGACGAGTACGGCGGGTTCGCGGGCGTCCTGACGATCGAGGACCTGGCCGAAGAGCTGGTGGGCGAGATCGACGACGAACACGATTCGCCGACACAGTTGCAGGTCACCACCGACGGGGACGGCTGGCTGGTCCCCGGCGACCTTCCGCTCGACGAGGCCGAACGCGCCCTCGGTCTGGCCCTGCCGCCCGGTGACTACGAAACCATGGCCGGCATGGTGATCGCCCACGCAGCCGCGCTGCCCGAGGTCGGAGACACCGTCGAGATCGAGCTGCCGGGCGATCCAGCAGATCTGGTGACCGACGACGCACCAGGACGCCGGGTGATGACCGCGCGGATCCACTCACTCGAGCGCCGTGTGCCGGCGTCGATGTTCGTGGCTGTCGAGGAGCAGAGTGGCGATGAGTAGCGGTCCGTGGCTGACGGTTGTGGTCACCACCGTCCTGATCAGCCTCAGCGCATTCTTCGTCGCCGTCGAGTTCGCACTCATCGCCGCGCGGCGCAGTCGCCTGGAGGACGCCGCGGCGACCAAGGCCTCCGCGCGGGCGGCATTGCGCAGCGCCAGCGAGCTGTCACTGCTGCTGGCCGGTGCGCAGCTGGGCATCACCGTGTGCACGCTGTTACTGGGCGCGATCACCAAACCCGCTGTGCACTATGCGATCACGCCCTGGATCGGCGGATTCGGCGCACCGTCGTGGTTGGCCGATGTGGGCGGTTTCGTGCTGGCGTTGCTCATCGTCACGTTCCTGCACCTCGTGGTCGGCGAGATGGCGCCCAAGTCCTGGGCGATCGCGCATCCGGAGCGCTCCGCCATGCTGCTGGCGATTCCGATGCGCGCCTTCATGTTCCTGACCCGCCCGCTGTTGAAGGCCCTCAACCATGCCGCCAACTGGTGCCTGCGCAGGGTCGGGGTCGATCCGGTCGACGAGCTGGCCGACACCCAGGATCCCGACACGTTGCGGCAGCTCGTCGAACATTCGGCGACCGTCGGCACGCTCGACGAGCGCTACCACGCCAACCTGACCAGCGCGTTGCAGTTGCAGGCGCTGACGATCGGCGAGCTGGCGCCCGGTCACCCTGGCTACAGCGCCGTCGACGTCACGGCGACTTCGGCGCAGATCCAGGAGGCCTCGAAATCGACGGGCCACCGCAGGCTGGTCGTGCACGACGGTGACGAGCCCGTCGGGGTCGTCCACGTCCGGGACAGCCTGACCGGTCGGGGCGTCGCGGGCGAGCTGATGCGCCCGGTGCTGACCGTCGCCGCCACCGCGCCGGTCTACGAGGTTCTGCAGGTGATGCGGGAAACCCGCAATCATCTGGTCGTGGTCGATACGGCAGCGGGTCGCACGGTGGTCACCCTGACCGACGTGCTGCACCGCCTGCTGCCGGCCCAACCGGTGTGACGCTGAACCCAGCCCCTTGACCGTATACCTCTAGGGGTATATCTTCGTCCGTATCGGTTTGATACCCCCCTGGGTATATAGCTACATCGGAAAGGGCTCGGATCATGAAGTTCATCCAGTACTACCTGGACTGCCTGTCGCACGCGTCGTACCTGATCGCCGACGAGGACTCCAAGCGCGCGGTCGTCGTCGACCCGCAGCGCGACGTCGCCGAATACGTGTCCGACGCCGAGAAGTTCGGCCTGACGATCGAGCTCGTCATCGAGACCCACTTCCACGCCGACTTCCTCTCCGGTCATCTGGAGCTCGCCGATGCCACCGGCGCCACGATCGTCTACTCCTCCGTGGCCAAGCCCGAGTTCGACTTCATGGCTGTCGACGACGGGCAGCGCTACGCACTGGGCGGACCCGACGGCGTGACCCTGGAGTTCCGCCACACCCCCGGCCACACGCCAGAGTCGATGAGCATCGTCGTGTACGAACACGGCGGCGACTCCGTGCCCTACGGCGTGCTGACCGGCGACACGCTGTTCATCGGTGACGTCGGCCGCCCCGATCTGCTGGCCTCCATCGGTTTCAGCCGCGACGAGCTGGCCGACATGCTCTACGACTCGCTGCACGACAAGCTGATGCCGCTGCCCGACGCCACGCGTGTCTACCCCGCCCACGGCGCGGGCTCGGCGTGCGGGAAGAACCTGTCCACCGAACTGTGGTCCACCATGGGCGATCAGAAGCAGTGGAACTACGCTCTGCGGGCCGCCGACAAGGCCTCGTTCATGGCCATGGTCACCGAGGGCCAGCCGCCGGCGCCGAGCTACTTCGTCTACGACGCGATCCTCAACCGCAAGGACCGCGCCCTGCTCGACGAGACGGCGATGCCGCCCGCGATGAGCTACCAGCAGGCGCTCGACGCCGTGGCCGGTGGTGCGATGCTCGTCGACGGACGCACACCCGAGGAGTTCGCCCAGGGCCACCTGCGCGGCGCGGTCAACATCGGGCTGGAAGGCCGGTACGCCGAATTCGCCGGCTCCGTGGTCAAACCCGACGTCGACATCGTGTTGATGACCGACGCCGGCCAGGAGCTCGAAGGCAAGAACCGGTTGGCGCGGATCGGATTCGACCGCGTGGTCGGCTACCTGGCCGAGCCCGAGAAGGTGATGCTCACCCATCCCGACCAGGTGCGGGCCGCCTCCAGGTTGACCGCCAAGGCATTCGGTGAGCGGGCCCAGGAGGTCAGCGGTCTGCAGATCGTCGATGTCCGCAACCCGGGCGAAGCCGCAGCGGGCATGATCCCGGGCGCGGTCAACATCCCGGTCGGCCAACTCCCCGACCGAGTGGACGAACTCGACGCCGACGCTCCGACGGTCGTCTACTGCGCGGGCGGATACCGCTCCTCGGTCGCGGCCAGCGTGCTGCGGCAGCGCGGCTTCGCCGATGTCAGCGACATCCTGGGCGGTTACAACGCCTGGGAAGAAGTCACCCAGAGCGCCTGAGCGACAACGAAACAGGGAGAGCGAGACAATGAAGTCCCATCACCACCGCATCCTCGTCATCGGCGGCGGCACCGCGGGCATCACCGTCGCGGCGCGTCTGCTTCGCAAGGGCCATGCCGACGTCGCCGTCATCGAGCCGTCCAGCGTGCACTACTACCAACCGCTGTGGACGCTCGTCGGAGCAGGCCAGGCAGACGCCGCCGACACCGAACGCGCGGAGGCCAGCGTGATGCCACACGACGCCACGTGGATCCGTAACGCGGCGGCGGCCGTCGACCCGGACACCAACACCGTGACGTGTGAGGACGGCGCGACCTACACCTACGACGCGCTCGTGGTGTGTCCGGGCATCCAGCTCGACTGGGACCGCATCGACGGGGCGGCCGACGCGCTGGGCAGAGACGGGGTGTCGTCGAACTACCAGTTCGATCTGGCTCCGCGCACCTGGGAGTTCATCAGGAACCTCCGATCCGGTACTGCGGTCTTCACGATGCCCTCCGGCCCCATCAAATGCGCCGGCGCCCCACAGAAGATCGCCTACCTGGCGTGTGATCACTGGCGGCGTGCGGGTGTGCTCGACGACATCGACGTGCACCTGGTGGTACCCACGCCGAGGATCTTCGGCATCCCCGCCATCGCGGACAACCTCGACAAGGTCATCGCCGAATACGGCATCACGTTGCACACCCTCACCGAGGTGACGTCGGTCGACGCGGCGAGCCGCAAGGTGACGCTGCAGGCGGTCGCCGAGGGCGGCGAGGACGGCACGCTGGGCTACGACCTGCTCCACGTCGTCCCGCACCAGTCGGCGCCGGACTGGATCAAGAACAGCCCGCTGTCCACCGGACAGGCCGGCGGCTACGTCGACATCGACAAGCACACGATGCAGCACGTGCGCTACCCCAACGTGTTCGCACTCGGTGATGCCGGGTCGTCGCCGAACTCCAAGACCGGCGCCGCGATCCGCAAACAGGCGCCGGTGGTGGTCGACAACGTCGATGCCTATCTGGGCGGACGAACCCTGTGCGCGCGGTACGACGGGTACGCATCGTGCCCGATCGTCACGTCCTCGCACGAGATGCTGCTGGCCGAGTTCGACTACGAGTTCAACCTGAAACCGTCGGTGCCCCTGCTGGACCCGACCAAGCCGCACCGGGCCTACTGGTACCTCAAGAAGTACGGCCTGCCGGCGATGTACTGGAACCTGATGCTCAAAGGTCTGGCCTGAGTGGCGCGCGCCCACCGGTCATACCCCGGTGGGTAGCGTAAACTCCTAGTGGTCCGTCTGCGTTTTGATCTGGTGGAGGGTGGCGCGGCCGCGTTGGACTTTGGTGATGATGTCTTCGGCGGTGGCTTTCCAGATGAAGGGCTTGGGGTCGGTGTTCCAGTGGGTGGCCCAGGTGGTGATAGCTTCGGTGAGGTCGGCGACGCTGGTGAAGACCCCACGGCGCAACCGCTTGTCGGTGAGTTCCTTGAACCATCGCTCGACCAGGTTCACCCACGAGCTCGAGGTCGGGGTGTAATGCAGGTGCAAACGCCGACGATCCTTGTGCGCCAACCAGTTCACGATCTCTGGAGTGGAATGCGTCGACAGGTTGTCCAGGACGACATGCACACCGAGACCACGCGGGACGCTGGCGTCGATCTGTTTGAAGAAGCGCAATACGTCGGTCCCGGTGTGACCTTTGCGCAGATCGGTCAGGACCTCACCGGTGGCGACGTTCATCGCCGCGAACAAGTCGATCGTGCCGTTGCGTTTGTAGTCATAGGTCATGGTTCCGGCACGACCTGGTTTCATAGGCAGCGACGGTTGCGTACGGTCCAACGCCTGGCACTGGGTCTTCTCATCGAAGCTGAACACCACCGCCCGTGCAGGCGGATTCAGGTACAGCCCAACGACATCGACGAGTTTCTCCTCGAACCGAGGATCGTTGCTGACCTTGAACGTCTCAACCTTCCACGGCTTGAGGTTGTGATCAGCCCAGATCTTGGCGACAGCGTCCTTGCCGATCCCGACGCGGTCGGCCAACGTCCGGGTACTCCAGTGGGTCGACCCATCAGCAGGGCGTTCCTTGTGCGTCAACCGCAGGACTTCCTCGACGGTGCCCGCCGGCAGGCTCGGCTTGCGCCCACGGCCCTTGGCGATTCGCCCGACGCCCTCGATACCGTTCTCAGCGAACCGAGAACGCCATCGCCGCACCGTGTCGGAGTCCACGTCGCACCGGCGCGCGATCTCCTCGTTGGCAACCCCGTCGCTGGCCCACAGCAGCCCCCGTGCCTGCACCACCGTTCGATGCGGCAACGACGTCGAGCCGGCCATCTTCTGCAACTGAGCACGCTGAGCATCACTGACCGGCAAAGCGGCAGCTGTCATAACAGGCATACTACAAACTACCGTACTAATTCACCGACAGACCACTAGCTGTTCAAAGTTCTTGAACACCAGATCGAAGGAGCCCATCATGGTCGGTGACCAGGAGGCCATCAACGCCGTGCTCAACCGCCTGCGTCGGGCCCAGGGCCAGCTCGCAGGCGTCATCTCGATGATCGAGCAGGGCCGTGATTGCAAAGACGTCGTCACCCAGCTGGCGGCGGTGTCGCGGGCGCTGGACCGGGCCGGTTTCAAGATCGTTGCCACCGGGCTGCGGGAGTGCATCGTCACAGACGAGAACGACGGGCGCCAGCGCGAGATGAGCGTCGACGAGCTCGAGAAGCTCTTCCTCGCCCTGGCCTGATCCGCGCGGCCCCGACGGTCGGCGTCACCGCCCCGACGTGGAGGTCGGTGCGGGAGTCCTCACCGAGTGGCCTGGCGGTAGATCTTGGTGATCGCGCCGGTGTCCTCGTCGAACAGCTGGGGCTCGACCACCTCCCAGCCGCCGAGCTCGTCGACCGTCCACAGTGTCTGCGGCGCGGGGAACTCGTCGGTGTAGTCGGCAAGGACACCAGGATCGACCGGTCGGAAGTTGGCCTCGGCCCACAGCTTCTGCGCCTCGGCAGTGAACAGGAAGTTCACGAAGTCGACCGCCTGCTCGAGGTGCCGGCCGGTACTGACCACCGCCACCGGACTCTCGATCTTCATCGTCTGCGGTGGACGAACCTGCTCGAAGCCCACGTTCAGCGCCTCGACCTCCGAGGTCAGCAGCACATCGCCGCTGCCCCGCCGGAACGCGTCACTCGCCTCACGATCCGAGCCGGGATGCAACCGGACGTGGTCGGTGACCAGTTCACGGACATAGTCCAGCCCGGCCTGCCGGTCCTGGCCGCCCCCGCTCGCCCACGCATACGGGGCCAACAGGTTCCACCAGGCCGAGCCGGAACTCAGCGGGCTCGCTGTGATCACCTCGACATCCGGACGTAGCAAATCACCCCAGTCACCGATGCTCTTCGGGTTTCCCGGACGTACCACCAGGCTCACCACCGACCCGAACGGGATCCCCTTGGTGACGCCCGCATCCCAGTTCTCGTCCACCTTCCCCGCCTCCACCAGGCGGGCGATGTCCGGTTCGACGGAGACGTTCACCACGTCGGCGGTCGTGCCCGTCTCCACCGCGCGGGACTGCTCGGCCGAGGAACCGTACGAGGCCTCGACCGCGACCTCTGCGCCTTCCGGCGTCGCGGCGAACGCCGACTCCACCGTCGTCCACGCCGGTTCTGTCTCGGAGAACGCGAGCAACTTCAGGGTGGTCTCGGCGTCGGCGACCCCGGGATCCGCGCCACCGGCCTGGCTGGACCCGCCACTGCAGGACACCACTACCGTCGCCGAAAGCAGAAGTGCCGCAACGGTTTTCCACTTCGCCGAGAGCCGCATCCTCAGCGGGTGGCCAGCCACATGACGATCACCAGAACGATCAACGCGACCAGCGCCAGTGTCACCCGCGAGCGCGGCATGCCCCTCATCTGTCTCCTCCGTCGTCGGCTCCTGCGTCACCACTCGGGCGTCGCAGCCGGTCCCTCAGCCGTATCCCGTTGCCGAGCGCGCCGTCGAGCAACACCGCGATGCCGTAGGCCACGGCGAGCACCACAGGCATCACCACGGCCGTCTGCGCCACGAACGACAGCCCGGACAGCCACAACTCCACTCCGTCCCACCAGCTGAGGAACCCGTCCATCCCGCCAGACTATGCCCAGCGCCCGCAACGGCGAACGACGCACAACACACCGTGGCCCCGAGTAGACGCAAGGGTGCCCGGCAGTTGATGATGGCCAGATGGTCGTGCACCAGAGCGAGGCGTCCGGCGAAGTGGTGTCCAGCGGCGAGGGCACGTTCGCCCTGCCCGCACCGGAGCCCTACTACGCCGGCACGACGCTGCGTAACCCGTTTCCCCCGATCGCGGACTACGCATTCCTGTCCGACTGCGAGACCACGTGCCTGATCTCGTCGGCGGGCTCTGTGGAGTGGCTGTGTGTGCCCAGGCCGGACTCCCCGAGTGTGTTCGGCGCCATCCTGGACCGGGGCGCCGGGCATTTCCGGCTGGGTCCCTACGGGGTGTCGGTTCCCGCCGCCCGGCGCTACCTTCCGGGCAGCCTGATCCTGGAAACCACGTGGCAGACCCACACCGGCTGGTTGATCGTGCGCGACGCGCTGGTCATGGGTCCCTGGCACGACCTGGAGACGCGCTCGCGGACCCACCGGCGCACCCCGATGGACTGGGACGCCGAGCACATCCTGCTGCGCACGGTGCGCTGTGTGAGCGGCACGGTCGAGCTGGTGATGAACTGCGAGCCGTCGTTCGACTATCACCGCACCAGCGCCACCTGGGAGTACTCGGCGCAGGCCTACGGCGAGGCGATCGCGCGGGCCACCAAGAACCCGGACTCCCACCCCACCCTGCGGCTGACCACCAACCTGCGGATCGGCCTGGAGGGCCGCGAGGCCCGTGCCCGCACCCGGCTCAACGAGGGCGACAACGTCTTCGTCGCGCTGAGCTGGTCCAAGCATCCGGCCCCGCAGACCTACGACGAAGCCGCCGACAAGATGTGGAAGACCAGTGAATCCTGGCGACAGTGGATCAACGTCGGCAACTTCCCCGATCACCCGTGGCGGTCGTATCTGCAGCGCAGCGCGCTGACACTGAAGGGGTTGACCTACTCGCCGACCGGCGCCCTGCTCGCGGCGCCGACGACGTCGCTGCCCGAAACGCCGCGCGGCGAACGCAACTGGGATTACCGCTATGCCTGGGTCCGCGACTCCACCTTTGCGTTGTGGGGGCTCTACACCCTGGGCCTGGACCGCGAAGCCGACGACTTCTTCGCGTTCATCGCCGACGTGTCCGGCGCCAACAACGGTGAACGGCACCCGCTGCAGGTGATGTACGGGGTGGGCGGCGAACGCAGCCTCGTCGAAGAAGAGCTCAACCACCTGTCCGGCTACGACTACGCCCGGCCGGTGCGGATCGGCAACGGCGCCTACAACCAGATGCAGCACGACATCTGGGGCACCATGCTCGACTCGGTCTACCTGCACACCAAGTCGCGTGAACAGATCCCCGAGACGTTGTGGCCGGTACTCAAGGAGCAGGTCGAGGAAGCGATCAAGCACTGGCGCGAGCCCGATCGCGGCATCTGGGAGGTGCGCGGCGAGCCGCAGCACTTCACGTCCAGCAAGATCATGTGCTGGGTGGCGCTCGACCGCGGCGCCAAGCTCGCCGAGTTGGAGGGCGAGAAGTCCTACGCCCAGCAGTGGCGCGTCATCGCCGAGGAGATCAAAGCCGACATCCTCGAGCGCGGCGTCGACGACCGCGGGGTGCTGACCCAGCGTTATGGGGACGACGCCCTGGACGCGTCGCTGCTGTTGGCCGTGCTGACCCGGTTCCTGCCGCCTGACGACCCGCGCATCCGGGCCACGGTGCTGGCCATCGCCGAGGAGCTCACCGAGGACGGCCTGGTGCTGCGGTACCGCGTGGAGGAGACCGACGACGGCCTGGCCGGCGAAGAGGGCACCTTCACGATCTGCTCGTTCTGGCTGGTGTCGGCACTGGTCGAGATCGGCGAGATCAGCCGGGCCCGGCACCTGTGCGAACGGCTGCTGTCCTTCGCCAGTCCCCTGCACCTCTACGCCGAGGAGATCGAGCCGCGCACCGGTCGGCACCTCGGCAACTTCCCGCAGGCTTTCACCCACCTGGCGTTGATCAACGCCGTGGTGCACGTGATCCGCGCCGAGGAGGAATCCGACAGTTCGGGCGTCTTCCAGCCCGCCAACGCCCCGATGTGAGCGAGGCGGGCTGATCCCGCGTCAGAAAATCCCGCGCAGCGCCACCAAGCCCACGGCGCCGAGTGTGGCCGCCGCGGGCAGCGTGATCACCCAGGCCAGCGCGATCGGCTTCATCAGGTTCCAGTTCGTGGCCCGGTTGACGATGCCCACGCCGAGCACGGCGCCGATCAGGATGTGGGTGCTCGACACCGGCAGGCCGAGCACGCTGGCACCCATGACCACCGCAGCTGCCGACAGTTCGGCAGAGAAACCCGACGCCGGATGCATTTCGGTGAGGTTGGTGCCGACGGTCGCGATGACCTTGCGCCCGATGAACCACAACCCGGCGACAAGGGCGACGCCGAAGGCCAGCATCGCCGCCGGCGGTACGGCGGCTTCGCTTTCGACATCACCGTTGCGCAGCACGTCGAGGATCGCGGCGAACGGGCCGATGGCGTTGGCGATGTCGTTGCTGCCGTGGCTGAACGCGAAGCCTGACGCGGTGAACACCTGCATCCAGCTGAACATCAGGAAGGTCGACCGCGGCAGGGATTCGCCTTTGAGGGTCTTGGCGAAGATGAAGGTCGCCATCCACACCGCGGCGCCGATCATGCCCATGATGAAGTAGTTGTTCATCGTGGTCAGGCCCAGATGCATGTTCTTGAGCCCCTTGAACAGCAGCATCGCCGCGATGATCATCGCGCCGAAAGCTGCCAGCAACGGCACCCAGGTCTGCAGTGCCTTATAGGCGTCGATCGAGCGGGCCTTGGAGTCGATGTCGTGCAGCTCTTTGTAGTAGTCGCTCTCCAGCTCGTCGGGGTCGTAGTCGCCCCGGTTGGCCGCGACCGCGTCGCGGGCCATCGCGCCGGTGTAGGCGATCTGCTGGATCTCGGAGAGCCGCTCGAAGGCCTGCTTGTGCCGGTTGCGGTGTTCGATGCGCTCTTTGCGGATCTCCACCAGCTTGGCGTCGGCCTCTTCGTTGTAGGTCAGGATGCGCCGCTTGATCGTGCCGTAGAGCAGGTAGGCCACCAGCCCACCCAGCAGTGGCGAGAGCACCCAGGAGATCGCGATCTGACCGATCTGGTCCCACTGGACCATGTCCAGCGCCGAGTCGCCCTGACCGGTGACGAACCCGAGCATCAATGCGGCGCCGACGATGCCGCCGATGATCGAGTGCGTGGTCGACACCGGATAGCCCATCCGGGTGGCGAACAGCAACCAGAAGGCCGCGGCGAACAGCGCGGCCATCATGATGAACACGAAATCCATCGGGGAGATCTGCACGATCGACAGATCGACGATCCCGCTGCGGATCGTGTCGGTCACCTCACCGCCGGCGATGACGGCGCCGCTGACCTCGAAGATCGCCGCGACCAGCAGCGCCTGCTTCATCGTCAGGGTGCCGGCGCCCACGCTGGTGCCGAACGAGTTGGCCACGTCGTTGCCGCCGATGTTGAAGGCCATGAACATGCCCAGCACGGTGGCGGTGATCAGGATGACCTTGCTGGCGGAGCTGTCCACGTAGCCGAAGGACCACCACGTGAACGCGCCGAACGCGACGGCGAGCATCAGCCCGAACGTCAGATGCCAGTTGCGGTCGTCCCCCAGGAACACGGCTTCTGCTGGTGTCGGGGGCGAAGAGGTCGTCTGTTCAGCCACGCGGGAAAGTTATGCCCGCTAACTGATCAAACAGAACCCAGACAGTGAACGGTCGCTGAACGGGTCGCTACTTTGCCGCGTTGTCCACCATGGCCGTGACGATCTCCGCGGCCTCGTCGCTGACCGCGTAGCCGCACGCCCACGCTTCCACCGTCACGTTGGACACGAGCGACAGCGCGTGTTGGCAAGCCCAGCCGTCGGCACCCTCCTGCGTGGTCAGCTGGGTGATCAGATTGTCGTCGTTCTCGACCTCACCGAGCTGCCACAGGTATTCGCCGTCGCCGACGCCGATCGCGGAATTCGCGCAGTCCTGCCAGGTGGCGGTGGAATCGTCGAAGAACCCTTGCGCGTTCTCCGCAGCCGGGTAGAGCACCGCGGTCTGCTCGACCCAATGCTCGTTGTCGTCGTTGGGTTCGCGTGCCACCTGATCGCGCACGGCGGTCCAGCCGCTGCCGGCGTAGACCGGCTCCTCGGCGCCGTACACCGCACCGAGGCAGTCCGGATCCGACACCTCGTCGGCGTGGTCGGTCATCTCGTCGAGCTCGCTGGTCACCTTCATCTGGGTGGAACCCATGATGCCGTTGAGCTCACCGATGCTCAGCAGCAAACCGTCCAGCTGAGACTCCGTCAACAACGGGACGTCGAGCGGACCGGCGGGGCGGCCGCGCACCGCGGTGCCGTCCACCGTGGACACACAGCCTGCGAGCAGGGCCGACGTCGTCAGGACCGCACAGATTCGACCGATTCCGATGCTGTGAGCCACCTTGTGATTGTCCCGTACGACGCTGGCAACGTCACCGCTGTGCCGCGATGCGGTCCAACACCAACTCCGTCACCGCGGCCGCCCCGTCCGCGCGCGCTGGTGCGCGCGGATCGACGACCTCCACGTCGACGACGCAGTCGCCGGTGACGCCGACGGCTCGCAACCCGGTGGGCGCTTCGGTGCCGGCCGAGACATGCAGCACCGACGCCGCGACCACGCTGTCGTCGAACACGACATCGGTGACGCGGCTCAACTCGCCGCTGCCCAACCCCGGCTGCTGCAAGGCCACGGTCTGACCGGCGCAGCGCCGCCACCGCTCGGTGGTGGTGGCGAAGAAGTCCTGGGCCGCGGCGGCGCTGCCCATCTGCACGACACCGACAAACGCCGAGACCGGGGCGGCATCGAATCCGCCGCCCGCCCAGGAGGCGCTGGCCACCGACAACACCGGGCTGTCCCGGTAGACAGCCTGCTGGAGCCGATACGGGGCGCCGGCGCAGTCCGCGGGCGTCACCTGAGCCTCGCCGACACTGCGCAGCAGCGTGTCCTCACCACCTTCGACGGTCGGGCCCATGAAGCCGTTCGGACCGGTGCCCAGCGCGGCCGAGAGGTCGTCGGCGGTGGGGAGGAAACCGCCGAGCGGAATCGCCTGCGCCGGTTGTACGGCCGGCGCGATGCGTACGGTCGGGCGGTCGTCGACCGGCTGGGCCCCGCACCCCGCCAGCGCGACACAGGCCGCGGCGGCCACAGCCACCCGACGTATCGGCATCCGGTCCTCCTGCCCGCTCACCGCTGGCCGGCGTTGGCGACCATCGTGGGGATCATCCTGGCGGCATCGCCGCGGGCCCGCACGCCAGTTTCGGAAACTCTTACGACGGGCTCACGACCGGGATCCGCTACTTCTTCGGCTTGTCGGCCGTCGAATCCGTCGACAGCGCTGCGACGAAGGCCTCCTGCGGAACCTCCACCCGGCCGATGGTCTTCATCCGCTTCTTGCCTTCCTTCTGCTTCTCGAGCAGTTTGCGCTTGCGCGTGATGTCACCGCCGTAGCACTTGGACAGCACGTCCTTTCGGATGGCGCGGATGTTCTCGCGGGCGATGATCTTCGAACCGATCGCAGCCTGCACCGGCACCTCGTACTGCTGGCGCGGGATGAGTTCCTTGAGCTTGGTGGTCATCTTGTTGCCGTACGCGAACGCCCCGTCCTTGTGGACGATCGCACTGAACGCGTCCACCGGCTCGCCCTGCAACAGGATGTCGACCTTGACGAGCTGCGATTCCTGCTCACCCGCCTCCTCGTAGTCCAGGCTGGCATAGCCGCGGGTGCGCGACTTCAACGAGTCGAAGAAGTCGAAGATGATCTCGCCGAGCGGCAGCGTGTAGCGCAACTCGACACGCTCCGTCGACAGGTAGTCCATGCCACCCAACTCGCCGCGGCGCGACTGGCACAGCTCCATGATGGTGCCGATGAACTCGCTGGGCGCGATGATCGTGGTCTTGACCACGGGTTCGAACACGGTGCGGACCTTGCCCTCGGGCCAGTCCGACGGGTTGGTCACCGTCAGTTCGGTCTCGTCGTCCTTGATGACCCGGTACACGACGTTGGGCGACGTCGAGATCAGGTCCAGGTCGAATTCGCGTTCCAGGCGCTCGCGGGTGATCTCCATGTGCAACAGACCCAGGAATCCGCAGCGGAACCCGAACCCCAGCGCCACCGACGTCTCCGGCTCATAGGTCAACGCGGCATCGTTGAGCTGCAGCTTGTCCAGCGCCTCCCGCAGGTCGGGATAGTCCGATCCGTCCACCGGATACAGCCCCGAGTAGACCATCGGTTTGGGCTCGCGGTAGCCGGTCAGCGGCTCGCTGGCGCCGCCGCGGGCGGAGGTCACCGTGTCACCGACCTTCGACTGCCGCACGTCTTTGACGCCGGTGATCAGATAACCGACCTCGCCGACGCCCAGACCGTCGGACGCCTTGGGCTCCGGCGAGACGATGCCGACCTCGAGCAGTTCGTGGGTGGCGCCGGTGGACATCATCTTGATCCGCTCGCGCGGCACGATCTTGCCGTCGACGACGCGAATGTAGGTCACCACGCCGCGGTAGGTGTCGTAGACCGAGTCGAAGATCATCGCCCGCGCCGGGGCGTCGGCGTCGCCGGTGGGCGGCGGAACCAGACGGACCACCTCGTCGAGCAACTCGGCGACCCCTTCCCCGGTCTTGCCCGACACCCGCAGCACATCCGTGGGCTCGCAACCGATGATGTGGGCCAACTCGGCGGCGTACCGGTCCGGGTCGGCGGCGGGCAGGTCGATCTTGTTGAGCACCGGGATGATGGCCAGATCGCGGTCCAGAGCGAGGTACAGGTTGGCCAGCGTTTGCGCCTCGATGCCCTGGGCGGCGTCGACCAGCAGCACCGCGCCTTCGCACGCCTCCAGCGCGCGCGACACCTCGTAGGTGAAGTCGACGTGACCAGGCGTGTCGATGAGATGCAGCACGTGCTGCTGCCCGTTGGCCTCCCACGGCAGGCGCACGTTCTGCGCCTTGATCGTGATGCCCCGCTCGCGTTCGATGTCCATCCGGTCCAGGTACTGCGCGCGCATCGACCGTTCGTCCACCACCCCGGTGAGCTGCAGCATCCGGTCGGCAAGTGTGGACTTGCCGTGGTCGATGTGAGCGATGATGCAGAAGTTCCGAATCTGCGCCGGCGCGGTGAAGGTCTTGTCGGCGAAACTGCTGATGGGAATCTCCTGGTGAGCGGGCGTCGGTACAGCCTGGGACGGCTCCACCAGAGTATCGAGCGCAGGCCCCGGCGACACAATCGAGCGGTCCGCCGGGCGGCTGGAGACCGCCGTCCACCCCCCCTACGCACCGTCGCGTCACAGCAGCGCCCCTTATGCTTGGCCGGTATGGCGTCCTCGTCGTCGTATTTGAAGACGTTCCAGCGGTTCTTGATCAAGAGCACCGAGAACCTCGTGTTCAACGAAGCCCCGAAGCTCCTCCAGCAGGGGCTGCGGATCGGCCTGGACGCCCTGGCCAACCAGCAGCCCGGACCGGCCGCCGCCCTGCCCGCCGGCCGGCCGGTGTCGAGCAACTTCGTTCCGACCGCGCACCGGGCCCGCCGCATCGCCTACTCCCCCGACCTGGACGGCCGCGCCGATCCGGGCGAGATCGTGTGGACCTGGGTGGTCTACGAAGACGACCCCAGCCGCGGGAAGGACCGTCCGGTGCTGGTAGTGGGCCGCGACCGCAGCGTGTTGCTCGGGTTGATGTTGTCGAGCCAGGACCATCACCGCAACGACCCGAATTGGATCAGCATCGGCAGCGGAACCTGGGACTATGACGGCCGGGTCAGCTGGGTGCGGCTGGACCGGGTCCTCGACGTCCCCGAGGAAGGAATCCGGCGCGAGGGCGCGATTCTGGAGCGCGAGATGTTCGATCTGGTCGCAGCGCGGCTGCGCGCCGACTACTCGTGGAGCTGAACCGACGATTCACCTGGCCGGCGGGCGCCACATCTGCCACATGGTCGGGCCGCCGCCCGGAATCGCCAGCTCCGCGGTGACGTCGAAACCGAAGCGCATGTAGTAGGGCACGTTGGACTCCTTGGTGGACTCCAGGTAGCACGGCGCGCCCTCGGCGTCACAGCGTCGCAACCGCGACTCCATCAATGCCTTTCCGAACCCCGCGCCGCGCACGTGCGGGTCACTGCCGAGCACGGCCAGATACCAGTGCGGCTCCTCCGGGTGGTGACGCTTCATCAGCTCTGAGATCGCCATCCCTCGCCCGGACCGGCGGCCCAGCGCGAGCAGCATCCGCGGCATCATGCGCAATTCCTCGGCCTGGGTCTGCTTCCAGCGCCCAGGCGGATCCCACAGCGCTGCCCCGCCCATCTCGCCGACGCGCCGCGCCACCTCGACACCTCCGCCGGCCAGGAAATGATGTCGGACCATGGCCGCGAACATCCGCGGCAACGCCCGGGCGCGGCGCTTGTCGTGAGGCTGCATCCACTCCATCACCGGGTCGTCGAAGAACGCCCTGCCGAGCACCCGGGCCAGCGCCGGCACGTCCTGCTTGCGCGCGAAGTCGACATCGATGCCGGCCGTCACCTCGTCAGCCCTGGGTGATGTAGGCCTGGAGTTGCTGCTGCTCGCGCTCCAGCTCCTCCATGCGGGTCTTCACCACGTCGCCGATGCTCACGATGCCGCTCAACCGGCCATCGACGACGACCGGGACGTGGCGCACCCGATTGCAGGTCATCAAAGCGCTGAGGCTGTCCACCGTGTCGTCCGGTCCGCACGTGGCCACCAGCGTGGTCATGATCTCCGAAACGGGACGGCGCAGCAGATCACCACCCACCTCATGGAGCTTGCGGACGATGTCGCGCTCGGACACGATGCCGAGCACGCCGTCCGGCGACACCACCACCATCGCGCCGATGTTGTGCACCGACAGCTCGGTCAGCAGCCCGGCCACCGAGGTCTCCGGGGTGATCGTGGCCACCGTCGCACCCTTGTTGCGCAACACGTCGGATATCCGCATGGCTCTCTCCGCCCGTCAGACTTCGCACCCTCAACTGTAGGCAATTCGCGCCCGCAAAATCGGCGTTTCCGGCACCCACACCGCGCGGAAACAGGGTTAGGTGAAAGCCATGATCGAAGTGACTCTGCTCGGCACCGGCAGCCCGATCCCCGACGCGCGGCGCGCGGGCCCGTCGACGCTCGTGCGCGCCGGCGACCAGACCTTCCTGGTGGACTGCGGTCGTGGAGTGTTGATGCGCACCGCGGCATTGGGCGTCGGCGCCAACGCCATCAGCGCGCTGCTGCTGACCCATCTGCACAGTGACCACATCGCCGACCTCGGTGACGTGCTGATCAGCCGGTGGGTGTCCAACTTCGCCCCCAACCAGCCCCCGCTGCCGATCATCGGCCCGCCGGGGACCGCCGAGGTGGTCGAGAACACGCTCAAGGCGTTCGGCCCCGACATCGGATACCGCATCGCCCACCACGCTGATCTGACGGCGCCGCCGCCGGTCGAGGTCGAGGAGGTCACCGACGGCGTGGTGTGGGGCCGCGACGGCGTCGCGATCACCGTCGCTCCCACCGACCACCGACCGGTCGCCCCCACCATCGGCTTCCGTATCGAACACAACGGCGCATCGGTGGTCCTCGCCGGTGATACGGTGCCATGCCCCACCCTCGACGCGCTGGCCGCCGGCGCGGGCGCTCTGGTCCACACCGTGATTCGCAAGGACCTCGTCGACGCGATGCCGATGCAGCGCATCCGCGACATCTGCGACTACCACTCCACCGTCGAGCAGGCCGCCGACACCGCAGCCCGCGCCGGGGTGGGCATCCTGATCCTGACCCACTACGTCCCGCCGATCGCGCCAGGACAAGAAGACGACTGGCGCGCGTTGGCCGCCACCGTGTTCGACCGCCAGATCGAGATCGGCGAGGACCTACACCGGGTGGAGGTCCACCCCGGGGTGTGCGCCCGCCAGGGCTGACGACCCAGGTCGTACACCCGGGGTTCACCGAGAACTAGGCCAGCCGGGTGATCTCCACGACGACATCGAGATCGGTGGACCCCTCACCGGAGTAGATACCTTTCAGCGGGGTCACGTCGGCGTAGTCGCGGCCGACCCCGACGCTGATGTACTGCTCGTTGATCTCGGTGTTGTTGGTCGGGTCGTAATGCCACCACTCGCCCGTCCAGGCCTGGATCCAGGCGTGGCTCTGCCCGTCGACGGTGTCACCGACCTTGGCGTTGCGCTTGGGGTGGAGATAACCCGAGACGTACCTCGAGGGGATTCCCATGCCGCGCAACAGCATCAGCGTCAGATGCGCGAAGTCCTGACAGACTCCCTTGCCTTCACGCAGCGCGTCCACCCCCGAGGTGTGCACGCCGGTGGTGCCCGGCACGTACTTGAGTTCGTCGCGCACCCAGCTCACCGCCTCGATGACGGCCTGCGCCGGTTCGTGATACTTCGCGATCCGTCGACCCACCCGCTCGATTCGCTTGCTCGCCGGGACGTAATGCGTGGGAGCGAGGACCTCGTCGTACTTGTCGACGACCGCTTCCGTATCCAAGTCATCCCAGGTGATGTCGATCTCGGAGTATTCCGGCTTCTCGGTTTCCACCACCGACGAGGCGATGACCTCGAGTTCGGTGTGCGGGGCGTGCAGATCGAACGACGTCACCGCCGTGCCCCAGTAGTCCACGTACCGGTACGACCTGGTTGCCGGATCGGTTTCGACCCGGTTGAGGATCACGTTCTGGCGGTTGTCCGACCGCGGCGTCAGCCGCGCCTCGTTGAACGACGCGGTGACCGGCGACTTGTAGGCATAGCCCGTCGCGTGCACCACACGCATCCGCCACATCTAGATCTCCCCTTCTTCGATCACCAACGCGTTGCGACCGGCGTCGGTCCACGCCACCCACGGCGCGGAATGGAAGTACTGCAGCGCCAACGCCTCGCCGACCTCGAAGCACGTCTCCTGCAGCCCGGCCAGGCGGGTCTCGAGCGAATCCAGGATCACGCCCGGCTGCAGAAACTCCAGCTCGCTGCGCGCGCGTCCGAGGAGTCGCTGAGCCTCGTCGGTGGCGCCCAGACGACCGTGCGGACGGTTGAGCAGTTCGTCGAGGCTGTGTTCGGCCAACTTCAGCGAGTGGAAGATCGAGCGCGGGAAGAGCCGGTCGAGCAGCATGAATTCGACCACCCTGGCGGCATCCAACGCGCCCCGGTACGTACGCAGATACGTGTCGTGCGCGCCGGCACAACGCAGTAGCGTCACCCACGCCGGGGACGACGCCGTATCACCGACCCGCGACAACAGCAGCCGCACCGTCATGTCCACCCGCTCGATGGCTCGACCCAGGACCATGAACCGGTACCCGTCGTCGCGGCTGAGTGTCGAGTCCGCCAGCCCGGCGAACATCGCCGCGCGTCCTTCGACGAAGGACAAGAACTCATGCGGGCCCAGCCGCTTGGCGGCGCGTTCGCGTTCAGCCAGCGCGTTGTACGTGGTGTTCAGACACTCCCAGATCTCACCGGACGTGACTTCCCTTGCCCCCCGGGCATTCTCACGGGCGGCGGAGATTGCCTCGACGATCGAGCAGCCGCCGTAGGTGTCCCGGCTGAACGCCACGATGTCGGTCAGAGACCACACATCGAGTTCCTCGTCGGGCGGTTCGATGCCCAGCACCCGCAACAGCGTGCGGGAGGCCTGATCGGGATCGACGCTGGAATCCTCGAGCAGCTGATGCACCGTCACATCGAGAATGCGGGCGGTGTCATCGGCGCGTTCGACGTACCGACCGATCCAGTAGAGCGACTCCGCGTTGCGTGCCAACATCGTCATCCACCCCCTCTACTGCTGCTGCTGCCGCAGCTGGTTTTGCTGCTGCTGCTGTTGCTGATTCGAGTTGTCCGAGCTGTCCGCCTTGCCGTTCTTGTTCGCCGCCTTCGGCGCCGTCTTGGCGGCTTTCGCACCGCCGGACTTACCCGACGTCGGCAGTGCTCGCACCACTTCGTCACCGGCCAGTTCCCGATCGGCGGCCGATGTGCGCGAGGCCAGCACCCAGGTGTCCTTCGATCCGCCGCCCTGGCTGGAGTTCACCACCAGCGAACCCTCGGGCAACGCGACGCGGGTCAGCCCGCCCGGCAACACCCACACGTCGTCGCCATCGTTGACGGCGAACGGGCGCAGGTCGACGTGGCGGGGGGCCAGGTGGTTGTCGACCTGGGTGGGGACCGTGGACAGCTGCATCACGGGCTGGGCGATCCAGCCGCGCGGATCGTTGATGATCTTCTTGGTGATCGTGGCCAGTTCCTTCTCCGACGCGTCGGGACCGAACACGATGCCGTATCCGCCGGAACCCTCCACCGGCTTGATGACCAGTTCGTCGATGCGATCCAGCACCTCCTCGCGTTCCTCGTCGAGCCAGCACCGGAACGTGTCGACGTTGGCCAGCAGCGGCTTCTCACCCAGGTAGTACTCGATGATCGTCGGGACATAGGTGTAGACCAGCTTGTCGTCACCGACACCGTTGCCGACCGCGCTCGAGATCACCACATTGCCCGCGCGCGCGGCGTTGAGGATGCCGGCCACGCCGAGCACCGAATCGGGCTTGAACTGCATCGGGTCGAGGAAGTCGTCGTCGATGCGGCGGTAGATGACATCGACCTGACGCTCACCTTCGGTGGTGCGCATGTACACCGTGTTGTCACGGCAGAACAGGTCGCGGCCCTCGACGAGTTCGACACCCATCTGACGCGCCAACAGCGAATGCTCGAAGTACGCCGAGTTGTACACGCCCGGGGTCAGCACGACGACCGTGGGATCGGCGACATTGTTGGCCGCGGCATTGCGCAGCGCCCGCAGCAGGTGCGACGAGTAGTCCCCGACCGCGCGCACCCGGTGGGTGGCGAACAGGTTGGGGAACACCCGCGCCATAGTGCGGCGGTTCTCCATGACGTAGGAGACTCCCGACGGGGAGCGTAGGTTGTCCTCGAGCACCCGGAAATTGCCCTGGTCGTCGCGGATCAGGTCGATGCCGGCCACGTGGATGCGCACCCCGTTGGGCGGGGCGATTCCGACGGCCTCCCGATGAAAATGCTCACAGGAGGTGATCAGCCGACGCGGGATGACACCGTCACGCAGGATTTCCTGTTCGCCGTAGATGTCGTCGAGATACATCTCCAGGGCCTGCACCCGCTGGCGGATCCCCCGCTCCAACCGGGTCCATTCCGCGGCCGAGATCACCCGCGGCACGAGGTCCAGCGGAAACGGGCGTTCCTGGCCGGACAGCGAGAACGTGATGCCCTGGTCGATGAAGGCGCGCCCCAGCGCCTCCGCCCGAGCCTCGAGTTCGGACGCGTCAGACGGCGCGAGTTCGGAGTGAATGCCCTTGTAGGGCGCGCGGACGCTGCCCTGACCGTCGAACATCTCGTCGAAGGCCTGGTCGTACGAGCCGAGTTTGTTGTATCCACCGAAGACGCCATCGTGCCGCTTCACCGGTTTGGAGTTACTGCGTGCGATTCGTGCCGTCTCCGTCGCCAAGTGTCCTCTGCTCCTCCCTCGCGCTGCCCTGAACGCACAGACTGCCATGCTGCAACATTTCCGCCGTTTCGGCAGGCCACTAGGTCTCGCTTTGGGAGATTTCTGGCTCGCTGGTAACCTGAACAGTCGCTGCCCGCACCGGGCGCCCCCTGACTCAAGCAAACCCAGTCGAGATTTATGTAAGGAATACACGCGTGGCCAACATCAAGTCGCAGGAGAAGCGGATCCGCACCAACGAGCGCCGCCGTCTGCGCAACAAGTCGGTGAAGTCCTCACTTCACACGGCCGTGCGTGGGTTCCGTCAGGCCGTCGAGTCGGGCGACAAGGAGAAAGCCGGCGAGCTGCTGGCCTCGACCAACCGCAAGCTCGACAAGGCCGCCAGCAAGGGTGTCATCCACCGCAACCAGGCGGCCAACCGCAAGTCGGCGCTGGCCCAGGCCTACAACAAGATCTAGGTCAGCTCATCTAGGTCAGCTAGTCGGCATCGGCGAACTGACGTGAATCTGTCGATTCTGCGGGCCGCCGGCTGTCCGAAGCGAACGAGCTCCCGGGCCGATCAGTCGCTCACGAGCTCCCGGCCGATCAGTCGCTCACGAGCTCCGCGACCCTTCGGACCGCGTTCTCCAGCGCATAGTCGGCGTCAGCGGCCGCACCTTTGACGTCAGCGTTGAGCTGAGCCACCAGGCGGACCGCTTCGGCGACCGAATCCCGCGACCATCGGCGCGCCTGCTTCTGCGCTTTCTGCACCCGCCACGGCGGCATACCCAGTTCGCCGGCCAGCCGGTAGGCGTCACCGGACAGCGGGCCGACCCGGGCAATGGTGTGCACCGCCTCAGCGAGCGCATCGGCGAGCACCACGTGCGGTTCACCGCCGATCATCGCCCAGCGCAGCGCCTCGGCCGCTCCCGCCACATCGCCGACCACCGCGCGGTCAGCGATCTCGAAGCCCTTCACCTCGGCGCGGCCCGAGTGATACCGGCGTACGGCCGCAGCATCGACCTGGCCATCGGTGTCGGCGACCAGCTGCGAGCAAGCGGATGCCAACTCGCGGATGTCGGAGCCGATCGCCTCGATCACCGCGGCGACGGTGTCGTCGCCGACCTTGACGCGCAGCGCACGAAACTCGTTGCGCACGAAGTCAGCTCGTTCTGTCGCCTTGGTGAGCCGAGCGCACGGGTGCACCTCGGCCCCCAGCTTCGTGAGCTTGTCGGCCAGCGCCTTGGCCCGCCCGCCCCCGGAGTGGACCACGACCAGCAGCGTGCCCGGTGGCAGGTCCGCGGCGGCGGATTCGATGACCCCGACCGCCTCCTTACCGGCTTCGGCGGCTGATTCCAGCACGACCACGCGCTCATCGGCGAACAATGACGGGCTCAACAGCTCGGCGAGCTCACTGACACTCACCTCCCCGGCTCGCAGGCGATCGACGGGGACGTCGGCCGTGCCCGCGGCTGCGCGCGCCTGCCGCAGCACCGTGCCGACGGCACGCTCCACCAGCAGTTCCTCGTCGCCGAGGATCAGGTGCAGTCCGGTCACGGTGTCCGTCGCTGGGCTCACCGCACGATGGTGTCACGCCGCGGCGACACCGCCCAATGCCACGTCGCGGCAACCCCCGCTACCGCGATCGCAACGGTCACGACCCCGGGCACACCCGACGGAACCGGCACCGCTGCAGCGGGCATCTCGGCGGCGTAGCGCGCCACGTTGAGCAGCCACCACACCGGCGGCTCGGTGCACCTGATCAGCAGCTGCGCCCCCGCCGGCCACAGCGGACACAACGCCGCCGCTGCGGTGCCGATCACGGTGATGGGCGGAATGACGGGTGCGACGAGCAGGTTCGCCGTCACCCCCACCAGGCTCACGGATCCGGACAATCCCGCCACCAACGGCGCGGTGACGAGCTGCGCCGACAGCGCCACACTGACCGCGTCAGCCAATGGTCGTGGCCAGCCCCGCCCGCTCAACCGGCGCGACCAGACCGGCGCCAACACCACCAGCGCAGCGGTCGCCGACACCGACAGCGCAAAACCGGCATCGACGGCGAGTTCCGGCGCGGCGACCATGAGCCCGACGACGGTGGCCGCCAACGCCGGCAACACCTGTCGTCGCCGCCGCGTCACGACTGCCAGCAGGGTGATCGCCGCCATCACCGCCGCCCGCAGCACGCTGGCCGACGGCTGGACCACGACCACGAAACCCAGCAGCGCCACGGCGGCCAGCAGCACGGCGATCCGCGGACCCACCAGCGCCGCCGACAGCAGCACCGCGCCGCACACGATCGTGACGTTGGCGCCGGACACGGCGGTCAGATGTGTCAGACCCGCGACCCGGAACTGGGCTGTGACCGGGGCGGGCACGGCCGACGTGTCTCCGAGCACCAACGCCGGCAGCACCGCGGCCTGGTCGGTGTCCAGCACCAGCCGCGCCGCCTGCGCGAATGCGGCACGGATCCGGTGTGCGACCTGGTGCACCGGCGCCGGTTGGCCCCGCGTCGGGGGGCCTCGGGCGGCCAGCACCGCGACCGTCAGGTCGCGTCTGGTCGGGTGACCGACACCGGTGCGGAACGCCGCGGGTTGACCGACGACCAGGTCCGCGTATCCCGATCCCGACGCGAACACCACCACCCGGCCACCGGATCGAGCGCCGTCCAGCTGCACCAGCGTCGCGCGGAACATCACCCGGCCGCCGGTGAGGATTCGCGGCGTCTCCGTGGGGGCGACGATGACGGTGGTGGATCTGCCGAAGTACTGGGCCACCGGATGGGTTCGTACATGATCGGCCCGCAGACCTACGGCCACCGCGAAGCCGAATCCCACCAGTGCCACGGCTGCGGCACCGGCGGCCACCGCGCGCAGGTCCGGCTTCCTGCGACGGTCCCGGCACCCCGCCCACCACCCTGTTGTGGCGGTGATCCCCACCGCGGCAGCAGCCGCAATGAGCGCGCCGCGCCAGGACCAGCAGATACCCGAGGCCGTCACCGCCCAGCTCGTCAGCGCCGCCGGGACCAGCCGCAGATCGAGGAGAGTCATCCCACGAGCACGAGGTCGCGCAGCTTGGCCAACCGGACCGGGCCGATGCCGTCCACCTCGCCGAGTTGATCGACGCTGGTGAAGCGGCCGTTGCTGTCGCGCCACGACACGATGGCCGCCGCGGTGACCGGCCCGACGCCCGGCAACGTGTCGAGCTGCTCGACAGTGGCCGTGTTCAGATCGACCGGGCCCGCCGGACCACCCGGCGCTGGCGATGCCCGCGGGCCCGCGGCGTCGGCGGTGCCGGCAGAGCTGTCTGCGCCGGTGACGACGGAGCTGCCCATCTCGGTCGGCTGGCCCGGGGGCGCACCGATCCCGACCACGATCTGCTCACCGTCGGTGACCCTCCTGGCCATGTTCAGACCGAGCATGTCGGCACCGTCGAGGGCGCCGCCGGCCGCATCGAGCGCATCAGCGATGCGTGCGCCCGGCTCGAGGGTCACCAGACCCGGGGTGTGCACCAGCCCGACCACACTGACGACGACAGGCTCGGCCGCTTCGGGCGCCGGCATCGCGGCCGCCGACGATGCCGGCTCCACTGGCGGCAGTTTGGCCGATACGACCGCCGGTGAGCGGTCCCCCATCAGCGTCAGCACCGTCACCAGGACGGCGACCGCACCGACCGCCCCGAGCGCCACGATGCCGGCCTGGCCCGGATCCGCCCGGATCCGGGCCAGCCACGCCGCGGGACCGGCTGCGGGCGGCGAGTCCGGCAGCCACCGCGACAGGGACGCATCAGGGTCGTCCTCGACGTCGTCACCCCCGGCGGCGGCGTCGGAATCGTCGGCGCCCAAGCGCCGGCGCAATCGATCGGCGGGCAGTTCGGTCGGCATGCCGCTGACGCTAGGTTCGGGGTCCGACCCCTGGGCCGCGATCGCTCGTCGCACCGCTCAACCTGGGGATGAACTCGGCTTTGGGGACGGCGGTGGCTAGCATTGCCGCATATGAACCGTCGAGCCCCGATGATCGCCGGTATCGCGTTCGCGGTGCTCTACGCGACGGCGGTGGTGGTGCTGCATGCGCTGCCCGGATCAGACCCCGGTGTGCTGCGCGTGCAGGCGCTGCTGCTGCTTTTCGCCGTCCTGGCGCTGGCCGTACTGCTCGCCTTCGCCCGGGATCAGCTCGGCGGCCCGCCAGCCCACCTGTTCACGATCGGGTCGACACTGCTGGTGGCACAGATGTGCGTCGCGATCTGGTTCACCGGTGGGGCATCGCTTCGCCCGAACCAGGTACCCGCCGAGACCGCCCTGGCCATCGAGGACGTCAGGTTCTTCTGGCTCCCGGCCGCCACCATCGCCGGCATCTGTGTCGCGGTCCCGATCCTGTTGTCGGCCAACGAAGACCGCCTACCGCGCTGGATCGGCACCGGCGCCGCGATATTCACGGTCGAGCAGCTGATCGAAACCATCACGATCATCGGACCGCCAGGCAGCTTCATCTCCCCCGGCGGTCCGATGAACCACTATCTGGGCGGCACATTGACGGCCGCGTTCTTCCTGGCGCTCGGCATCGCCCTGTCCCAACACGGTGACCAGTCCATCGAGCCCGCCCCGTCTGCAGAACCCGGCACCGCCGAGGAGCCTGCCGAATCCGGGCCCGCCGACGCAGCCGCCACCGAACCGGAAGCCGCCACCGAACCCGTAGGAGAGCGATGACCCTGCCTCGACTGGTACCCCGCTCGACAACCGACCCGACAGCCGGGACAGAACTGCGACACGAGGTACGTCGGTTCGTCGCCGACCAGCTGGCCGCGGGCGGATTCACCCCGTCGATCGACGGATGGTTGTGCGGGTGGGACGAGAAGTTCACCACTGCGCTGGCCGAACAGGGCTGGCTCGGCATGACGGTGCCGGTCGAGTACGGCGGGCACGGCCGGTCGTTCCTGGACCGATTCGTCGTCACCGAGGAGCTGCTGGCCGCCGGCGCCCCGATGGCCGCGCACTGGTTCGCCGACCGCCAGGTGGTCCCGTCACTGCTGAAGTACGGCACAGAGACCCAGCGCCGGGAGTTCCTGCCCAAGATCGTCGCCGGCGAGTGTTTCTTCGCGATCGGGATGAGCGAACCCGACTCGGGCTCGGACCTGGCCAGCGTGCGCACCCGTGCCGAACGTGTCGACGGCGGCTGGTCGCTGACGGGGACGAAGGTGTGGACGTCGGGGGCCCATCATGCGCACGCGTTCATCGCGCTGGCCCGCACGGCCCCGGTCGACCCGGCACACCGCCATGCCGGGCTGAGCCAGTTCATCGTCGACCTGCGCGGTGCGGGTGTCGAGATCCGGCCGATCATCTCGATGACCGGTGCCCACCACTTCAACGAGGTGATCCTCGACGGTGCGTTCGTCCCCGACGAGATGGTGTTCGGGGAGATCGGCGCCGGCTGGCAGCAGGTCACGTCGGAGCTGGCCTACGAACGCAGCGGCCCCGAGCGCGTGCTGTCGACGTTCGCCGTGCTCGACGCCTGCGCCGCACACGTATCGGCTGGGCAGATTTCGCGCGATCCCGAGCTCGGCCGACTGGTGGCCCGGGTCGCGGGCCTGCACCAGATGTCCTCGGCGGTCGCCGGTGCCCTCGAACGTCACGAACCCGCCGATGTCCCGGCCGCGGTCGTCAAGGTGCTCGGTACCACCACCGAAGGTGATATCGCCGAGTTCGCCCACCTCAACGACGACGGCACCGCCGGCGCGTCATTCTCCGAGCTCGCCGCCGCGGCGGTCGATCAACGCCCCGGCTTCACGTTGCGAGGGGGCACGAACGAAGTGTTACACGGTGTGATCGCACGGGGATTGGGACTGCGATGACGATGGCTGACGTCGATCCGGCCCTGACGGACATGATGGATGCGGTGTTCGCCGAGTACGCCGCTTCGGAACGGCCGGCCGAGGTGGCGCTGGACGCAGACCTGTGGCGCCGGCTCGACGACCTCGGCCTGGTCCGGCTCACCGGTTCCGAGGAGTCCGGCGGTAGCGGGGCCGGGTGGCGCGAGGCCGCCGAGCTGCTGACCGTCGTGGTACGCCACGGGGTCCGAATCCCGTTGGCCGAGCACGATCTTCTGGCCTGTTGGCTGTTGCAGGCCGCGGGCCTGCCCGCGGACGCCGCCGTACGCACCGTGGCGGTGGTCGACGAGCAGGGCACGGCGATCGGTGTGCCGTGGGCATCGCAGGCCCAGCGGGTGGTCGTGGTGCACCCCGCCGGTGACGGGCACGCCGTCGCCGATGTCGGGGCCGACCAGATGACGATCACCGCCGGCGCCAACATGATCGGCGAACCGCGCGACACCGTCGCCGTCGACATCGCCGCACTAGAGGGTGCGCCGATCTCCGAGGAGCTGGTGTCGCAGCTGCGATTGAAGTCCGCCCTGGTCCGCTCCATCCAGGTCTGCGCGGCCCTCGACCAAGCGCTGGCCTTGTGCATCGAGCACGCGACATCCCGCGAGCAGTTCGGCCGCCCGCTGGCGAAATTCCAAGCGGTGCAACACCTCATCTCCGACGTCGCCGGGGAGGCGGCGCTGGCGCGGTCGGCGACCGAAGCGGCGCTGGCGGCCGCTGTCGGTGCGGACTGGGCCGGCGCACACGTCGAATTCCTGGTGGCGTCCGCGCGCTCGTGCACCGGCCATGCCACGTCGGTGGTGGTGCGCAACGCCCATCAGGTCCTCGGCGCGATCGGCACCACCCGCGAGCATCGGCTGCACGAGTACACCCGCGCTGCGCTGTCCTGGCGCGCAGAGTTCGGGTCGGTGCGGTACTGGGACGAACAGGTCACCGACATGGCAGTACGCGCCGGCGAGGGCGGACTCTGGAGTCTTATCTGCCCCTGAGCTCGGCGCGCCACCACGTCAACGCACGACGAACTCAACGCACGACGAACTCAACGCACGACGACGGTGCTCGGCACCCGCGGCGCGCCGAGCATCTGCCGATGCGACGGCGGCGTGCGTCCCCCGCTGTCGGTGATTCCGTAGCGGTCGGCGAGTTCGGCGCCGATCAGCGTCTGCCCGCTCAGCTCGGCCAACGCCGGATCGCTGAACAGCGCATCGATGACACGGCCGGTGAACTCCGGTGTCTCGGCCTGCTCGGCGAAGCGTTCCAGCGCGTCGGGGTTGCCGTCGAACGCCGATCGGAGCTTGTCGGTCAACAGGATGCCCATCCAGATCGACACCGTCGCCACCGTGGTGTCGCGGAAGTCGACTGCCATATCAGCAGCCATCTTGTCGATGCCTGCTTTCTGCGCGCCGTAGGCGGGGCCGTGCATGTAGCACACCGAGCCCGGCGACGAGGTGAACACGATCAGGCCGCGGGGCCGCTCGAGCAGCAGCGGTGCGGCGTGCCAGGCCGCGACGTAGGACGACCGCAGACCCACATCGAGAACGTCGGCCAGGTCGCGCGGTTTCTGCCAGAACGGCTTGGCCGACACCAGGTCGTCAGAGATGGCGGCGGCGTTGTTCACCAGTAGATCCAGCCGTCCGCGCTCGGCGGTGACGCGGTCGAACAGCCTGCCGACGGCGTCGTCGTCCCGGTGGTCGAGCTGAACCCCGGTCCCCCAGCCCTGGTCGTCGCCGACGGTTCGGCCCGTGCCGTACACCTGCCACCCGCGTTCGGCGAGTGCGGTCGCGATGCCCCGTCCGGCGCCGCGGCTGGCTCCGGTCACGACGGCAACCGGTGCGGTGTCACCCATCAGGCCACCATAGAGGCGGTAGCTTGATCCCATGCCGACAGACCGACAGTTACGCGTGATCCAGTGGACGACAGGCAACATCGGGCGACGCTCGCTGCACGCGATCATCGGACGCGACGACATGGAGCTCGTCGGCGTCTATGCCCACGGCGCGGGCAAGGTGGGCGTGGACGCCGCCGAGCTGTCGGGGTGGCCGGAGCCGACCGGGATCACGGCGACCGACGACATCGACGCACTGATCTCGTTGCGGCCCGACGCGTGCTGTTACAACCCGTTGTGGCCCAGCATCGACGAACTGGTCGCGCTGCTGGAGTCCGGTATCAACGTGTGTTCCTCGGCGGCCTGGATCACCGGCGGCAAGCAGTCACCCGAAGACCTCGAGCGGATCCGCAACGCGTGTGAGAAGGGTCGTTCGACGATCTTCGGCAGCGGCGCGCACCCCGGCATGAGCAATCTGGTCGGCATGGTGGTCTCCGGTGCGTGCGAGCGGGTTGACGAGATCCGGATCACCGAATCGGTCGACTGCTCCACCTACGAATCGGCGGGCACCCAGACCGCGATGGGGTTCTCCCAGGACCCCGAGACCCCCGGGCTGGCCGAGAGCGTGCGCCGCGAAAGCGAGGTGTTCGCCGAGTCGGCGGCGATGATGGCCGATGCCATCGGCGCGACCCTGGACCGGATCACCTTCGACGTCACCTTCACCGAGGCCACCGACGACAGCGATCTGGGGTTCATGCAGATCCCGAAGGGCACGGTCGCCGGAGTGCACGGCTACCACCGCGGCTGGGTGGGCGATCACAACATCGTCAGTGTCGGGTTCAACTGGATCATGGGCTACCACGTCACCCCGCCCAAGCCGCTCGAGCACGGACACGTCATCCAGGTGTTCGGGCTGCCCAACATGCGCACGGTGCTGCACTGCCTACCACCCAAGGACTGGACCGAGCCCGGCTTCATGGGGTTGGGCATGATCTACACGGCCATGCCGGTGACCAACGCGGTACCCGCTGTGGTCGCCGCCCCGCCGGGGATCGTCACGCTGGCCGATCTGCCGCCCATCACCGGACGCTCGGCGGTGTGACCGGCCGGTTCAGCCCGGAATGTGCGTGGGCGGGTTGGCGAATTCCGGATTCGGATGCGGGCGCCCGGCGCTCATGACGTCGCAGTGCCGCTCCGGCACCAGGTAGGAGCCGAAGCCCCGCGGCACATACTCGGCCACCGCGACGCAGCGCTGCCACGTGCCGTCCGCCTGCACCGGCCCGTCGCATTTGTTGATGACCCCGGGTGCGCCGCCGGGGAGGCAGCCCGCCCGAGCGTGCGGCGCCGCGGTGAAAAGACCTGCGGCGGCCATCAACACCACGGCGAGTGCTGCGACGATGCAGTGCCTCATGGTCGTCTCCTGTCACCCGGGGTGGCGCTGACGCTACCGCCCGGGTAACCGGAATACCGGCGTCTTGAACGTTCCACACCGAAACAGTCGCGGGCAGTGCTCAGTGCTGGGCCGCGACGTGCACCGCAACGCCCACCGCCCCGGCTCCCACATGCACCGACAGCAGCGGACCCATGTCGGCGACCGTGAGCGAGGACAGCTGCGGTAGTCGGCGGGTCAGCGCCGCACCGAGTTCGTCTGCGGCGTCGTGGTTGTCGACGTGGTGGACGACGACATCGGCGCCGTGGTCCCCGACTACCTCGGCGACCCGCTCGACCATCGCGGCATGGGCCTTGGTGACGGTACGGATGCGCTGGTCCAGTACCAGCCGCCCGTCGACGTCCAGACGCAACAGCGGTTTCAGCGACAATGCGGTGCCGAGCCAGGAGGCCGCGGTCTTGATCCGCCCGCTGCGGCGCAGGTTGTCCAGCCGGTGCACGACCAGGAAGACCTGGGTGCGGGTCAGCGCCGCCCGCGCGGCATCCTCGACGGTATCCAGGTCCGCACCGGCGGCAGCGCTGCGGGCGGCCGCCTTTGCGACGAACCCCACCCCCATCGCCGCCGACCGGGAGTTGACCACCCGCACCGCGGCGCCGAATTCCCGTGACGCGCTGACCGCGGCGCTGTAGGTGCTCGACAGCGCCGACGACAGGTGCACCGCGACCACCCCGTCGCCGCCGCTGTCCGCCAGCGCCTGACGGTAGGTCTCGGTCAGCTCGGCCGGAGTCGCCCCCGCGGTGGTGACTTTGGCCCGGTCATGGATGTCGTAGGGAATCTCGTCGACACCGTCGCGCAGGTCCTGGTCCTCGACCAGCACGTGCAACGGGACTTCGCGGATGTTCCACTGTTTGCGTTCGTCGGCCCCCAGCCGCGAGGACGAGTCGCTGACCACCACCACCGACATGGTCAGCCGCGCGAATCCGCCACGTGGACACCGGCTTCGGCGAGTCCCTTGACCATCAGCTCGGCCACTGCCTGGTGCGCTTCGAAGTTCCAGTGGATGCCGTCGGGGTTACCGCGGCCGCCGAGCACGTGCTCGGCGACGGCGGCCTTGAGATCGACCAGCGGCACTCGGTGCTCGGCGGCCCACCGGGTGAGGGCCGCGACCGTGCCGGGGCGGCCGTGGTGGGCCCGGCCGTAGGTGTCGGCGATGTGCACCGACGGCAACGAGGCGACCATCGGTATTCCGGGTCGGTTGAAGTCGATCGCCGCCCTGGTCATTTCGAGGTACTCGACGGTCAGGTGCGGCGGCAGGGCGGCCCGGGCGACCGGGGACAGCCGGGGCTGTGCCCAGCCGTACCCGTCGCGCACCCAGCGGCGCAGCCACGGCGGCCGCACGTAACGGATCATCTCGCGCAGTGCGGTCGGCAGGGGCGACGGCAGCGAGTCCATTCCCGAGGTCGCGAAGATCACCGCGCCGGCGCCGGGCAGCGCCGCCCACGACCGCGGGTCCTGGGTGGCGGCCCACCAGACGTCACGGCTGGTCCAGCCGATCCGGCCGATGAGTTCCAGCCGCCAGCCCAGCTGGTCGGCCACGATGTTGGGCCAGATGCGCGGGTCGTCGGATGGCAGCCCGCCGGTGGGGCCGTAGTACGACAGCGAGTCACAGAAGACCAGCAGCGTCCTGGCGCGCTCAGAGCACATCGCTGGCGACCTGCGCCGAGGCGTTCCATACGTCCAGACGCCATCGGATGTCGTCGTAGGACGCCGGGTCCCCGTCGGCGCGGGTGTGCCCGGCCAGCTGTACCCAGCTCGCATTACCCATGCCGCCGAGCACCGGCCAGTTGTCCACCGGCAGGCCCAGCAACGCACCGGTCAGCGCGGCGATCAGCCCGCCGTGCGCCACCAACACCACCGGCCGGTCGGGATCCTCGACCCCCCAGCCCACTTGCTGCGCGACCAGCTCACGCACCAGCGGCACGCTGCGGTCGGCCACGTCGACGCGGCTCTCGCCGCCGTGTGGGGCCCATCGCGCATCGTCGCGCCAGGCCAGCCTCGCCCCGGGCGAGACGTCGTCGACCTCCACGTGGGTCATGCCTTGCCAGTCGCCCAGATGGGTTTCCCGCAGCCGGGTGTCGATGCTCACGGGCTGGCCGCTGCGGTCGCTGAGGGCGACCGCGGTGTCCAGGGCGCGGCGCAGATCCGAGGAGACGATCAGCAACGGTTGTCGCTTGGCGAGCAGCTCGGCGGCCGCGTCGGCCTGCTGGCGGCCGAGGTCGGTCAGGTCGGTGTCGATCTGGCCCTGCATGCGGCTGCCGGCGTTCCACTCGGTCTGCCCGTGGCGGAGCATGACGAGTCGTCGGATCCTCATCCCCGGTCCTCCGTGCTCTCGTCGGTGCCGGCGGGACCGTCGAGGTCCACCGGCACCGTCGGGCAATCCCGCCACAGCCGGTCGAGCGCATAGAAGTTGCGCTCGTCCTGGTGCTGGATGTGGACGACGATGTCGACGTAGTCGAGCAGGGTCCAGCGCCCTTCCCGGGTGCCTTCGCGGCGCGCGGGTTTGTGCCCGGCCAGGCGCATCTTCTCTTCGACCTCGTCCACGATGGCGTTGACCTGGCGTTCGTTGGACGCCGAGGCGATGACGAAACAGTCGGTGATGACGAGCTCGTCGGAGACGTCGATGACGACGACGTCGTCGGCGAGCTTGGCGGCGGCCGCGCGGGCGGCGACGGTGGCCATGTCGAGGGCTTCAGCTGAGGCGGTCAGGGGCGATCTCCTTCGGTTTTGACATAGAGGTTGCGCTTGGCGACGTACTGCACCACCCCGTCGGGGACGAGATACCAGATGGGCCTGGCCCGCTCGGCCCGGACCCGGCAGTCCGTCGACGAGATGGCCAGCGCGGGCACCTCGACGAGGTGCAGTGCGTCGTCGGGTAGTTCGGCCATCGCGGCCGAGATGTGCTTGCCGTCCAGTTCATAGCCGGGCCGGCTGACACCGATGAAACTGGCCAGGGAGAACAGCTCCTCCCAGTTCTGCCAGGACAGGATCGAGGCGAGCGCGTCGGCGCCGGTGATGAAGTACAGGTCCGCGTCGGGGTTGGCCCGGCGCAGGTCACGCAGCGTGTCCTTGGTGTAGGTCGGTCCGCCGCGGTCGATGTCGACCCGGCTGACGGAGAACCGGGGGTTGGACGCGGTGGCGATGACGGTCATCAGGTAGCGGTCCTCGGCGGCGGTGACCGGTCGGCTGCGCTTCTGCCAGGGCTGCCCGGTGGGTACGAACAGCACCTCGTCGAGGTCGAACAGGTCAGCCACCTCGCTGGCCGCGACGAGGTGGCCGTTGTGGATGGGATCGAACGTCCCACCCATCACGCCCAGCCTTCTCTGCCGTCGGCCGCCTGCCTGCACGACTAGCGAGCTTACGGGACCGAAAAGGACACAGCCGGACAGCTCAGACCGAGAACAGCGAGCCGATCGACTCGCAGACCTCGAATGCGACCCGGTCGGCGCGGTAGATGTCGCGGCCGTACTCCACGCACCGGCCGGTGACGTCCTCGGTGCGCCGGATCAGCAGAGTCCCGGCCGCCCCGGCGCGCACACCGAGCCGCATGCTGGTGGCATCGTCCAGCACGATGGACTCCAGCACCGCCGTCGAACGGGCCAGCTGCACGCCGTACCGCGACCGCAGCGCCTCCCACAGCGATCCCTGTTCGGACTCGTCGAGGATGCCCGGAGTCAGCTCGGCCGGTAGATAGGTGGTCTCCAGCGCGAACGGGACATCGTCGACGGTCCTCAGTCTGATGAACACGTGCACCCACGCGTCGTCGGCCAGACCCATGGCGTGGCCGACCGCGGGCGTCACCTGCTGAAGGTCGGCGCCCAGCTGCTGGGCGGCCGGCCGCCGCCCCATCCGGGCGACCTCTTCGGAGAAGCTGCCGATGTGGAACCGGACGCGGGGTTCGGCGACGAACGTGCCGCGCGGCGGATTGCGGTACACCAGCCCTTCGCTCTCCAGCAGGGCGAGGGCTTGCCGCGCGGTCATCCGGCTCACGCCGTGCAGTTCGGCGAGTTCGCGTTCGGACGGCACCGCGGTGTGCGGAGCGAGCTGCTCGGTCGCGATCCGATCCCGCACCTCGGCTGCGAGCAGCAGATACAGCGGTGTGCCTGCGGGCATCTCTGCAGCGTAGCCGCGTGACCGACGAATAGACGGCAGCGTCAGCTGAAAAACAGCTGTGGGTTCAGACGGGCAGCAGAGCGTCGATGACCGATGCCAGCTGTTTGGCCGACCGGCATTCGTGCATCGTGATGACGTCTTCGTAGCGCGGGACCGCCGAGTCGCCGCTGCCCCACAGGTGGCGTGGTTCGGGATTGAGCCAGTGCGCATGCCTGCTGGCGTTGACCATGTGTGCGAGCAACTCCGTCTCGGGGTTGCGGTAGTTGTTGCGGCCGTCCCCGAGCACCAGCAGCGAGCTGCGCGGCGAGAGCACGTTCGGGAAGTCGTTGAGGAACGACACGAACGCGTGTCCGTAGTCGGAGTGGCCGTCGCGGGTGTAGACCCCCGCCTCCCGGGTGATGCGCTGCACCGCGACCGCGAGGTCGGCGTCGGGGCCGAACAGCTCGGTCACCTCGTCGGTGGTGTCGATGAAGGCGAAAATCCTCACCCGGGAGAACTGCTGACGCAGCGCGTGCACCAGCAACAGGGTGAAATGGCTGAAGCCCGCGACCGAGCCGGACACGTCGCACAGCACGACCAGTTCCGGGCGGGCCGGGTGGGGTTTCTTGAGCACGACGTCGATCGGCACCCCGCCGGTGGACATCGACTTGCGCAGCGTTTTGCGCAGATCGATCTCCCCGGCCCGAGAGCGGCGCCGCCGGGCGGCCAGGCGGGTGGCCAGGGTGCGGGCCAGCGGTGCCACCACGCGGCGCATCTGGCGGAGTTGTTCGCCGGAGGCCCGCAGGAACTCGACGTTCTCGGCCAGTTGCGGGACCCCATAGGTCTGGACGTGTTCGCGGCCGAGCTGCTCGGCGGTGCGTCGCTTGGTCTCGGCCTCGACCATCCTGCGCAGCTGGGCGATACGCTGCGCGGCCAGCGCCTTGGCGATCTGTTCCTGGGTCGGGGTGGGTTCCTCGCCGTAGGGGGCGAGCAGACCGGCCAGCAGCCGGCCCTCCAGGTCGTCGAGGCTCATCGACTTGAGGGCCTGATAGGACGAGTACGACGGACCGCGGCTGGAGTTGTACCGGCCGTAGGCCTCGACGATCTGCGCGATCATCGCGGCCAGGCGTTCGTCGAGGTCGGCCACGTCGTCGTTGTCGGCCAGCATGTCGACGAGCGCGCTGCGCAGCGCCTCGATGTCCTCGGGCGGCAAGCCCTCCTCGGTGTCGTCGTCGGAGAGCACGGTCCTGGCGCCGAGCGCGGCCGGGAAGTACAGGTCGAACAGCACGTCGTAGGTGTCGCGGTGATCGGGTCGGCGCAGCACCGCGCACGCCAGCCCTTCGCGCAGCACCTCCCGATTCCCCAGCCCGAGGGTGGCCATCACCTGCCCGGCGTCGACCGTCTCGGACGGACCCACCGAGATCCCCTGCCTGCGCAACGCCTCGACGAACTCGACCAGATGTCCCGGGATGCCGTGCGGCGCCAGGGGTTGCGGGGGTCGGGTGCGTCGCGGTGCCATCAGTTGAGCCTCAGCTCCCCGGCGGCCTTGACCTGATCGGACTGGTGCTTGAGCACGACACCGAGCGTGGCGGCGATCATCTCGTCGTCGATGGTGTCCAGACCCAGCGCCAGCACCGTGCGACCCCAGTCGATGGTCTCGGCCACCGAGGGCACCTTCTTGAGCGCCATGCCTCGCAGCACCCCGATGATCCGGACCAGCTCGTCGGCGATGCGCTCGGGCAGCTCGGGCACCCGCGACAGCAGGATGCGTCGCTCGAGGTCGGCGTCGGGGAAGTCGATGTGCAGGAACAGGCACCGCCGCTTGAGTGCCTCGGACAGCTCCCTGGTCGCGTTCGAAGTCAGCACCACCAGCGGCTTGCGTTCGGCGACGATGGTGCCGAGCTCAGGCACCGTCACCGCGAAATCGGACAGCACCTCCAGCAGCAGGCCTTCGATCTCGATGTCGGCCTTGTCGGTTTCGTCGATCAGCAGCACGGTGGGGTCGGTGCGCCGGATCGCGGTGAGCAGCGGTCGGCTGAGCAGGAACTCCTCGGAGAACACGTCCATCTTGGTCTGGTCCCAGTCGCCCTGACCGCCCTGGTTGCCGGTCTGGATGCGCAGGATCTGTTTGGCGTGGTTCCACTCGTAGAGCGCGCGCGCCTCGTCGACACCCTCGTAGCACTGCAGCCGCACCAGTCCCGAACCCGTCGCCTGGGCCACGGCGCGGGCCAACTCGGTCTTGCCGACACCGGCCGGGCCTTCGACCAGAAGCGGCTTACCCAGGCGGTCGGCCAGAAACACGGCGGTGGCGGTCGCGGTGTCGGGCAGGTACCCGGTTTCGGCCAGCCGCCGGGCGACGTCGTCGATGTCGGCGAACAGCGGTGCGGGGCGTGCGGGGACGCTCACTGGATGATCTCTCCTGACTCAAGCCGGACGCGTGTGGCCGTCTCCCCACACGATCCACTTGGTCGACGTCAATTCGGGCAGACCCATGGGTCCTCGGGCGTGCAACTTCTGGGTGGAGATGCCGATCTCGGCGCCGAAACCGAACTGTTCCCCGTCGGTGAACGCGGTCGACGCGTTCACCATGACCGCCGCGGCGTCCACCCGTTCGGTGAACCGGCGCGCAGCGGCCAGATCTGTGGTGACGATGGCCTCGGTGTGGCCGGTGCCGTATTCGTTGATGTGCTCGACGGCGCCGTCGACACCGTCGACCACGGCGAGCGCGATGTCCATCGACAGGAACTCCTCGCGCAGTTCGGCCTCGGACGGGTCGGCGTGCACCGTGACCCCCGCCGCCTGCAGCGCACCGGTCAGGCGGGGCACCGCGACGTCGGCGATCGCGGCGTCGACCAGCAGCGACTCGGCGGCGTTGCACACGCTGGGCCGCCGCGTCTTGGCGTTCAGCAGAATGGCCTCGGCCATATCGAGGTCGGCGGAGGCGTGCACGTAGACGTGGCAGTTGCCGACACCGGTCTCGATGGTGGGGACCTGGGCGTCGCGCACGACGGCGTCGATCAGTCCGGCGCCGCCGCGCGGGATCACCACGTCGACGAGGCCGCGCGCCTGGATCAGATGGGTGACGCTGGCGCGGTCAGAGCTGGGCAGCAGTTGGACGCTCTCGCAGTCCAGGCCGTCGGTCGCCAGCGCCGCACGCAACGCGTCGACCAACGCGGTGTTGGACCGCGCCGCCGAGGAGCTTCCGCGCAGCAGGACGGCGTTGCCGCTCTTGAGCGTCAGGCCGAAGGCGTCGACGGTGACGTTGGGCCGGCCTTCGTAGACGATGCCGACGACCCCCAGCGGCACCCGCTGCTGGCGCAGCTGCAGCCCGTTGGGCAGGGTGCGGCCCCGCAACACCTCGCCGACCGGGTCCGGAAGGCCGGCGACCTGACGTAGCCCGTCGGCGATGCCTTCGATGCGGGCCGGGTCGAGGGCCAGGCGGTCCAGCATCGCCGCCGGCGTGCCTGCGCTCCGCGCGGACTCCAGGTCACGCTCGTTCGCCTCGAGGATGGTGCGCGTGTTCATCAGCACGTAGTCGGCGGCGGTACGCAACGCGTGGTTCTTGGTGTCCGTACTCAGAGTCGCCAAGGTGCGGGAGGCGGCACGCGCCCGGCGGGCGGCCTCGTGCACCTCAGTGCGCAGGTCGTCGGCGACGTCGCTGCGCGAGGGAGCGGGCAGAACCATTAGCCCAGCTTATCGGACCTGCCCGCACCGTCTCACCCGAGGAGCTAGCGTGAGCGCCATGCCTGCGCGGGTGTGTGTGGTCGGCAGCGTCAACGTCGATCACACCTTCACCGTCGACGCGTTGCCGCAGCCCGGTCAGACCGTGTTGGCCTCCGCGCTGACGTCCGCGCCGGGCGGCAAGGGCGGCAACCAGGCGGTCGCCGCCGCTCGCGCGGGCGCGTCGGTGCAGCTGGTCGCGGCGGTGGGCACCGACGCCGCCGCCGATCAGCTGCGCTCCCACCTCAACGCCAACGACGTGGGACTGGCTGGTCTGGTCACGGTTCCCGGCCCCAGCGGCTCGGCCGTGATCCTCGTCGACGCCCACGCCGAGAACTGCATCGTCGTCGCCCCCGGCGCCAATGCCCATCTGACGCTGGCCTCAGGGGCGATCCGCGCGGTGATCGCCGACGCCGACGTGGTGCTGTTGTCCCTCGAGATCCCGGTCGACACGGCCCGGGCGGCTGCGCGCACCGCGCGTGATGCGGGCGCGACGGTCATCGTCAACGCCTCCCCCGCCGCACCTGACGTCCACCGGCTCGCCGGTCTCGCCGACGTCGTGGTGGTCAACGAGACCGAGGCCCAGGCGTGGGGCGACGGCGCGGTCGCGCACCTCATCGTCACCCGCGGTGCCCGCGGAGCGGCCCATCACGGTGAGGGTGGGCGGTTCGATGTGCCCGCCCCCGCGGTGGAGGCGGTCGACACGACCGGTGCCGGTGACGTATTCGCCGGGGCGCTCGCCGCGGCGTGGCCCGACGGGCTGCACACCGCGCTGCGACGTGCGTGCGCGGCCGGAGCGTTGGCGACGCTGGTGCCGGGCGCGGGCGACTGCGCGCCCTACGCTGAGGCCATCGACGACGCCGTCAAGCCATGACCGAAGGAGCCTGCCGATGACGACCACACCCCGGCCACCGGACGGCGACTGGCTCGGCACCCCGTATCTGAGGTTCACCCGGGAGGGTCCCTTCGGGGTGTGCACTCTCGACCGGCCGCAGGCCCGCAACGCCATGACGCCGGCGATGTACTTCGGCGTCCGTTACGCCGTCCGCCACGTCGACGCCGACCCCGATCTGGCCGGCTTGCTGATCACCGGAACCGGCGACGTGTTCGCCCCCGGCGGGGACTTGGGCGGCGGCGACGGTTCGGACGACTGGCTGACGTTCGGCTCGGCGCTGGGGATGGACGTGACGCCGTTCGAAACGCTGCGCCAGTCGGTGAAGCCGGTGGTGTCGGCGGTCAACGGGCTGTGCCAGGGCGGCGGCATGCAGATCGCGCTGTGCAGCGACATGGCCGTGGTCAGCGACCGTGCGACGTTCCGGGTGCCCGAGCTGCTGCGTGGTATCGCCGACACGTACTACAGCCAGATGCTGGCCCGGCTGATCGGACCGGTGCGGACCCGAGATCTGATGTTCACCGGCCGCACGCTGACCGCAGCCGAGGCGTACGAGTGGGGCCTGGTCGCCCGGGTCGTTCCCCACGACGATCTTCTTCAGGCAGCGCGCGAGGTGCTGGGTCAGTGCGCGCGGACCGCGCCCGGAGCCCGCGGCGTGGTGAAGTCCAGCCTGGACAACTACCTGGGTCTCTTCGATCGCATCGGCATGCAGGCCAGTTATTCGTCTGCGGAGGCCGCCGAAGGGTTCCGGTCGTTCAAGGAACGCCGGTCACCGGACTGGGTGCATCCCGATCTGCGTGTCGACGGCCGCCCCTGACCCGCTACAGTTCAGAATTTTCTGAATTCAGCTACTCCTGTACGGTTGTCACCGTGCAGACGGCTTTGGGGATCGGCGCTCTTTCGCGGTTCGGGTTCGCCCTGTCGGACCCGACCAGGACCGAGATCCTGCTCCTGCTGCGCGAAGGACCGGGCTACCCGTCCGAGCTCGCCGACCGCATCGGAGTCTCTCGCCAGATCCTGTCGAATCACCTGGCCTGCCTGCGCGGCTGCGGACTCGTCAGCACCTGCCCGGAGGGCCGGCGCACCCGCTATGAGCTGTCCGACCCGCGGATCGCCCACGCCCTCGACGAACTGCTCGGAATCGTGCTGGTCGTCGATCCCTCCTGCTGCCCCGCCGCCGCGGATCAGGACTGCTGCTGATGACGGGACCGACCCCCACCCGGCGGGCGGTGCTGACCCGCCGGGTCCGCCTGCTCGTCGCCGCCACGATCACCTACAACGTCGTCGAGGCCGTCATCGCCCTGGCCGAGGGCACCCGGGTGTCCTCCTCGGCTCTGGTCGGATTCGGGCTCGACTCGACCGTCGAGGTGGCCTCGGCGGCCGCCGTGGCCTGGCAGTTCTCGGCACGCGATCCCGAGACCCGCGAGAAGGCCGCACTGCGTTTCATCGCGTTCTCGTTCTTCGCACTGGCGGCCTACGTCAGCGTCGACGCGGCGCTGTCTCTGGCCGGCGTCGGTGAACCCCAGCCGACGACGATCGGGATCGCGCTGGCCGCGGCGAGCCTGGTCATCATGCCGGCTCTGTCGCTGACTCAGCGCCGCGCCGGCCGCGAACTCAATTCGCGCTCGGCGGTCGCCGACTCCAAACAGACGCTGCTGTGCGCCTACCTGTCGGCGGTGCTGCTGGCCGGCCTGGTCCTGCACAGTGTGCTGGGCTGGACGTGGGCGGATCCGGTCGCCGCGCTCGGCATCGCCGCGCTGGCGGTGCGGGAGGGCCTCGAGGCGTGGCGCGGCGACCCCTGCTGCGCCAACTGAGGACTTCCGGCCCTGCCCCAGGGCCGCCCCAGCGCGCAGTGTGACGGCATGGAGCATCTCAGCGCGCTGGACGCGGGCTTCCTCGAGGTCGAAGACGCCGACCCCCACATCAGCATGGCCATCGGGGGCATCGCGGTGCTGACGGGTCCGGCTCCGGACTTCGACGCCCTGATCGATCTCATCGCCGACCGCATCACTGCCGAGCCGCGGCTGCGACAGGTGCTTCGCATCCGGCCCTGGGACCTCGGCGCCCCCGAATGGGTCGACGACCCGGCGTTCGACATCACCCATCACGTGCACCGGGTGGCCGTCCCGCGGCCCGGTGACGACGCGGCGCTGCACCGCCTCACCGCCGACATCATGGGCCACCGCCTGGACCGCAACCGTCCGTTGTGGGAGTCCTGGGTCATCGAGGGCCTGGCGCAGAACCGGTGGGCGGTTCTGACCAAGATCCATCACTGCATGGCCGACGGGGTGTCCGCTGCCCGGATGCTGGGCCGGCTGTTCGACGAGACCGGCGGGCTGCGGGTGGTCAGCCCCGACACCCCGAGACCGGCATCCGCCCCTTCGCTGTCACTGAACCCACTGCGATGGATGAACTCCGCGTGGCGCACCTCCACCGAAGTGGCCAACGTCGCCGTGCAGGCGGTGCACGGCGCCGCCGAGATCGCCGGCGGGCTCATCCGGCCTGCGGCATCGACCCTCAACGGCCCTGTCAGTGACATGCGGCGGTTCGCGCTGGCCGAGGTGTCGATGGCCGACGTCGACAAGGTGTGCGAGAGGTTCGGTGTCACCGTCAACGACGTTGCGCTGGCGGCGATCACCGACAGCTTCCGGTCGATGCTGATGAACCGCGGCGAGACCCCCAGGCGCACCTCGCTGCGCACGCTGGTGCCGGTGTCGCTGCGCGGGTCGGCGGCAGACCCGCGTGCCGGGGACCCCGACAACCGGGTCGCGGCGATGCTGCCCTACCTTCCGGTGGACCTGCCCGATCCACTGCAGCAGCTCCAGACGGTGCACCGCCGACTGACCACCGCCAAGAACAGCGGCCAACGCGAGGCGTCGAGCATCTTCGTCTCGGCGGCCAACCTGATCCCGTTCGCGATGAGCGCCTGGACGGTGCGCGCGTTCAGCCGGCTGCCGCAGCGCGGGGTGGTGACCCTCGCGACCAACGTGCCCGGGCCGCGGCACCGGCTGCAGATCATGGGCCGCGAAGTCGTGCGGCTGGCGCCGATCCCGCCGCTGGGCGCCCAGCTGCGCACCGCCGTGGCCATCCTGAGCTACGCCGATCACCTGACGTTCGGCATCCTCGCCGACTATGACCACGCTCCGGACGTCGACGACCTCGCCACCGGAATCGCTCGCGCGGTCGCCCGGCTCGCCGATCTCAGTGCGGTGCCGCACCGCTCCACCGCGCTGGGCACGCTGGCGTTGGTGGTCGGCTGACTTCACTCCGCCGGGATCGACCGTTCGATCTCGTCGAGCCAGGTCCGCGCAGACATGTCCGACGGCGCCCGCCAGTCCCCGCGCGGCGACAACGACCCACCCGCCGACACCTTGGGACCGTTGGGAATCGCCGAGCGCTTGAATTGCGAGAACGAATAGAACCGCTGAGCGAACACGGTGAGCCAGCGACGGATCTCGGCGAGGCCGTACTGCGGCCGATCGTCCTCGGGGAAACCGGGCGGCCACGAACCGGCCGCGGCGTCGTGCCATGCGTGCCACGCGAGGAATGCCACTTTCGACGGACGGAAGCCGTAGCGCAGCACCTGGAACAGCGAAAAATCCTGCAACGCATACGGACCGATTTTGGCCTCGGTGCTCTGGATCTCCTCGTCCTCGCCGGCCGGAACGAGTTCGGGGGTGATCTCGGTGTCGAGCACCGATTGCAGGGCCACATTGATCGGGTCGTCGGTCGGCCCGAACTGTTGCGCCGAGATCACCCACCGGATCAGATGTTGGATCAGCGTCTTGGGCACACCCGAGTTGACGTTGTAGTGCGACATCTGGTCGCCGACACCGTAGGTGGACCAGCCGAGCGCGATCTCCGAGAGGTCACCGGTGCCCAGCACGATGCCGCCGCGTTGGTTGGCGAGCCGGAACAGGTAGTCGGTGCGTAGACCGGCCTGCACGTTCTCGAACGTGACGTCGTAGATCTTGGCCGGGTCCTTCTCCCCCGACGCGAACGGATGACCCATCTCGCTGAGCATCAGCTCGGCACTCGGTCGGATGTCGATCTCGCTGAAGGTCACCCCGAGCGCGTCGCACAATGCGACGGCATTGCTTTTCGTCCGGTCCCCGGTCGCGAAACCGGGCAGGGTGAACGCCAGAATGTCGCTGCGCGGGCGCTGTAACCGGTCCATCGCGCGCGCCGCGACGATCAACGCGTGGGTGGAGTCCAGCCCGCCCGAGACCCCGATGACGATCTTGGGCGCACCCAGGGCGCGCAGTCGCTGTTCCAACCCGGCTACCTGGATGTTGTAGCCCTCGTAGCAATCCTGTTCCAGCCGTGCGGGATCGGACGGCACGAACGGGAAACGCTCGACGCTGCGGCGCAATCCGATGTCGCCGGGCGGCGGGTCGAGCAGGAACTCCACCCGCCGGTAGTCGTCGTCGGAGATTGCATGGTGCACCCTGTTGTCGTCGAAGGTGCCCATCCGCAACCGTTCGTTGCGCAGCAGTTCCAGGTCGACGTCGGCCACCGAACGCCGGGGACCGTCGGGGAACCGTTCCGAGGAGGCCAGACAGCGACCGTTCTCCCAGATCATCGTCTGGCCGTCCCAGGCGAGGTCGGTGCTGGACTCGCCCTCGCCGGCGGCGGCGTACACGTAGGCCGCCAGGCACCGACCCGAGGCCGACCGCGCCAACAACGAGCGGTCCTCGGCCCGCCCGATCGTGATCGGGCTGCCCGACAGGTTGGCCAGCACGGTCGCCCCGGCCAGTGCGGCCAGCGCGCTCGGCGGGACGGGGACGAACATGTCCTCACAGATCTCGACATGCAGGACGAAGCCGGGGACGTCGGTGGCGGCGAACAACAGATCGGCACCGAACGGAGCGTCGACGTCGCCGATGCGGATGACGCCCTGCACGTCGTCACCGGCAGCCATCTGGCGTTTCTCGTAGAACTCCCGGTAGGTGGGCAGGTAGGACTTGGGCACCACACCGAGGACCCGGCCCCGATGAATGACGACCGCGGTGTTGTAGATGCGGTGCCCGAAGCGCAGCGGCGCGCCGACCACCAGCACCGGCATCAGCGTGGCCGAGCCGGCGACGACCTCGAGCAGCGCCTCGTGCACAGCCTCCAACAGGGCGTCCTGCATGAGGATGTCGTCGATCGAGTAACCCGACAGCGTCAGCTCGGGGAAGACCGCCACCGCGACGCTGTCGGCGTCGCAATCGCGGGCGGTGGCCAGCACCGATTCTGCATTGGCGGCGGGGTCAGCCAGCGCGGTGTGCTGGGTGCAGGCCGCGACCCGGACGAAGCCCTGCTGGTAGGCCGAGTAGAAGTCCATGCCTCATTGTGTCCCGTCGTGTACCGCACGTTGACCGGAGGCACCCGAGGTCTCGGTGTGCGTGCCCGAGAGCTCCCTGGCGGTGTTGATCAGTCCCACCAGGCTGAAGGCCTGCGGAGTATTCCCCACGTGCCGCGCAGTGGCCGGGTCGTACTCCTCGCTGAGCATGCCCACATCGTTGCGCAGGGCCAGCAACCGCTCGAAGAGATCCCGGGCCTCCGCGGTGCGGCCGATGCCGAACAGCGCATCGGCCAGCCAGAAGGTGCAGGCCAGGAATGCGCCCTCGTCGCCGGGTAGCCCGTCGACGCCGTGCTCGGTTCGGTAGCGCAGCAGAAAGCCGCCGTCGACGGTGAGGTCTTGCTGCACCGCATCGACGGTGCCGACCACCCGGGGGTCGTCCCAGGGCAGAAAACCGGTCCGCGGAAGCAGCAACAGCGACGCATCCAGGCTCGTCGAACCGTAGTACTGCGTGAACGTATTGCGTTGTGCGTCAAATCCATGCGTGCACACGTCGGCGTGGATGCGGTCACGCAGCGCCCGCCACCGCTCGACGGGTCCGGGGAGCCCGTGATTTTCCACCGAGCGCACCGCACGGTCCACACCGGCCCAGGCCATGACCTTGGAGTGCACGAATTGCCGTCGAGGACCGCGGACCTCCCACAGACTGTTGTCGGGCTGCTGCCAGTTGCCCTCCAGGAAGTCCAGCAGGGCCAGCTGCACATCCCAGGCCGTGTCGTCGGTCGGGATGCCGGCGTCACGGGCAAGGTGCAGACCGTCGAGGACCTCGCCCCACACGTCCAGCTGGAACTGATCCGCCGCGGCGTTGCCGATCCGCACCGGTCGCGAATTCTCGTAGCCCTTCAGCCAGGTCAGGTCCTGCTCGGGGAGCCGGCGGCTGCCGTTGAGGCCGTACATGATCTGCAATGTCGCCGGATCGCCGGCGACTGCCCGCACGAGCCACTCCCGCCACTGGCGGGCTTCGGCGACGTAACCGGTGCCCAGCAGCGCCTGCAGGGTGAACGTCGCATCACGCAGCCAGCAGTAACGATAGTCCCAGTTGCGCGACCCGCCGAGGTCTTCGGGGAGTGACGTCGTCGCCGCAGCGACAATGCCGCCGGTGGGCGCGTAGGTCAGCGCTTTGAGCAACAGCAGTGAGCGGCGGACTTCGGCCTCCCACGGCCCGGTGTAGTCGCAGTGCGCCATCCAGCTCGTCCAGAAATTCTCTGTCGCGGCCAAGGACTGCTCTGCATCGACGAGCCGGGGCTTGGGGTGATGCGATTCGGCATAGCCCAGGACGAAGGGGATCCGTTGTCCCGCTTCGACATCGAAATCGGCGACAGTGGCGAGATCCTCACCGCGCAGCGGTACCGGGGTGCGCAACCAGGTCGAATCGGGGCCGGCGACCGCGACCAGATCGTCGTCGTGCCGGCGCACCCACGGCACGACATGGCCGTAGTCGAAGCGCAGTCGCAGGTCCATGTGCATCGGCACCGTCCCGGCAACACCTTCGACGATGCGCACGATGTCGGGCTCGGTGCCACGGGGTGGCATGAAGTCGATGAGGCGCACCGTGCCTTCACCGGTGTCCCACTCGGTTTCGAGGATCAACGTGTCGCCCCGGTAGCCGCGGCGCGTCGCGCGCCCACCCTCGGCGGGCGCGATCTGCCAGCGTCCTGCTTCGCGGTCCCCGAGCAGCGCGGCGAAACACGCCGGGGAGTCGAACCGCGGCAGAGACAGCCAGTCGATGGCGCCGTCACAGCCGACGAGAGCGGCGGTCTGCAGATCACCCAGCAGCGCGTAATCCTCGATGAGGCTCACGCGGCCGCCTGCAGATCGATGACGACCTTGACGTCATCGTGGCCCTCGGCCGGCCGGAAGGCCTCGGCGGCGCGCGCCAGCGGGACCCGGCGGGTGATCAGACCCGCCAGCCAGTCCCGGTCGGCCTTCGCCAGCGCGGCGGCGGCGGCGCGGTAGTGGCGCAGGTTGGCGTTCACCGAACCCACCACGGCGTCGTTCTCCAGCACGATCTCGCGGTTGAGCCCGCCGGCGTCGATCTGCACCGTGCGGCCCCGCGGTGACACCCCGGTCAGACAGACGATCCCGTACTCGGCGGTGTTCGTCATCGCGTCGATGACGACGCTACTGGCACCGGTCGCCTCGACGACCACGTCGGGCGCCAGGCGCTTGGTGACGGCATCGACGGAGTCGGTGTGGTAGGTCGCGCCCAGGGACCGCGCCAGCGCGGGTTTGGCGCCGTCGGTGACCCGGTCGAGCACATGCACGTCCAGTCCCCGTTGGGCGCCCAGCATCGCGGCCAGCAGACCGATCGGTCCGGCGCCGGTGACCAGGACCCGTTTCGGCTCGAACCAACTGCGCTCCCCGATTCGGACAATCTGTTCCCAGGCTTTCGCGACCACCGTGGTGGGCTCCATCAGCACACCCACCTCGGCGAGGTCGGGATCGAGTTTCACCGCGTAGTCGACCGACACCGTCCAGCGCTGACTGCCGTAGCCGTCGATCTGCTTGATGCCGCGCTCGGTGTAGCGACCGTTGCGGCACATGTCGAACTCTCCGATCGCGCACGCGCCGCACGGCACGGGGTCGGGGCGGCGCACCACGCCGACGACGATGTCACCGCGGCTGAAGTCGCCGGCTTGCGGGCTTTCCAGGACCCGGCCCAGCGATTCATGCCCGATCACCAACCGGTCCCGGTTCGGCGGCGCCCATCCGTAGGACCCGCGGGCTATCTCCCGGTCGGTTCCACACACCCCCAGCGCGAGCCCCTCGACGAGCAACTCGCCGTTGCCGGGCGAGGGTTCGTCCACCTCGGTCACCGCCAGCGAGTCCGCGTCACCTGGCCGCACCGTCAAAGCCTGAATCACCGCTGAAGTCACGCGCACACGGCTACCCGGAGCACCCGATCCGAAACGGCACACGTTTGACCAGCTGTGAAGCGGGTAGGACCACGGTGATGCCTACCGCACACCGACAGAAAAGAGTCCTCGCCACCTGCGCGGCCGCCGCGCTGGCCGTCACCGTGAGCGCTTGCCAGGGCGAACCTGTGATGGGGTCCTCGGACCGCGGCGCAGACGCGCCCTCAGAGCTGGAGACCTCGATCGACAGCGCTTATCTCGCGCCGACATATATCGCGTCGTGTGAAATCCAGGCCGGCGACAGCGGAGTACTGCGGTTCACCGCCACCAACACCCGCATCACCGAAACCGAGCGACTGCTGTCGGTGACCACTGCCGCGGCCGCGGACATCCGGTTCGAGCCCCCGCTTCCCGTCGACATCCCGCCCGAGCAGACCGTCGCGGTCAGCAGGGACGTCCAGGGCGCACCGCGCCTGGAGGCGGTGGTGCAGAACCTCGACGAATCCACCCGGACCGGTGAGGGCGTCGAGGTGTTCTTCGAGTTCGAGAAATCCGGGGTCATCAACATCCTCGTGCCCGTCGAGGCCTGCCCCACCCAGGTGGAATAGCACCCGAGTTGGCTTGGCGTTCGCCTCGACGCACCGAAGTCGACCCGCAGATTTTCCCTGGTGCGCGCATTCTGGACGTCGTGAACAAGGTTGCCACTCAACGCCCTTCGCGCCCTCTGCTGTCTGACTTGGCCGAGCTGATCGAGACAGTGCCGGCATTGGCGGCGCTACGCCCGCTCTTCGAGAACCGCACGATGCGCATCGAAGACGAACTCTACGAAGACGTCTACGAGGTCCGCGCCGAGCTGCCGGGCGTAGACCCCGACGACGACATCGACGTCACCGTGCGGGACGGCAAGCTGACGATCAGCGCCCAGCGATCGGGGCCGGACGAGAACTGCGGGCGCTCGGAGTTCGCCTACGGCTCGTTCACCCGCACGGTGACGCTGCCCGACGGCGCCGACGCCGACGAGATCAATGCCACCTATGACCGCGGCATCCTCACCGTGTCGGTGCCGCTGTCCGACGAACACCGCGTCGAACGCCACATCGAGGTCGTCGAGATCATCGCGATCGACGACGACGTCGATATCGACGACGACGATGTGGACGACGCGGACGATGATCTGGGCGACACCGACGTGCTCGGCGACACGGATGCCCACGGCGACGACCACCGTGCCGCCAACGGCGCTGACCAGCACGAACACGCCTGAACGGACTGATCGCCTACATTTGACGGGGTGGACGCACCCGAATTGGTCGCCCTGCTGCGGGGCAGGCGCACCGCCGTGCTCACCGGGGCGGGCATGTCCACCGATTCGGGCATTCCGGACTACCGCGGCCCCGACTCGCCGCCCAGCAACCCGATGACGATCCGTCAGTTCACCTCCGATGCAGCGTTCCGGCAGCGGTACTGGGCGCGTAACCACCTCGGCTGGCGGCACATGGACCAGACGATGCCCAACGCCGGGCACCGGGCGCTGGCTGCACTGCAACGGGCCGGGATCGTCAGCGGTGTGATCACCCAGAACGTCGACCTGCTGCACACCAAAGCGGGCAGCACCGGAGTGATCGACCTACACGGGAGCTATGCCCGGGTGGTGTGTCTGGACTGCGGGTACACGATGACCCGCGTGGCGCTGGCAGACCTGCTCGAGCAGGCCAACCCCGGGTTCGCCGCCAGGGCCGCGACGCTGGGCGGCATCGCAGTGGCGCCCGATGCGGACGCGATGGTCAGCGACACCGCGTCATTTCGGATCGTCGATTGCCCCCACTGCAGTGGCATGCTCAAACCCGACATCGTCTACTTCGGTGAGAGCGTGCCCAAAGCCCGTGTGGATCAGGCGTACTCACTTGTCGATGCTGCTGACGCGCTGTTGGTGGCGGGGTCTTCGCTCACTGTGTACTCGGGTTTCCGCTTCGTCCGCCACGCGGCGGCCAAGGGCATGCCGATCGCGATCGTCAATCTCGGCCCCACCCGTGGCGACGACTTGGCGGACGTCAAGATCGACAACGGGTGCTCGCCGATGCTGGCATTGCTTGCCGACGAATTGCCGGCGCTGGCGAGTTCGGCCTGACCTACACCGCGACCAGGTCGTCGGCGTGCACGGCCGGCCTGCGCATTTCAGCCGGCAGATCCGAGGTGGACCGGCCCAGCATGGTCGCCAGTTCGCCGGCGTCGTAGGCGACCACACCGCGGGCCACCATGGTCGAATCGTGGGACCGCAATTCGACGACGTCGCCACCGAAGAACCGGCCGGACACCGCCGTGATTCCGGCTGGCAGCAGCGAGCGCCGTTGTCGCACAACGGCATTGACCGCACCGTCGTCGAGGGTCAAGGAGCCGGCCGCTTCGGCCGCGTAGCGGACCCAGAACCGCCGTGCCGACATGCGTTGCGGACGGGGTGCGAATACCGTGCCCACCGAGGCGTCGGACAGCGCCGCGGCGGCGTCGGAGGCGGCGGCCAGCAGTACAGGTACTCCGGCGTCGGCGGCCAGCAGTGCCGAGGACAGCTTCGAGACCATCCCGCCGGTGCCCAGGTGGCTGCCCTGACTCGCGGTGACCCCGGCCAGATCGTCGGGGCCGGTGACCTCGGGCACGAAGCGCGCATTCCCCTTGCGGGGATCGCTGTCGTAGAGGCCGTCGATGTCGGACAGCAGCACCAGCGCGTCGGCGCCGACCAGGTGGGCCACCAGCGCCGAGAGCCGGTCGTTGTCGCCGAACCTAATCTCGTTGGTCGCCACGGTGTCGTTCTCGTTGACGATCGCCACGGCGTGCAGCGCCCGCAGCCGGTCCAGGGTGCGCTGTGCGTTGGTGTGCTGGACCCGCATCGAGATGTCGTGGGCCGTCAGCAGGACCTGACCGACCGTGCGCTGGTAGCGGCCGAACGCGGCGCTCCACGAGTTGACCAGCGCGACCTGACCGACGCTGGCGGCGGCCTGCTTGGTGGCCAGATCGGTGGGCCGACGGGTCAACCCGAGCGGTTCGATGCCGGCCGCGATGGCGCCGGAGGACACGATCACGACATCGGAGCCGGACTTCATCCGAGCTTCGATCGCATCGGCGAGGCCTTCGAGTCGGCTGGCGTCGAACATCCCCGTCGGCGTCGTCAGCGCCGTGGTGCCGATCTTGACGACGACCGAGCGCGCCGTCCGGATGGAGTCGCGATGCAGGCTCACTGCCGATCCTCGTCGGGGGTCTCCCGCCGTGCCTTGCGGGCCGCCTTGCGTTCGTCGGCGGAGACCCGCTCCGTCTGTTCGAGCCGGACGTCGGTACCACGCCCCGACATCGGTGTGTCCACGCCGGCCGGAGTCTGCGGCTCCCAGTCGAAGGTCATCTCGCCGATCGTCACGGCGCAGCCCGGTTTGGCGCCCAACTTGAGCAACTCGTCCTCGACGCCGAGCCGGGCCAGCCGGTCGCCCAGGTAGCCGACGGCCTCGTCGTTGTCGAAGTTGGTCTGTGCGACCCACCGCTGCGGCCGGACACCGCGCACGAGGAACCCTCCGGAGCCGTCCGGTTCCACCGTGAACCCGCTTTCGTCGACGGCCACGGGACGGATCACCGGTCGGCGCGGAGCCACCTCGGGCTGGGCGGCCCGGTATGTCGCGACCATGTCCCACAACGCGAAGATCAACGGCCGCAGACCTTCTCGGGTGACCGTCGACACTTCGTAGATGGGCCAGCCGAATTTCTCGGTGATGTCGTCGCGGACGAACTCGGCGAGCTCACGGGCCTCGGGGACGTCGATCTTGTTCAGCACCACGGCGCGGGGGCGCTCGGCGAGATCGCCGAGCATCGAATCACCCTGCAGTGTGGGCGTATAGGCGGCGATCTCGGCTTCCAGTGCCTCGATGTCGGAGACCGGATCGCGTCCTGGCTCCAGCGTGGCACAGTCGACGACGTGCACCAGCACCGCGCAGCGCTCGATGTGCCGCAGGAACTCCAGGCCCAGCCCGCGCCCCTCGGAGGCACCCGGAATCAAACCGGGCACGTCGGCCACGGTGAACGTCTGCTCGCCCGCCGAGACCACACCCAGGTTGGGCGCCAACGTGGTGAAGGGGTAGTCGGCGACCTTGGGCTTGGCCGCTGAGATCGTCGACACCAGCGAGGACTTACCGGCGGACGGGAAACCCACCAGACCGACGTCGGCGACGGTCTTGAGCTCCAGGGTGAGGTCGCGGATCTCGCCCTTCTCGCCGAGGAGGGCGAAACCGGGGGCCTTGCGGGCACGGGAGGCCAGCGCGGCATTGCCGAGGCCGCCGCGACCGCCGCTGGCGGCTTCGAAGCGGGTCCCGGCACCCACCATGTCGGCGAGGACGCGGCCGTCCTCGTCGAGGACGACGGTGCCGTCGGGGACCTTCACCTCCAGGTCCGCGCCGGCGGCGCCGTCCCGGTTGCTGCCCGCGCCCTGCTTGCCCGAGGGCGCGACGACGTGCGGATGAAAATGGAAATCCAGCAGCGTGTGAACCTGCGGATCGACGACGAACACCACGCTTCCGCCGCGCCCGCCGTTACCGCCGTCGGGACCGCCGAGGGGTTTGAACTTCTCGCGGTGCACCGAGGCGCAGCCGTTGCCGCCGTTGCCCGCCCGCGCGTGGATGACGACGCGGTCGACGAAGCGCGGCATGGTTGTTCCTTTCCGACGAACGTGACGGTATGGCGAGTATCAGGTCCACCCTCGCGGCAACGTCACGTTCGCGGCGAGGAACCTCTAGGCGTCGGTACGCGCGGGGCGGACGACGTTGACGAACTTGCGGCCCCGCTTCATGCCGAACTCGACGGCGCCGGGCGCGGTGGCGAACAGCGTGTCGTCGCCGCCCCGGCCCACATTGACGCCGGGATGGAAGTGGGTGCCGCGCTGGCGGACGATGATCTCGCCGGCCTTGACGACCTGCCCGCCGAACCGCTTGACCCCGAGCCGCTGGGCGGCGGAGTCGCGACCGTTGCGCGAGCTGGAAGCGCCCTTCTTGTGTGCCATTTCTGTCGCTCCCGTCGTTACTTGATGCCGGTGACCTTGAGCACCGTCAGCTGCTGACGGTGGCCTTGGCGCTTGTGATAGCCGGTCTTGTTCTTGAACTTGTGAATGCGGATCTTGGGGCCCTTGGTGTGCTCGAGCACCTCGCCGGTGACCGCGACCTTCTCCAGCGACTTCGCATCGGTGGTGACCTTCGCGCCGTCCACGACCAGAGCGACCGGCAGCGACACGGTTCCGCCCGGCTCGACGTCGAGCTTCTCCACCTTGACGATGTCGCCGGCCGCGACCTTGTACTGCTTGCCACCGGTCTTGACGATCGCGTACGTGGCTTTATCGGCTGCCATCGGTAGGTCTTCCTCTGTCTCGCGTGCGGGCGCGCATCACCGGGTGGGGTGCGCGCGGGTTCGGGTGGGATCTCGTCCCTGTCTTCGGCCCGCCGTCGGCTCGGCCTGCAGACAACTGGTCAAGGGTACGTGACCAGCGGGGAGAGGGTCAAACCGCTCAGTCGGTCGAAGGCGGTCCGGCGGGTCGTGCCGCGGCGCGCCTGCGGGGCCGCCTCCCCGGCGCGGTCACCGTGACCGGCTCGTCGTCATCCCGGTCCTCGGTGGATCCGTTGATCACGTCGAGGTCGTCCTCCAGGTCGTCCTCGTCCTCGTCGTCGTCGGAATCGAGATCGAGCTCGTCGGTCTCGTCGTCGGAGTCGCTGTCGTCGTCGGAGTCGCTGTCGTCATCCGTGTCGTCCGTGTCGTCCGTGTCGTCGTCCGAGTCCTCGTCGCTGTCGTCATCGCTGTCGTCGTAGTCCTCGTCGAGATCCTCGTCCGACGTGCCCGAGACGGCCCGCCGGATGGTGTCGGGCTCGAGTTCGGCGACTTCTTCGGCGTCGCCGGTGTCGATGGACGTGCCGCTCTCGTCGTCCTCGTCGTCGTGCTTGCCATTGGCCGCAGCCATCGCCTTGAACATCGGGTGTTCGCCCGGGCTGTGCGCCGGCACCTTCGCCACCTGCACCTCCTGCTCGCGGGCGCCACGCTTGCCGCGCTTGCTGCGGCGCCCGCCGCCCGACTCGGACTTGCGTCCCGAGCCCGACGAGGCGGAGTCGACCGGATCACCGTGCAGGACGATCCCCCGACCTCCGCAGTGCGTGCACGTCGAAGAGAAAGCCTCGATCAGGCCGGTGCCGAGCTTCTTGCGGGTCAGCTGCACCAGGCCCAGCGACGTCACCTCCGACACCTGGTGGCGGGTGCGGTCGCGAGCCAGCGCCTCGGTCAGCCGCCGCAGCACCAGGTCGCGGTTGGACTCCAGCACCATGTCGATGAAGTCGATCACCACGATTCCGCCGATGTCGCGCAGCCGGAGCTGACGCACGATCTCCTCGGCGGCCTCGAGGTTGTTGCGGGTGACGGTCTGCTCGAGGTTGCCGCCGGAACCGGTGAACTTGCCGGTGTTGACGTCGACGACCGTCATGGCCTCGGTGCGGTCGATCACCAGCGAGCCGCCCGAGGGCAGCCATACCTTGCGGTCCATCGCCTTGGTGAGTTGCTCGTCGATGCGGTGCACCGCGAACACGTCGGGCGCGTTGTTCGCATCGGACGGCGGCTCGTACTTGGACATCCGCGGCAACAATTCGGGCGCGACGGACGTCACGTAGTCGCTGATGGTCTTCCACGCGTCCTCACCGGAAACCACCAAGCCGGTGAAGTCCTCGTTGAACAGGTCGCGGATCACCTTGACCAGGACGTCGGGCTCCTCGTAGAGGGCCACCGCGGCGCCGGCCTTCTTCTTGGTGATCTCGGCAGCCTTGGACTCGATCTCGGTCCAGCGCTTCTGCAACCGCTCCACGTCGGAGCGGATGTCTTCTTCCTTGACGCCCTCGGAGGCAGTGCGGATGATCACCCCGGCATCGGCGGGGACGACCTCGCGCAGGATCTCCTTGAGGCGCTGACGCTCGGTGTCGGGCAGCTTGCGGCTGATGCCGGTCGACGACGCGCCGGGCACGTAGACCAGGTAGCGGCCGGCCAGCGACACCTGGGTCGTCAGCCGTGCACCCTTGTGGCCGACGGGGTCCTTGCTCACCTGCACGACCACGTAGTCGCCCGGCTTGAGGGCCTGCTCGATCTTGCGGTTGGCACCGCCCAGGCCGGCGGCCTCCCAGTTGACCTCGCCGGCGTAGAGCACTCCGTTGCGGCCGCGGCCGATGTCGACGAAGGCCGCCTCCATGGACGGCAGCACGTTCTGCACGATGCCCAGGTAGATGTTGCCCACCAGCGACGCCGACGCTGCCGACGTGACGAAGTGCTCGACCACCACGCCGTCCTCGAGCACGGCGATCTGGGTGTAGCGAGCGCCCTCGTGCGGCGGCTCGGTCCGCACCTTGTCGCGGATCACCATCCTGCGTTCGACGGCTTCGCGCCGAGCCAGGAATTCGGCCTCGCTGAGGATCGGCGGACGGCGGCGGCCGGCGTCGCGTCCGTCGCGGCGGCGCTGGCGTTTGGCTTCGAGCCGGGTGGAGCCGCTGATGCCCTGGATTTCCGAGTCGCCGCCGGAGGACTTGCCGCCCTCGCCCTTGCCCGACTGACGCGGCTCACGCTCATGGACGACCGTGTTGGGCGGGTCGTCGGGAGACGTGCTGCTGTCGTCGTCGTTGCCGGAGCCGGACTTGCGTCGCCTGCGGCGCCGGCGGCGTCGGTTACCGCCCTCGGTCGATGACGAGTCGTCGTCATCGGAGTCGTCGTCCGAGTCCCCGGAGTTGTCCGAGTCGCGGTCCAACTCCGCTGTGTCGTCGGCGCCGTCGGCCTCGCCATCGGGCGTGTCGTCGCCGTTCTGTTCACCCCGGCCCCGGCCCCGGCCCCGGCGGCCCCGCCGGCGGCGTTTACCCGAGGGACGGTCGGACTGTCCGTCGTCGGAATCGGTGTCTGTGTCGTCGGCGTCGCTGTCCTCGCCGGCGTCGGCGACATCGTCCTCGTCGTCGGTGGCCGCGCGGCGCTCCTGGTAGCGGACCGGCTGGGGCGCGACGAACAGCGGCAGATAGTCGGCGGCCGCCGCGGTCTGCGGCGCCGGCGTCTCCAAGATCAGCCGGGACTCGGGTTCCTCTTCGGCGGCCTCGGCCGCGGGCGTCTGTGCGGCGGCGGACTCGACGAGCTCCGCCGGCGGCTCGGCCGCGCTGTCCACGGGCGGCTCGGCCGCGCTGTCCACGGGCGGCTCGGCCGCCGCATCACCGGCGGCTGCTTCGCTGGACTCCGCCTCGGCCAGCGCCTGGCGGACCCGGTCGGCTTCCTCGCGGCCCACGGTCGAATGCGCGCTGCGGGCGCGGCCGTCGAGCTCCACCAGCGCGTCGATGATCCGTCGGCTGGTCGTTCCGAGGACTCTGGCCAGCGAATGGACCCTCAGACGTTCGGGAGGAGGCGCCTCGGTCGCGTTCCCGGCGGAGTCGGCAGCAGGCTGCGTCTCTTCCGGGAGGTCGTGGGCTGGGGCGTGAAAATTGTCATTGTCGGCCACGTATTCTCCTCAAGCCCCCGGGCGCGTCGTTTGCTGACGCGGCCACGCGAGGGCTTCCGATTTGTGTCCGGGGCCCCGCTTGCTCGGTACTCCCGCACTTGTACTGGTCTTGCTCCGGGCGCTCCCGAAAGAGTCATCCCGGTGCCGGTCTGAATGATGGCTGGACGGTCTGCGCCACACCGCGGTAGCGGTGGTCGCGCGCGTCTAAGTCTTCATTCGGATGATCGACCCGGGGTTGTCAGGTCGGTCACCCGTCGCCAGTATCCCACATCGAACGGAGCGAACCGACAAGGCGGCCGACGCCGGTGCGGCGCGGAGCTACCGCCCGGGGAACCAGAGCTCGATTTCGCGGACGGCCGAGTCCGGCGAATCGGAGCCGTGCACCAGGTTGAACTGGGTTTCCAGGCCCAGGTCGCCGCGGATCGTGCCGGGCGTGGCCTTCTCCACCGGGTCGGTGCCCCCGGCGAGCTGACGGAACGCCGCCACGGCGCGCGGGCCCTCCAGAATCGCGGCCACCACGGGTCCTGAGGTGATGAACTCCAGCAGCGACGGGAAGAACGGCTTGCCCTCGTGTTCGGCGTAGTGCGCGCGCGCCAGCTCGTCGCTGACATCCTTGAGTTCCAAGGCCGCGATGGTGAGGCCCTTGCCTTCGATGCGGCGAAGGATCTCGCCGATGAGGTGGCGCTGGACGCCGTCGGGCTTGATCAGAACAAGGGTGCGCTCGGTCACGGCCGACAGCCTAATCGGTCGGGGGCTGCTGGCCGGGCAGCAGGCCGCGCTTCTGCCGGCGCAGCACCTCGGCCCGCAGGTAGGCGATGAGCAGCCACACCACGGTGAACAGCAGCCCCATGAAACCGACCCCGGGGTAGACGACCCAGCCCGCGATCAGCAACACCTGTACCGCGAGATTGGCCCAGATCGCCCACGGACGCTTCTGCACGCCGGCCATGAGCACCAGCAGCACCGCGACCCCGACGAGATAACCGGTCGAGGCCGGGTTGAGCCCCCCGCCGACCGCGCCGACGACCGGGAGGGCGAGCAGCACGACGATGGCTTCCAGAATCAGCGTGCCGGCCATCACGCCGCGAAAGCTCTTCCACGGGTCCGGCCCCTGCGTCGGCTCGGTCATGCCGGGTCCTTCCCGAACAGCGAGCGCGCGGCCCCCGCGGTGACCACCGATCCGGTGATGACGATGCCCGCCCCGCTCATACCGCCGGCCCCCTCGGCGTCGGTGGCGGACTCCTCGACCAGAGCGGTGGCGGTCTCGATCGCATCCGCCAAGGTCGCGGCCGCCACCACCCGCTCCGGCCCGAAGCGTTCCTCGGCCTTGACCATCAGCCCCTCCACGTCGAGGGCACGCGGCGACCCGTTGTGGGTCACCACGATGCGGTCGAGTGCCGGTTCGAGCGCGGCCAGGATGCCGTCGACGTCTTTATCGGCCATCACCGAGACCACGCCGACCAGGAAACGGAAGTCGAACTCCTCGCCGAGCGCGGCCGCCAACGCGGTGGCACCGGCCGGATTGTGCGCGGCGTCCAGGAACACCGTCGGCGCACTGCGCATCCGCTCGAGTCGACCGGGTGCGGTGACCGAGGCGAATCCGGCCCTGACGGCGTCGACGTCGAGTTGGCGCTGCGCGCCTGCGCCGAAGAACGCCTCCACCGCGGCCAGCGCGACCGCAGCGTTGTGGGCCTGGTGTTCGCCGTGCAACGGCAGGAACACCTCTGAGTACACCCCGCCGAGCCCCTGCAGTTCGAGCAGTTGGCCGCCGATGGCGGTCTGTCGACTCAGCACCGCGAACTCCGAGTCCTCGCGGGCCACCGCCGCGTCGGCGCGCACCGTCTGCGCCAGCAGGGCCTCCATCGCCTCGGGTGTCTGCCTGGCCAGAACCGCGACCGTGTCGGTCGGGACGAGGTCTTCGGGCTGTTTGGTGATGATGCCGGCCTTCTCGGCCGCGATCTCGCCGATGGTGTCACCCAGGTAGTCGGCGTGATCCATGCCGATCGGCGTGATGACCGCGACCGGGGCGTTGACGACGTTGGTCGCGTCCCACCGCCCACCGAGGCCCACCTCGACGACCGCGACGTCGACCGGGGCGTCGGCGAAGGCGGCGAACGCCATCGCGGTGACGACTTCGAACTTGCTCATCGGCGGCCCGCCGGCCTCGTCGGACTGCTGGTCGACGAGCTGGACGAACGGTTCGATCTCGCGGTAGGTGTCGACGTAGGTCGCTGGGCTGACCGGCTTGCCGTCGATGGCGATGCGTTCCACCGCGGACTGCAGATGCGGGCTGGTGGTGCGGCCGGTGCGTCGGTGCAGCGCGGTGAGCAGCGCGTCGATCATCCGGGCCACCGACGTCTTGCCGTTCGTCCCGCCGACGTGGATGCACGGGTAACCACGCTGTGGGGACCCCAGTATCTCCATCAATGCCGAGATGCGCGCGGTGCTGGGCTCGATCTTGGTCTCCGGCCAGCGCTGATCGAGCAGGTGCTCGACCTGCAGCAGTGCGGCGATCTCGTCCGGCGTCGGCTCGGTTGCGGTCATTGGGTGGGCAGCGCGTCCAGTCGGGCCGTGATGCGTTCGACCTCTTCCTCGGCCAGCTGTTGACGGGCCCGGATCTTGTCGACGACATCCGCGGGCGCTTTGGCCAGGAAGCCTTCGTTGGACAACTTGCCGGTGGTGCCGGCCAGTTCCTTGCGGGCCGCGGCGAGGTCTTTCTCGAGGCGGCGCCGTTCGGCCGCGACGTCCACGGTGCCCGACGTGTCGACCTCGACGACGACCGTGGCCCCGGACAACCGCACCTCGACCGAGGCCGACGGCGCGAAGTCGTCCCCCGGCGGGGTCAGCCAGGCCAGCGCGGTGACCGCCGGCACGTGGGTGTCCAAGCCGGCCGCGGAGACGTCCGACAACCGGGCCGGCACTTTCTGCCGGTCCCCCAGTCCCTGATCGCTGCGGAATCGGCGGACCTCGGTGATCAGCTTCTGCATGTCGGCGACACGTTGGGCGGAGCCCTGGTCGACGGCGAAGCCGCTGGGGGCCGGCCAGTCGGCGACCACCAGCGATTCCGCCGCTGCCGTGGCCTCACCCCCTTGCGCGGTCAGCGTCGTCCACAGCACCTCGGTCACGAAGGGCATGACCGGGTGCAGCAGCTTCAGTAGCGTGTCCAGCACACTGGCCAGTACCGCCGTGGTATGTGAGTTACCCTCCCCGAGTTGCACTTTGGACAACTCGACGTACCAGTCGCAGAACTCGTCCCAGGCGAAGTGATACAACGCCTCGCAGGCCCGGCTGAACTCGTAGGCGTCGAACGCCGAATCCACCTCGGCACGAACCTCTTCCATCCGGCCCAGGATCCAGCGGTCGGCGTCGGTCAGTTCGTCGGCCGGCGGCAGCGGCGCCGGCGCGGCGCCGTTCATCAGGGCGAACCTGGTGGCGTTGAACAGTTTCGTGGCGAAGTTGCGCGACGCGCGGGCGTGGTCTTCGCCGATGGCCAGGTCGCCGCCGGGGCTGGCGCCGCGAGCCAGCGTGAAGCGCAGCGCGTCGGCACCGAACATCTCCACCCAGTCGAGCGGGTCGATGCCGTTGCCGCGCGACTTACTCATCTTCCGGCCGTGCTCGTCGCGAATCAGCCCGTGCAGGAACACGTTTTCGAACGGCACCTGCGGCGCTCTGCTGCCGTCGGCGGTGATGGCCGGGTCGTCGGCGACGAACGTGCCGAACATCATCATCCGCGCCACCCAGAAGAACAGGATGTCGTAGCCCGTGACCAGAACGGTCGTCGGATAGAACTTGGCGAGCTCAGGGGTCCGGTCCGGCCAGCCCATGGTGGAGAACGGCCACAGCGCCGAGCTGAACCAGGTGTCGAGGACGTCGGGATCCTGTTCCCAGCCTTCCGGCGGCGTCTCGTCCGGTCCGACGCAGACGGTTTCCCCGTCCGGACCGTGCCAGATGGGAATTCGGTGCCCCCACCACAACTGACGGGAGATGCACCAGTCGTGCATGTTGTCCACCCAGGCGAACCAGCGCGGCTCCAGGCTGGGCGGATGGATCACGGTGTCACCGTTGCGGACCGCGTCACCGGCGGCCTTGGCCAGCGACTCGACCCGGACCCACCACTGCAGGCTCAACCGCGGCTCGATCGGCTCGCCGCTACGCTCGGAGTGGCCGACACTGTGCAGGTACGGGCGCTTCTCCTCGACGATGCGACCCTGCTCGGCCAGCGCTTCCCGGACCGCGACCCGGGCCGCGAAGCGGTCCATGCCGTCGAACCGCGTTCCGGTGTCGGCGATCCGTCCCTTGGTGTCGAGCATCGACGGCATCGGCAGCTGGTGCCGCAACCCGATCTCGAAGTCGTTCGGGTCGTGAGCCGGGGTGACTTTGACTGCGCCGGTGCCGAATTCGGGGTCGACGTGCTCGTCGGCGACAACAATGATCTGACGATCCAGGAACGGGTGCGGCAGAGTCTGTCCGACCAGGTGGCGGTAGCGGGCGTCGTCGGGGTGTACCGCGATCGCGGTGTCACCGAGCATCGTCTCGAGGCGTGTGGTGGCCACCACCAGGTGTGGTTCGTCGTCGCTCATCGAGCCGTAGCGGAACGACACCAGCTCGCCTTCGACGTCCTCGTACTTGACCTCGAGGTCGGAGATGGCGGTCTGCAGCACCGGCGACCAGTTCACCAGCCGCTCGGCCTGATAGATCAGCCCCGCGTCGTAGAGCCGCTTGAAGATGGTGCGCACCGCTCGCGACAACCCGTCGTCCATCGTGAAGCGGTCGCGGCTCCAGTCCACACCGTCGCCGAGGCGGCGCATCTGCCCGCCGATCGTGCCGCCGGACTCACGCTTCCAGTCCCAGACCTTCTCCACGAACAGCTCGCGGCCGAAGTCCTCTTTGGTCTTGCCGTCCGCGGCAAGCTGCTTCTCCACGACGCTCTGGGTGGCGATGCCGGCGTGATCCATGCCGGGCAGCCACAGCACCTCATAGCCCTGCATCCGTTTGCGCCGGGTCAGCGCGTCCATCAGGGTGTGGTCCAGGGCATGGCCCATGTGCAGGCTGCCGGTGACGTTGGGCGGCGGCAGCACGATCGAGTAGGCCGGCTTGCCGCTGGTGGGATCAGCGGTGAAGTAACCGGCTCGGACCCAGCCCTCGTACAGGTCGCTCTCCACCGCCCCGGGGTCCCACGATTTGGGCAGGGCATCGAGGCCGGCGCTGTGGGCGTCTCGGTGGGCGATCGGGTGGGAGGTCACCGAGCCATTCTAGGAAGCGGCGCCTCAGCCGAGTCGAGACACCTCGAGCGACACCCCGGCAGCGGGAAAACGGGCCATCAACGCGTCGCCCATCGCGGCCGCGGGAGTCAACACGCCCCGCAGGTCCGAGAGCTTGTCGCGGTCCAGCGCCAAGGCCAGCCCGCTCTCGCCGAGCAGCACCGAGGTGGCCTTGTAGCCCGGGTCGCCCTGCTGGGACATGCGGGCCAGGTAACGGGCGTTGGTCGTCGTCGTGGCGTAGGTCTCGACGGTGTAGTGGCCCTTCTCCCGGGTCTGCTCGCTGGGTCCTGAACCGACTTTGGGCAGGATCCGCTCCAGGAACCCGCGTGGCACGCGGTTGAGGAAGCGTGAGCCGAGTTCCATGGTGGCCATGTTGCCGCCGGTGGCCATTGCCGCGGCGACCGGCGCCACCGGGGACCGACCCACGCTCATGTGCTCGGCGTACGTGAATCGGCGACCGTACGGGTAGCCCAGCAGTGCGTTGCTGCGACGGACGACGCGGGTGTTCGGGATCGCCATCGCGAACGCCCCGACCCAGTAGCCGTCGAGTTCGGGGGCGATGTCGCGGCCACGCCGCCAGCGCGCGTCGGGCTGCGGGCCGAGCTGCGGTTCGGCGGCGGGATCGGGGCTCAGCGTGTAGGGGTCGTTGAGCAGGCGCCGGGCTTCGGGGTCCGCGGAGGCCTCGCGGGCCAGCTCGACCATCGACGCCACGGTGCCACCGGACACACCGCCGGCGAAGCTGCGTGCCACGTAGTTGGTGTCGACGAGTTCGCCGGTGCCGTCCCGTTCGGCCTGCCGGTACAGCGCGAACACGGTCAGATCCGAGGGAATGGAATCGAACCCGCACGCGTGCACGATCCGTGCGCCGGTGTCGACGGCCTGCTTGTGGTAGAGGTCGATGGCCTGGCGCACGAACAACGTCTCACCGGTCAGGTCGGCGTAGTCGGTGCCGGCGGCCGCGCACGCGGCCACCAATGGCAACCCGTAGCGCAGATAGGGCCCCACCGTGGTGATGACCACGCGGGTGCTCGCCGCCATCGCAGCCAGCGTGGACGGTTGGTCGGCATCGGCAGAGATCAGCTCCCAGGACTGCGCCTTCTCCCCCAGCGACTCCCGAACCGCCAGCAGCTTGTCGGGGCTTCTGCCGGCGAGCGCGATGCGGGCGTTGCCGCCGGCTGCGGCCAGGTACTGCGCGGTGAGCTTGCCGACGAATCCGGTGGCGCCGTAGATGACGATGTCGTGGTCGCGGGTGTTGTCCGACTCGGGTGCGCTCATGAGTGCCGACGCTACCCGAGCGTGTCGGGCGGATCGACGTCCCGGCCGAGCAGGTGACGGTCCAGGAATCCGCGTACGACCTGGTACCAGATCTTGGTGTGCTGCGGGTTGAGGACCCAATGGTTCTCCGACGGGAAGTAGAGGAAGCGGTGCGCGGTGGCGCCCGCCTCGGGTCCGGAGTCGGCGGCCGGCAACGCCGAACTGCTCAGCAGCTCGTACCAGAGTCTCAGCGCTTCACCGATGGGCACCCGGTAGTCCTTGTCGCCGTGGATGACGAGCATCGGGGTGCGGATCTCGGTGACGAACCGGTGCGGAGAGTTCGCTGCAGCCATCTCCGGTGTCATCTCGCGGGCCCACCAGTAGGCGCCGTCGGTGGTCCCGCCGAACTGGTCGAGTGCCCACAGGCTGGCGTGGGTGACGATCGCAGCGAACCGGTCGGTGTGGCCGGCGATCCAGTTGGCCATGTAACCGCCGAACGATCCCCCCATCGCCGCGGTACGGCTGCCGTCCACGCCCGGATGGTCGACGGCAGCGTCGGTGGCCGCCATGAGGTCGGTGTACGGCGCGAATCCCCATGCCCCCCAGCCGCGCTGGATGAAGTCCTGTCCGTAACCGGTGGACAGGGCCGGATCGGGCAGCAGCACCGCGTACCCGGCGGAGACCATCAACCACGGATTCCATCGCCAGTGCCAGGTGTTCCAACTGGACAGCGGGCCGCCGTGGATCCACAGCAACAGCGGCGCCGGCTGCACCGAGTCGGGCTGGGCGGACTGGGGCTGCGCGGAGTGGGGCAGGGCCAGCCAGGACCGCACCGGCTGACCGTCCTCGGCGGTGGCGACGACTTCGGTCAACGTCCCCGGCAGCTCAGGCAGGTCCACCAACGGCAGCACTGTCACCGACCCGTCGGCGTCGATGCGGACCGGGTGCGGCGGTGCCGCATAGGAACTGCGCAACGCGAACAGCTCGCCGCCGGGAGCGGCGTGCACATCGGTGTAGGCGAAGTCGTCGGCCACGACCGGGCGGGCCGTGCCCGAGACCGGGTCCACGGCGAAGACCGGACCGCGTCCGTTGTCGTCGGCGGTGACGATCAGCGACGTGGCGTCGGTGGTCCAGGTCACCGAGGTGGGCCAGCGGTCCCACGAGCTGGTCAGTTCAGCGGGCCGGTCGCCGAATGGCAACACGCACAGCGTGATCCGGGGTGCGTGGTGCGGGGTGGACAGCGTTTCACGGGTGAAGGCGACCGATCCGCCGTCGGGCGCGATCGCGGGGCGGCCCAGGTCGGCGTCGGGGTCGTCGACCAGAACCGTCCGTTCACCGGTGGCCACGTCGATGCGCACCAGCACGCTGCGGGTGGCCGCTGCGGGCGCCGGCAGCTGCCAGGTCGTGACGATGAAGGTGCCGTCGGGGCTGAGGTCGGCGTGGGCGTCGCGGAGTCCCGATGCGGGCTGTGGCGTGAGGTCACGGCGTGTCCCCGCAGCGGAGACGTCGAAGAGGTGGGGCAGTTCGGGGCCGAGGTCGTGGTCCCAGTGCCGGACGGGGTAGCCGGTGTGCAACACCGCGGAGATGGAGTTGTCCGTGCGGGCCGCGCGCAGTCGGCGATCGTCGTCGACGTCGTTGGCCGACGGCATCATCGACGACGACACCACGGTGACGTCCGCGGCGGTGGCGGCGAGCACCCCGTCGACTCCCCCGGGCATGGTGACGACCTCGACCGCCTCGCCGCCGGCTGCGGGCAGCCGCCACAACGCCTTGCCTGCCGGCTTGTCGTCGTCGGCGCCGGGACGGGCCGCCACGAACAGCAGGTCTCCGTCGTGGGTGAACGCGGGTGCGGACTCCCCTTTGGCGCCGTGGGTGATTCGACGGGCCGGACGTCGGGCCGCGGGGTCGAGCTCGTAGAGCGCGCTGACGAAGTCGGTGCGTTTGTCGTTGAGCCGGGCCACCGTGGCGACGATGCGCGATCCGTCGGGTGACACGGCAAGTCCGGAAACCCTGGGTAGGGCCAGAAATTCGTCCAGGTCGTGGAACGGGGTGCGGCGGTCAGCCTCGGATGTCATGCGGATTTCGTAACACACTGCCCAACACGACTTCACGTGGAATTAACGCGCCTTGACAGGTGGGACACATTCGCACAGTTAGCGTCAAGGCTCGTACACCGTCAGTACCTCGGGGACACTGCGATTAAACGCAGTGTCGTCCTTTCCCATCCCGCTCGAACCATGCAATCCGACCGGTCGGAGGTCCCCCCTTGACACCCGAAGTCGAAGACGCCCTGGCGTCCATGACCGCTGTGAACAACGAGTTCTTCTACTGGATGTCCATCGCGCTGATGATGCTCATCCACGCCGGCTTCCTGGCCTACGAGATCGGCGCGTCGCGGTCGAAGAACGTGCTCGCCACCGCGATGAAGAACCTGCTGGCCTTCGCCACGATCGTGGCATCGTTCTTCTTCGTCGGCTGGTTCCTCTACAACGCGATGCCGTCCGGCTTCCTGGAGTTCAGCGACGCCGCCAAGGCCGCGCTGCCGTGGAGCGAGAACATGGGCCCGAACACCGCCGACCCGGCCAGCGGCATCTTCTGGGGCGCGTTCGCGCTGTTCGCGGCCACCACCGGCTCCATCATGTCCGGCGCTGTGCTGGAGCGGATCCGCACCAGCGGCTTCTTGATCCTCACGGTGTTCGTGGGTTCGGTCGTGTGGATCATCGGCGCGGCATGGGGTTGGCACGGTGCCGGCTGGATGCTGACCAAACTCGGCTTCCACGATGTGGGGGCAGCTGGATGTGTGCACATGATCGCCGGTTTCGCGGCCCTGGGCATCCTGATCAACCTCGGGCCGCGCATCGGCCGGTTCCTGCCCGACGGCACGCCCGTGACGATCCGGCCGCACAACCTGCCGCTGACGCTGCTCGGCCTGTTCCTGATCTTCACCGGGTTCTTCGGCTTCCTGATGGGCTGTGTGATCTACGGCCCCACCGGCTACGCGACCATCTACGGCAGCCCGACGACCTTGTCGGCCTTCGCTTTCAACACCCTGATGGGCCTGGTCGGCGGCATCATCGGCGCCTACGTGATGTCGCGTGGTGAGCCGTTCTGGACGATCTCCGGCGGGCTGGCCGGCGTCATCGCCGTGGCGGCCGGACTCGACCTGTACCACCCCGCGCTGACGTTCGTCATCGCGCTGGTCGGCGGCGGTCTGGTGCCTTACATCGGCAAGCTGCTGGACAAGATGAAGATCGACGACGTGGTGGGGGCGGTCGCGGTGCACGGCGGGATGGGGCTCTACTCGCTGATCATGGCGGGCGTCTTCCTGGCCGGTTACCCGAACACCGACGGAAATCCGTCGATCTCGTTCTGGGGCCAACTGGTCGGTGCGCTCACCTTCGCGGCGTTGGGCTTCATTCCCACCTATCTGTTGTCGCTGCTGCTGAAATCCGCCGGGCTGCTGCGTATTCCCCCGGAGGTCGAGGAGCAGGGCCTGGATCTGACCGAGATCCCCGCGACCCCGTATCCCGAGGGCATCCCGGTGACCGCCATGCGGTCCACCAGCGGCACCGCGGTGCTGTCCGTCGGTGAGGAGGTGAAGTAAATGTTCAGCCCGATCACCAGTTACGACGAGCCGGGTGTGGTGTTCACGTTCGGCGCCAACAGCATCGGCACCTGGTTTGTCTTCATCCTCGCGATGGCTTTGTTCGTGGCGTTCTTCGTGCGGATGATCCAGCACGAGAACCACGCCTACAAGGCCATCATCGACCACACCCCGGTCGAGAAGGGCCCGGCCGCCGAGGGTGAGCCGCCGGTCTACTGACATTCGGCGACAGACATGAGATCGCCCGGATCCGTGAGGATCCGGGCGATTTCGTCGTCACAGGCCGGTTGCGTCAGAGCCTCAGCCTGCCTGACGAAGCCAGTCCACCGCTCGGTCCCGGTAGCCGATGATTCCCTTGTAGTCGGCCATGTCGTCGGGGAGTTCGGCGAGCACGGCTGCGGCGCGCGTGCGCCATGCGTCGACCGTGGCCAGGTCGGCCAGGGGCAACATGTAGGTGCGGATGAGAAAGCAGATCGCGCCCGACTCGGCAAGCCTGATGAGGTGCTGGACCTCGACGCGCAGATGCACCAGCCGCCCGAACTCGGCGTCGTCGACGGTCAGGATCATCGGCCGGTCGGGCCCCCACTCGTGGTAGATGTCGGTCGAGACATCCAGGCGGCGGCCGATGGTCAGGGTCCAGTTGGTGCGCCGGTAGGTTTCGCCGGGCTGCAACCGCATCAGGAACTCGCGGGCCCGGGTGATGACGCCGGTCTCCCGCAGCCGCGGCACCGGGCCGTGGATTTCCAGAAAGGTCATCCCCACGTCGAATCCGAACGACCAGTCTGCGGCAAAGGTGACCACCCCGGCATCACCGAACAGGTCGCCGTCGCGCTGATCGAGCAGCACGATGTCGTCCTGCACCTGGCTCGCGATGTAGGCCAGCGGTTCGGCGGGCAGCGTCGTCTCGTCACCCAGCACGAAGTCCTGGGCGATGCCCAGCCGCTCGTTGCGCCATCGCCAGCCGGCCCCGTGGCGCTGCAGCGACATCGTCTGCGGGTAGGCCGAGGCGAGTTCGCGCATCAGCGTCAACATGGTGTCCCAGCACGCCGGCCGCATATGTGGCAGCACGGCGTACCGGGTGGGGTCGGCGGCGAGGATCGTGGCCCGCTCGGCCAGCTCACGCTCGTATTCGGTGTCGATGTCGACCACCCGCTCCCCCCACCGCCCGACCGGGGTGTGCACCGTGGAGCCGGCCGGCTCCACGTTGGTGCTGTATCGGTAGCTGTCGAGCGCGAACGGGAACGGAAACGTCTCGATCAGGTCGGGGGCCGAGATCACAGGTTCAACTCCAATGTGTCGGTGCCGGCGCGTGATACGCAGGCCATCAATGAGTCACCGGCCTGTTTGTCGCGGTCGCTGAGGAACAGGTCGCGGTGGGTCGGCGTGCCACCCGTCACCGGCAGCCGGCACTCCCCGCACACGCCGCGCCGGCACAGATTCGGGACGGTGTAGCCGCGGCTCTCGAGTGCCTCCAGCAGCGAGACCCCGGACTCGACGGTGAACTCGTCGCCGGTGGACCCGATGCGCACGTCGAACGGCTCGCCGGGATCGAGCGCCGCGCCGAAGTGCTCCACGTGGATCCGGCTCGGCGGCCAGCCGAATTCGGCGGCCAGCCGGCTGACCGCATCGATGAAGGACGTCGGCCCACATACGTAGAGGTGGGTGCCGAACGGCTGATCGGCCAGCGCCATCGTCAGCTCGGCACTGAACTCGCCGCGGCGGGTGTGGACCGAGGCGGACGGGGCCAACTCGCGGATCTCGTCGACGTAGACGTCGCGGCCCGGGCGGTGGATGTAGAGCAGCGCCGTGTCGCGGCCCCACAGCCGGGCACTGCGCAGGTGCGACACCATCGGCGTGATGCCGATTCCCGCCGCGACGAGCAGGTGTCGGCGGGCGCGCAGAACCGGGGCGAACGCGCTGCGCGGCGGCCGGGTGACCACGGTGTCGCCGAGGGCCAGTTCATCGTGGATCCAGCGCGACCCGCCGGATCCGTCCGGGCAGCGAAGCACCGAGATCGAGTAGGCGGGCGGCGCGACGCCGTCACCGGTCAGCGAGTAGGCGTTGGCAGTTCGGCCGCCGTTGCCGCACTCCACGACGATGTGGCTGCCGGGGGTGAACGACGGAAGCGGCGCCCCGTCCGGATCGGTGAGGGTCAGGGTGCGCACGTCGGTGACGGAGTCGTCGATGTCGGTGACGACCAGTTTGAGGGCGCTCGTGCCGGCGGTCACGATGCGCTCTGCTCTTCGGCGTCGACCATGCAGCCCAGATGTGCACCCTGCCTGCGGGACACGTGGTAGTACACCAGCAGGTTGCGGCCGCAGCCGCTGCACGGCAACACCTCGGACAGTTCGACGGCCGCGGTGGTGACGGTGCGGCAGTGCACGCAGTGCACGGCGCGCACCCTTACGTCGGTTGAGGCGACGGTGATCTCGTCGTCGGCGACGCCGAGGGCGACGGCCGCGGCTCGCAACCGCAGGCAGGCGTCTGCGGGTCCGGCCATCATCAACCGCCACCCGACCCGGGCGTCGGCGAGCGCACCCACCAACGCGGCCCGGGCCCGCTCATCGTCGCCGACGGCGACCTCGTAGCTGCGCACCGCCGACTCGCGACCGATCTGCGCGGCCCAGCGGCGTGCCACCTCGCCCCCGGTGGGGCCGAACGCGATGATCGTCCACCACCGGCCGGTGGTGTCGGCGCCCGGCATCGTGGGCGTGATCGCCCATTCGGGGACGCTCGTCAGCTCGAGGGCAGGGCTCATCGGCCACCTCTCGGGTATATCAGTGGTTGACAGAGTTGCCCTACAGGAAACCAGCATTGCGTTTCGTGGATGTGACTTGGCCGTCTCGTCCGTTTGACATGTCCCCGTCGTGGGGGCTGACATGTCCCCGCCGTGCCGGCGGACATGTCACCGCCGTGCCGGCCGACATGTCACCGCCGTGCCGGCGGGACGGCGCCCGCTACTGTCGCGTCATGCCCGTGCAGATCACCGTCATCGGGGCCGGCATCGCGGGGTTGGCCGCGGCGATCGCGTTGCACCGGTCGGGCCACGAGGTCACGGTCCTCGAGCAGCGCACCGACATCTCCTCCGGCGCCGGCATCTCGATCTGGCCGAACGCTTTGGCCGCGCTCGACGAATTCGGGCTCGGCGAGGCGGTGCGCGCGTCGGGCGGCCGGGTCACCGGCGGTGCGATCCGCTGGCGCGACGGCGCCTGGCTGCGCAGGCCGGACCCGCACCGCATCGTGAAGGCTCTCGGTGAGCCCTTGGTGGTGATCCGCCGGTCAGTCTTGACGGAGCTGCTGACCGCGGCGCTGCCCCACGGCGTCGTCCAGACCAGCGCGCGCGTCACCGGGATCCACTCATCCGGCGGCTCGGTCCGAGTTCACCTCGCCGACGGCGACAGTCGCGACACCGAGGCTGTGGTCGGCGCGGACGGCGTGCACTCCGTCGTGGCGCGCACGCTCAACGGCCCGCTGACGAAGCGGTATGTGGGCTACACGGCGTGGCGCGGGGTCGCGGCCTTTCCCCTGGATCCAGCGATGGCCGGGGAGACCATGGGGCCCGGAACCGAAGTCGGCCACGTGCCGCTGGGTCCCGACCACACCTACTGGTTCGCCACCGAACGCACGCCCGAGGGGAGTCGGGCACCGGGCGGTGATCATGCCTACCTGACCGCCACGTTGGCGTCGTGGGCTCAGCCCATCCCGCAGCTGGTCGCCGCGACAGATCCGGCCGATCTCCTGCGCAACGATCTCTACGACCACACCCAACCCCGTCGTTGGGCACGCGGGCCCGTGGTGCTCGTCGGTGATGCCGCCCACCCGATGCGACCGCACCTGGGTCAGGGCGGCTGCCAGGGGCTGGAGGACGCGGCGATCCTGGCGCGTTTCCTGCAGCTGCGCCCGGATCCGACGGACGCGTTCGCGAAGTTCGCCACGTTCCGGCGACGCCGGGTGCGGCCGCTGGTCCGTGAGTCCGCGATGATCGGGCGGATCGTCAACCTTCGCCCGGCCGTGCTGTCCGGGGCGGCCAGTCGCGCCACCGGACTGATTCCCGAGACGGTGGTGACCCGGCATCTGGCGTCGATCGCCGGGCGGTCGGCCTTCCGGCTGCCTACCGCCGGCGCGTTGCCTACGGGGTGAGCCGCGAGCTTGTCAGCGAGCGGAGCGCGGCGTGAACAGCGCGGTGCACATCTGACGCAGGTCGAGGATGCCGCCGAACACCGAGGTCGGCATGTTCTGGCAGCCGTTGGCCCGGGTGGGGGCAGTGGCCGGCATCTGCACCGGAGTGCTGGTGCCGGGGTTGCCCCACACCTGAGCTGCCATGCCCTTGGCTCCGCACTTCGGCCAGGCTTTCAGCCCCTGGGTACGCAGCACGTTCTCGGCAACGCGGATCTGCTCGGAGCGCGGGGCGGCCGCCGGGTTGCCGAGGCCGCCGTTGGCCGACCAGGTGGCCTGCTTGAACTGCAGGCCCCCGTAATGCCCGTTGCCGGTGTTGATCGCCCAGTTGCCTCCCGACTCGCACTGCGCGATGGCGTCCCAGTTCACGGAATCGGCGCGTGCGGTCGCCATGCCGTCCTCGGCGAGCGCCATCGGCACCACGGCCAGGGCACCGGTGAAGGCGGTGGCGACGAGGCCCTTGCTGACCAACTTGCAAACGTTCATCTCTGCGGTCCTTCCCCGACCGTTAATGACCCAAGGCCCGCGAGCGAAGCGATGCTGCGTTCCACGCTGCGGTTATCCAGTTCTTCGGGTGACCAACATCACCTGTTACGCGAGAGTCAAAAGTTTTAATCGTTACTTAATTGGCGTAAGAGGCTTCTGAGAAGGAATGGGTCGAGCAGGCGCCCGAAACAGCGAAAAGCGGCGCCGACCGAAGTCGGCACCGCTTTTCCGCGCGCTGAGTGGCGTCAGCCGCGCCCACCGCAGGTCGGCCACGCGCCGATGCCCTGCGACTGCAGCACGTTCTCGGCCACGCGGATCTGCTCTGCGCGGCTGGCGTTGTGGGGCATTCCCGAGCCGCCGTTGCCCTGCCAGGTGCCCAGCGTGAACTGCAGGCCGCCGTAGTAACCGTTGCCGGTGTTGATCGCCCAGTTGCCACCGGACTCGCACGCCGCGACGGCATCCCAGTTCACACCACTGTCCGCATTCGCGGTAGCAGCCATCCCGGTGGCGACAGCCATGGGCGCCACTGTGAGCGCCCCGGCGAAGGTGGCCAGGCCAAGCGTCTTGCGGATGTTCTTCAACTTCGATCCTTTCGCCGAGCGCGCGCCAACACCACCCGCGCGGACACGCGGGCTGGCCACCTGCAGCACAGGTCGTTGGGTCGGGCCGCACCGTCTCGGTCTGGTGCGGCAGTGGGGAGGCCGTCATCCGCCTCACCGGGACCAGTCCCGGCCGCCGCCGCGGGCCGATTGGCTCACGGCAGTCCCACACACACGCTGGTTCGTGGTTTTGGGTTATTTGCTCCGTGCGAAGCTCTTAGGGACCGTACAAACCGTTCAGGACAAAGTCATATCGGTCGAGAAGATGTCGCGGGCAGATCACGGAATGATCACGACCCCGCCGAATTCGCTTCACCGCAGGTCAAGCTGTACTTTCCCCGCGACGTCGGCCGACGACCCCAGATACCGGCAGGTGAGCCAAATCACCGGTGTTTTGTGACCTGAACCACCACAATGAGGTGCGAAAACGGGTTTAGCCGCACGAAAACGACCATAGGACAGCACAACCGGTGCGACATTACTCAGACCTGCTTACTTTGTTTCGCTGGGCGCATGGCTCGGGAGAATCGTCTGTCATGAGCAGGATCTGCTGCAGCACAAATTGTTTCGATACCGCGACGCCACCACGGTGGGATAGGTGCGCCTCCCGCCCGTGCGTACGCCCGGATTCTGTCTTCGGCTAAGGAATGTAAAGCACTGAGCAGCAACACTTTTACCGGCATCGCGCACTCACGCACGCATACGGAGACGGCGCCCACTCTCGCGCCGCCGAACCGGCCCCGCGGGCCCTTGATCGCTCGACAAGTCTTCGAGCTGAGGCCTTGAACTGTGCGGGCCGCGGGAATCTGTTCAGCTCTGCGACGATCAGTAGTTCCCTGGTCTTTGACGGCCCCGAATCAGCTCTGCGGCAATATCATTCATAACGCGAGGAGCCAGCGCCACGCACCGCCCGCAGCCATGCTCCCGATCTGGCCCGCGCCTATCACAATCACACGCGAATCAATGACCACAGAATTGATCTTGAACAATCACGAAAAGATAAATACAAAGAGGGCGGAGAATTTGCTGGACCAGGTGAGGAGGCCTACACCAGGCGAGGCGGAGTCACCGCGTCGAGATCAGCCGAGGTGTTGACGTTCGCCAGCGCGGGCTGTTGGTCCGGCAGCACGATCCGCTGGGTATCCACGCCGCCCACGAGCGCGCGCATGCTGCGCTCGCCGGCCTCGGTCAATGCGGCGATCTGGCGGAACAGCGCCGTCCGGTAGATCCCGGCCAGGTAGTGGTCGCGACCGTCCCACGGCAGCACGACGTCGACACCCAACCTCTGCGCGGGTCCGGCCAGCGTGTCGATCAGCGCTGTCGTCATCGCCGGCATGTCCACCGCACACACGAATGCGTAGTCGAACCCCGCCTCGGCCGCCGCCGCCAGGCCGCGACCAGTGGCCAGCAGCGGGCCCTTGCCCCACACCTCGTCCCGCAGGATCACCGCGGGCAGCTCCGGAAGCTGCTGACCGGCGGCGGCCACCACGAACACCGGCGCGCAGCGCTGGCCCACCACCGACACCGCGCGTTCCACGAGCGTCGTGGGGCCCGACGGGCCGTCAATGATCACGGTGGCCTTGTCCCGGCCCATCCGCCGGGACTCCCCTCCGGCCAGCACGACCGCGGCCAAGGGCAACGAGTTCGTCACAGCAGCTGACGTTAGCGCACCCGAGTTCCCCGGCCGGGTCAGTCGACGGTCCAGGTGTCCTTGCCGCGCAACAACGTCTGCAACGCTTCCATGTCGTGGGCTCGCGACTCCCGCGCAGTGACGAGCTGCTGGCGCGCGGCGTCGTCGTAGGTGGGCATGCTGACCTGGCGGAAGATGCCCATGACCATGTGGTCGAGGTTCTGCTCCGAGAGCCGGGACAGTGCGAACGCATAGGCCGGATCCTGCAGGTGCGCATCGTGGGTGACGATGTCGCCGGCGGACACGTCGGCGGTCTTGGCAACCTCCAGCCCGTAGCCCGACTTGACGACGCAGTACTCGCCGTCGGCACCGAACGTGATCGGTTCGCCGTGGCTGAGGTTGATCAACCGCTCCTCGGCCCCCTCCTTGCGCAGGGCATCGAACGAGCCGTCGTTGAAGATCGGGCAGTCCTGCATGATCTCGACCAGCGCGGCCCCGCGGTGGGCGGCTGCGGCCCGCAGCACCTCGGACAACCCTTTGCGGTCGGAGTCCAGCGCGCGGCCGACGAAGGTGGCCTCCGCGCCCAACGCCAGCGATACCGGGTTGAAGGGGTAGTCCAGGGACCCCATCGGCGTGGACTTGGTGATCTTGCCGACCTCGGACGTCGGCGAGTACTGGCCCTTGGTCAGCCCGTAGATCCGGTTGTTGAACAACAGGATCGTGATGTTGATGTTGCGCCGCAGGGCGTGGATGAGGTGGTTGCCGCCGATCGACAGCGCATCGCCGTCACCGGTGACCACCCACACCGACAGGTCCTCGCGGGCCAGCGCCAGGCCGGTGGCGATCGTCGGGGCCCGGCCGTGGATCGAGTGGAATCCGTAGGTCTCCAGGTAGTACGGGAACCGGCTCGAGCAGCCGATACCGCTGACGAACGCGATGTTCTCGCGGCGCAAGCCCAGCTCGGGCAGGAAGTTGCGGATGGTGTTGAGGATGACGTAGTCACCGCAGCCTGGGCACCAGCGCACCTCCTGGTCGCTGGTGAAGTCCTTGGCCTTCTGCGGCTGGTCGGTGGTCGGGACCAGCCCGGTCTTGGTCAGCCCACCGGGGGTCAACCCCAGATCGCTACCTACGAGCTGTGCCGATCCGCGATCCGCTTCGCTTCTCGCTGTCGTCATGAGTTCGCTCCCACTGCGCCGTCAACGGTAGCCGCCGCCAACCGCGCGAACTTGGTCTTCTCGAGTTCCTTGTCGCCCAGCGTCCCATCCAGAGCTGAGTCGATGATGCCTTCTACTTCGTCGGCCAGGAACGCCATGCCCTCGACCTTGGTCACCGACTGGATGTCGATCAGGTACTTGCCGCGCAACAACAGTGCCAGTTGGCCCAGGTTCATCTCGGGGACCACCACGTGCGAGTAGCGTCCGAGCACCTCTCCGAGGTTCGCCGGGAACGGGTTCAGGTTGCGCAGCTGGGCGTGCGCCACCTTGATGCCCTTGCGCCGGGCGCGGCGACACGCCTCACCGATGGGGCCGTAGCTGCTACCCCAGCCGAGCAGCAGCAACTCAGCGTCGCCACTGGGGTCGTCGACCTCGAGGTCGGGGACCTCGATACCGGCGACCTTGGCGTGCCGCAGGCGGACCATCAGATCGTGGTTCTTCGGCTCGTAGGAGATGTTGCCCGAGCCGTTGGCCGATTCGAGCCCGCCGATGCGGTGCTCCAGACCGGGCGTGCCGGGGATGGCGAACTGCCGGGCCAGCGTCTCGGGGTCGCGGGCGTACGGCTGGAACGGCTCGCCCTCCTTGGCGAAGGTGTGCTCGATCGGCGCGAAACTGCTGACATCGGGGATGCGCCATGGCTCCGAACCGTTGGCGATCGCTCCGTCCGACAGGATCATCACCGGTGTGTGATAGGTGATCGCGATGCGGGCGGCCTCGATGGCGGTCTCGAAGCAGTCCGACGGCGATTTCGGGGCCAGCACCGCGACCGGGGATTCACCGTTGCGGCCGAACATGGCCTGCAGCAGATCGGCCTGTTCGGTCTTGGTCGGCAGACCCGTGGACGGGCCGCCGCGCTGTACGTCGATGACGATCAGCGGAAGTTCGGTCATCACGGCCAGCCCGATCGCCTCCGACTTCAGCGAGACGCCCGGACCCGAGGTGCTGGTGATGCCGAGTGCGCCGCCGTAGGACGCGCCGATCGCCGCACCGATGCCGGCGATCTCGTCCTCGGCCTGGAACGTCATCACGTTGAAGTTCTTGTGCTTGGACAGCTCGTGCAGGATGTCCGAGGCGGGGGTGATCGGATAGGTGCCCAGGATCACCTGTACGTCGCCCAACAGGCCCGCGGTGACCAGTCCGTAGGCCAGGGCGGTGTTGCCGGAGATCTGGCGGTACTCGCCGGTCTGGAGCTTCGCCGGGGCCACCTCGTAGGTGGTGCCGAAGGCCTCGGTCGTCTCGCCGTAGTTCCAGCCCGCCTTCAGCGCCAGCACGTTGGCCTCGGCGATCTCGGGCTTGCGGGAGAACTTCTCGCGGATGAACGACTCGCTGTGCTCGAGTTCGCGGCCGTACATCCACGACAGCAGCCCGAGGGCGAACATGTTCTTGGCGCGCTGGCCGTCTTTCTTCGTCGCCCCGATCGATTCGACCGCACCGAGGGTCAGCGTCGTCATGGCGACCGCCTGCACGACATAGTCGGAGAGTTCGTCGGTCTCGAGGGGATTGGCCTCGTAGCCGACCTTGGCGAGGTTGCGCTTGGTGAATTCGTCGGAGTTGGCGATGATCAGACCGCCGCGGGGCAGATCCGAGACGTTGGCCTTGAGCGCGGCAGGGTTCATCGCGACCAGGACGTCGGGCCGGTCACCGGCGGTGAGGATGTCGTAGTCGGCGATCTGGATCTGGAACGAGGAGACGCCGGGCAACGTGCCCTGGGGAGCACGGATCTCGGCGGGATAGTTGGGCTGGGTGGCAAGGTCGTTGCCGAACAGCGCGGCCTCGGAGGTGAACCGGTCACCGGTGAGCTGCATGCCGTCGCCGGAGTCGCCCGCGAAGCGGATGACGACCTTCTCGAGCTTCTGCCGAGGCGCCCGAGCGCTACCGCCGCCTCCGTTGCCGGTCGAGTTCTCAGCTGTGTTGTGGTTGTCTGCCACTCGCCTACCTTCCGTGCTCTCCCGGCCCTCGAGCCTGGACTGTCGGCCAAGACACACCGAGTCGCAGTCGATGCGACGCGCCGTCAGCGGTCTTCGCGCAAAGATTTGGTGTCACTGCCAGTACCGATTATTGCATCTTTCTTAGGCAGCCCTATAGCAGGCGCGGGGGTGACGCGCAGGTGTCTGCCAACCGAACGCACTGTTCAACGCGCCGAAGCGCGGCACAATGAGACAGAAGTGTGGTTTTCGTCACGTTTCCAGCCCGTGCCGGGAGGCCTCCGATTCTTATTTTTGGTTACCGATCAGTAGCGGCCGACGAGCAGCGGCTCCGCCCTGCGTCGAGCCACCACTCCGTCATGGGCCGCTTCAGCCAGGCGTTCAACGCCGACGGTCTTCGTCGATATCGTTCAGGGGCCTGATTCAGGCAGGCGGTGGCCGAAGACGGTCGCCATGACCGGAGTCGCCGCAGCCGCCGCCGAGTCGCTCCGTAGGGGCACACCGGTCCGTACCGAGGAGGTCATGTCGTGACCCGCGATAGCGCACCGAGCGACTGTGGGCTCCGGGACCGGGGACACCACCCCGCGGGGCGGGCACTCTCCGCAATGCGCGGCGTCTTCGGCTCGGTGACGGTGTGGGGATCGGGATCCTCGGCGCCTCCCGCATCGCCGAATCGGCGATCGTCGGACCCGCCCGGGAGCTGGGCTACCGCTTGGTTGCGGTCGCCGCACGAGATCCGCTGCGCGCCAGAGCCTTCGCTGACAACTACGGTGTCGAGCGGGTGCTCGGCTCGTATCAGGAGGTGGTGAGCGACCCCGAGGTCGACATGATCTACAACCCGCTGGCCAATTCACTGCACGCGCCGTGGAACCTGGCCGCGATTGCGGCCGGAAAGCCGGTGCTCACCGAGAAGCCGTTCGCGCGCAACCAGGCTGAGGCGCAGCGCGTCGCCGACGCTGCCGCCGCAGCCGCGGTGACGGTCATGGAAGGCTTCCACTACCTGTTCCACCCGGCCGCCCGGCGACCCCTGGAACTCGCCGAGGAGGGCACACTCGGGGAACTCCAGCGGGTGGAGGTCAGCATGGGGGTGCCCGAGCCGGCAGCCGAGGACCCGCGGTGGTCGCTGGAGATGGCCGGCGGGGCGTTGATGGACCTGGGGTGTTACGGCATGCACCTCATGCGCCGCTTTGGTGCCCCGTCGGTGACCAGAGCCACTGCGGTGCAGCGCAGTCCCGGCGTGGACGAGCGGTTCGACGTCGAGGTGGCGTTCCCGTCCGGAGCCACCGGACTGTCGACGAACTCGATGGTCGACGACCGGTTTTCGTTCACGCTGCGGGTGACCGGAAGCCGGGGCGACGCGCTGGTGCACAACTTCATCAACCCCCGCGACGACGACCGCGTCACCGTCCGGACCTCGGAGGGCAGCACGGTCGAGCATTGCGGAACTCGGGCCTCCTACACCTATCAACTGGAGGCCTTCGCCGCCCACGTGCAACACGGGACGCCGCTGCCGTTGAGCCCGACCGATGCGGTGGCCAACATGGCCCTCGTGGACGAGGCGTACCGAGCGGCGGGGATGAGCCCGCGCTAACCCTGCTGGCCGATCGCCAACCGGACGTAGGCCGACGCGGCCTCAGCGCGGTTGGTGGCGCGCAGCTTTCGCAGCACCCGCTTGACGTGTGACTTCACGGTGCCGGCGGAGATGACCAGCTCGTCGGCGATCTGCTGGTTGGTGCGTCCCGCGGCCATCAACCGCAGCACCTCCACCTCACGGCGCGTCAGCATCGACAACACCCGGGTTTGGATGTCGGCCAGTGACTGGGCCGCTGGACTGCGTTCGACCGGTTCGATCTTGCGCAGATCGAGGTCGGCGTCCTGCAAGGCGCGGACGGCCTCGTCGGCCGACGCCAGGGCCCTGCGCACCTCGGCGTGCTGGCGACGCATCCGTTCCAGCAGGACCGTCCGCTCGTAGGCGTATCCGAACCCTTCGGCGAACGCCCACACGGTGTCACGGTCGATTTCGTCGACCGTGCGTCCGGAGTAGAGACGATCGGCGTGCAGGAACCCGATCACCTTGCCGGTCGGCATGATCGGCGCCGCGACATAGGAGTGGGTCAGCGAGAAGTCGATGATGGGCCGGTTCACCCGGGGATCGTTGCGGGCATCGGTCACCAAGGCCGGCGCGTGCCGCCGGATCATCTGGGTTTCGAGCAGCATGTGATCCAGCGGCGGGGCGACCGCCTGAGCGAAGGCCACCATCTTCTCAGCGCCTTCTCTGTCGTCGCCGAAATAAGCGGACTCCATCACCATGGTGCCGTCGTGCACGCGGAACAGCACGGCCCGGTCGAACCCGCAGGATTCGACCATTTCCCGCGGCGCGCGGTCGACGATGGTGGCCACGTCGTCGACGTAGCGCAGCTTGCTGAGCCCCTCCTGCACCTGCAGCAGCGCGAACGTGCGCCGCCGCGCACCGTCCTCGATCAGCTCCCGCTCCAGCGCGGTGAGATCCAGCACCGCATCCAGCGCGGCCAACGCGCCGACGTCCCCGGTCCTTTCCAGCGCGGCGCGCAGCACCGTCGCCTTCGCCTCGACCGCCTCGGTGACGACCCCGACGGGATCGTCGGTCGGGTCGATGTCGCAGCCGTCGAAGGCCTCCCGGTAGCGGCGCTCGGCGGCGGACTCCCGGGCCGGGCGGGACGCCCACCCGGGATGGTCACCATCACGAAGCGCGGTGACCGGGGGCGTCTCGGATACGTCACGCGCAACTGTCACGACCTCGACTGTCCTCCCGTCACCGGCGATTCGCGGGCGGATTGTCGGATCCAACCGCAATTCACCTCATCCGGGAGTACGACTGCTCCCCTACGGGGGATCGATTTGCCGGACCGGCTGCTCGACGCTGGAGACATGACATCCACCGCTGTTCCGGCCCTCGGCTTGCTCACCACACCCGACGGGGTGTCCAACCCGTATCCGCTCTACGACCAGCTGCGCGAGGTGTCCCCGGTACCGGGCTATCGCGACTGGCCGCCGGGAACCGTTCCCGGCGCCGACGAGCCCGTCACCGCGTGGGCCCTGTTCTCCTACGACCAGGTGTTCGCAGCCACCCGCGACACCACGACGTTCTCGTCGCGCGACCCGCTGCAGGAGGCGTCCTCGGCGCCGAGCCTGATGCTGGTCAACACCGACCCGCCCAAGCACGACGTGGAACGCAAGCTGGTCAGCCAGGCGTTCTCGCCACGGCGGGTCAAGACACTCGAGGGCTGGCTGCAAGGCCAATTGGTGACGCTGCTCGACGACCTGGGCACGGGCGAGGTCGACGTGATGGACTTCGCCGCCGAGATCCCGACGCGGGCGATGGTGCGGCTACTCGGGCTGCCGGACGGAGACCACGTCCGGTTCCGCAAGTGGGCCAACGCGTTCATGCTGTCGTCGTCGCTGACCCCCGAGGAGCGGATGGCGAGCAACGTCGAGATGGTCGAGGCGTTCACCTCGCGGCTGGCCGAGCACACCGCGCGGCTGGCCGAGGAACCACCCAGCGACGACGTCGAGGACGCCAAGGACCTCATCTCGGCACTGCTGCGCGCCGAGGTCGACGGTCAGCGGCTCTCCCCCGAGGAGATCGTCCGGTTCTGCATGACGCTCGTCGTCGCCGGCAGCGAGACCACGACGTTCCTGATCGGCAACCTGCTGCACGCGCTGGCCCGCGAACCGGAGGTCACCGCCCGGCTGCGGGCCGACCGCTCACTGGTGAACATCTTCGTCGAGGAGTGCATGCGCGTCGACGGTCCGCCCCAGCGGCTGTTCCGCACCGCCACCCGCGACGTCGAGATCGGCGGCAAGCTGATCCGCAAGGGCGAGTGGGTCGCGCTGTTCTTCGGCGCGGCCAACCGTGATCCCGCAGTGTTTCCCGATCCCGAGGTGCTCGACATCGACCGCCCCAACATCCGCCAGCAGCTCTCGATGGGCCACGGCCTGCACTTCTGTCTGGGCGCGTCGCTGGCCCGGCTGGAGGTGGTGACGATGATCAACGCCGTGCTCGACCGCTATTCCACGATCGAGCTGACCGACGATCCGGGCACCAAGCAGACCGCGAGCCTGCTGACCCACGCCTTCGTCCGTCTGCCGCTGCGGCTGTCATGACCACCGCCACGCGCGAGGCGCGCAACATCGAGGCCACCAAGGCCATCTACGCCGCGGTCCCGGCCGGTGATCTGCAGACCGCACTGGACCTGATGGACCCCGACGTCCGCATCACCTACTACGGCGTTCCGGCGATCCCGTACGCAGGCGACTACCGGGGCATCGAGGAGGCGGTGAGGTTCTTCACCCGGGTCGGCGAGAGCATCGCCATCACCGAGATGCAGGCGTGGAAGTTCATCGCCGACGGGGACGAGCTGGCCACCTGGGGCCGGCAACGGTTCCGCCACTTGGCAACCGGCTATGAGTGGGGGTCGGAATTCGCCCACATCATCACGCTGCGTGAGGGCCGGTGGCTGTACTTCCGGGACTTCATGAATTCAGCGTTGACCCTCGAAGCGTTCACCCGGTGAGGGTCATCGCAGACCGCGAGGTCTGCATGGCCGCCGGGGTGTGCGTGATGACGGCCGATGCCGTGTTCGACCAGGACCCGGACGGTCTCGTGGTGCTGGCCACGGAAAACGTCGACGCCGCCCAGGAGAAGCGGGCACGCAACGCGGTGCGGATGTGCCCGTCGGGCGCGTTGCGCATCGACGCCGATTGACGGGCCGGGGGGCGCACCCCCCCTGACTTGCCCCAGGTGCGGGAACCAGGACACGAGAAATCGGAGTTAGGCGACCAGAGCTGCAAGCTCACGCAATTGCGTCACGCTTCGCCCCCGCAGCACCATCATCGTGACTCCGGCCCTCTCCCAGGCGACGATCTGATCGCGGATATGGCCGGGATCACCGACGATCGCGGCATCGTCGACGAGTTCATCGGGAATCTCCTGTGCCGCTTCGCCCTTGCGGCCCGCACGAAACAGTCGAGTTACGGTCTCGACCACGGCCGTGTGGCCCATCCGGCGGTACACCTCGGCATGGAAGTTGTTGTCTTCGGCACCCATTCCTCCGAGGTAGAGGGCCAAAGCCGGCTTCATCGAGGCGAGTGTCGCGGACCGATCCTCTGTGACCACGACATTCGCCGTCGCGCAAATCTCGAAGTCGCTCCGAGCGCGCCGGGCCCCCGGGCGAGAAAAACCTTCGTCGAGCCAGGATTTGTACATCGGCGCGAGGCGCGGAGTGAAGAAGATCGGCAGCCAACCGTCGCAGATCTCTGCGGCCAAGGCGACGTTCCTCGGTCCCTCGGCGCCGAGCATGATGGGGATATCGGTTCGCAGCGGGTGGACGATCGATTTCATCGCTCTGCCATGCCCCGTAGTTCCGATTCCCTGGTGTGGCAGCGGATAGTGAGGCCCTGAGCTGCTCACCGGATCGGCCCGCGCCCACACCTGCCTGACGATGTCGATGTACTCCCGGGTGCGTGCGAGCGGCTTGGGGAATGTCGCCCCGTACCAGCCCTCGACGACCTGCGGACCTGACACACCGAGCCCGAGGATGAGCCGACCCCCGGATAGATGATCGAGGGTCAGGGCGGCCATTGCGGTCGCAGTCGGAGCGCGCGCAGACATCTGAGCGACGGAGGTGCCGAGCCGGATCCCTGAGGTTCGGCGGCCCCACCATGCCAAAGGGGTGAACGCATCCGACCCGTAGGCCTCGGCGGTGAACACCGCGTCGAACCCGGCGGCCTCGGCAGCGGCCACGAGGTCGGCGTCGTCAGTGGGTGGCTGTGCGCCCCAGTAGCCGAGCTGGAGTCCGAGTTTCATTTCAGGAGTTGACCGTTCGTCTCCGAGCCCACCTACCGCCGCGGCACCGTCCGCCCCAGCGGTCACTGCGGCGGGAGCAGCATGGTCTGCCAGGTCTGCCCTCCCGGCGGAGACTGAGCGAGGTCGCCCTGACGGTACTGTTTGCCGTCCGGTCCGACGTAGCTGCCGGTCGCCGGGTCGTACTCGGCGACTGCCAGCGGTGGCGGCGTGGCCGGCGCGGCTGCCGGTCCGGTGTCGGGAATCGCTTGTCCGGACAGTGTGGCATTCGGGTCGCCCTTCCAGTTCATGCCGTCGTTGAGTGGGACGTACTGCTCCTCGCTCTCACACAATTTCACTGTCGGGGAACGCTTTCCGGGCGCCGACGCGCACGGCGTATTCCGCACGCCCCGCACGTTGAACTCTGAATCCTGCGGTGTTCTGCAGTAGAGGTCGCCAGACGCGCGATCGGGGTAGTCGACTTCGGTCGGAACGCGCCGTTGCTGCGCCGGCAGGAAGCCGGTGGTGCACGGCGGGGGCAGGTTGATGTTCAGGTTGAAGCTTAGGTACTGCCCTCGGTACGCGGCCTTGGTGTTCATGTCGGCGACAATGCCGGCCTGAGTGATTCCGATCGCGTGCGGCACCAACACGAGCAGTTGCTCGATGTTGTCCTGGTACGTCAGGCCGACCTCGCCCAGGCTCACCAGATTCGCCATCAGGACCGGAAGAGTCGGCTGGAGCCGATCGAGCAACTGCCCGGCCTCCGCGGCCGCAGGACCACCGTGGACGAGGAACCCGGCAACGAAATCGTCACGTTCCTTCAGCGAGTCGGTGACCGCTGCGATGCGCGTTGCCCACCTCTCGATCTCGGCGGCGGTGTTGGTCTGGGAATCCAAGACCGGCTGCGCGGTGTCGACGAGCGCCAACAGCGGATCCAGATTGTCGCGCGCAGCGATGGACAATTCTGTCGAACCGCGAACGATGCGGGACAGTTCCGGACCGAGTCCCCCCACTGCCGTGTAAGACTCGTTGATCAGCGTCTCGAGGTTGTCCCGCGGCACCGCCTGCAGACCGGTGTTCGCCGCGGCAAGCAAGGCGTTGATGTCCGGCGGCACCGACGTGTTGGCCACGGTGATGACATCACCGTCACGCAGCGGCCTGGACGTCGCGTCCCTGGGCAGCAGCGCAATGTACTGCTCGCCGATGGCCGACTGGCTGTGCACCTGTGCCTCCAGGTTCGACGGGATGTCGATTCCGGAGTTCATCGACAGGATCGCGTCGACGCCGTCGTCGGTGAGCACGACCCGCTGCACCCGTCCTACCTCGGTGCCGCGATAGGTGACGTTGCCCGTGTTGTAGAGACCGGCGGCCTGGGTCAATTGCACAGTGACGGTGTAGCGCCCCACCCCGAACCATTGGCCAGGCAGCTTCATGAAGCTGAATACCATCACCGTGATAGCGAACAGGGCGATGACCGCGAACAGGGCCAGCTGGATTTTGATTCGGCGGTGCAGATGCATTACGGCCCCTGATCCCACCGGTATGGGATGACCAGCGGATTAGCGTGAGTGTATGGGCTCGGGAATTGCCCGATCGTTCTTCCCCACTGCATTTCCAGTTCGGTCAAGTTGCCTTCCCAGCGGGTGCCGGTGAACAATCCGGCGTCCAGACGGCTCAACGTCAGGTCAACGATCGCGGTGAGGTTGGCGTAGTCGCCACGCTGCCAGTTCTCGATGGTCTCGTTCGGAAACGGGAAGGTCAGGATGTAGCTCAGCGACCGGGTGAGGCTGGGGCCGGCATTGGCCAGGCTTTCCAGCACGGGCCCGATCTGTTGCAGCTGCGCGATGAGGTTCTCCTTGGTCTGATTGACCGTGTCCACCGTCAGCGCACTGAACTTCGCGAACTGATCGGCAGCCTCGATGAGGTCGTCTCGTTGACGGTTCAACTCGGCCAGCGCATCAGGGATCGCTTCCAGCGCGGCGTCAAGGACGGGTTTGCGGGCAGCAAATTTTGCGGCCAGCGCGTTGAGGCTTTCGGTCGCGGCGATGATGTCCGGAGTTTGGTTCTCGAGGTTGCCGGTGAAGACATCCAGCTGACCGACGAGACTGCGCAGATCCTGTTCCCGCCCGCGGAACGCGGTACTGAATGACTCGGTGATGTCCTGGATCTGCCCCAGCCCGCCACCGTTGAGGACCGACGACACGGCAGCCAGGGTCTCCTCGGTGCTCGGGTAGGACCCGCTGTGCGACAACGGGATCATCGAGCCTTCGGTCAGCCGGCCCTCCGGCGGCCCAGTGGTTGGCGGTGCGAGCTCGACGTGCAGCGAACCCAGCAGGCTGGTCTGGCCCAGCTTGGCGGTGGCGTTGGCCGGAAGGTCGACGTCTCCGTCGAGGGTGATTGTGAGCAGCGCGTGCCAGCCCTGGCGCTCAATCCGCGTGACGGTCCCGACCGAGATGTCGTCGACCCGTACCCGCGAGTTGGGTTCGAGGTTGTTGACGTCGGGCATCTGCACCTGGATGTGGAATGAGCCGGGGCCCCTACCTTGTGTGCCGGGCATCGGCAGCGAGTTCAGGCCGCGCCAGCTGGCGCAGCCGGTCATCGCGAGAGTCGTGACGAGCAAGATTGCGGTCAGAATTGCACGGGGCGCGATGTTGGTGGTCACGAGCCGCTCCCGTGGGGAACCATCAAGCCGGGCAGGCCGGCGGCTGGGTCAGTCGCGGCCGCAGCCGGGCCCGGCGCGGTGGGCGCTTCGGCGGCCAGCTGCCCCTGAGGCGCCGGGGCGGCGGGCACGGGCGGAGGAACCATAACCGCGGGCGGCACGAAGTCCGGTCGCATCCACGGTTCGCTGTAGGTGACCTCGTTGGGCCGGGCCTGGGTTCCGACTGCCAGATTGAAGCCGAGCGGCGGGAAGTTGTACTGGCGGTTCTTCACGATCGGAGCCATGTACTGCGCGCACAGCTTCGCCGACTGCTCCCCGTGGAGTCGTGAGGCTGCCTGCACTGCGCCACAGAGGAACTCGATCGGATTGGAGAAGTTGTTCACCGCCAGGGCTCCCGTCAAGGCCCCGTTTGCGGGCTCGTAGATGTTGTCGAAGTTGCCGATCGTGGTGGGTGCGATATGAAGCGTCTGTTTGATGTCGTCGAGGCTGCCGACCAGGGTGTCGGAGATCGACGTCAGCCGGTCCGATGTAGTCCCGACGACCTCACGGTTTTCCTCGGCGAAGGCCTTCACTGCGATCGCGGCGGTGTTGAGGTCCTCGATGGCAATGGCCACCTTGTCGGGGTTGTCAGCCAGCAGCGTACTGACCTCTGCGAGGTTCCCGTTGAGCCGTTCAAGCGCCCCCGAGCTGTCGTGCAGCGCGGTCACGACCGTGGACAGGTTGGTGAATGTGGAGAAGATGTCATCGCTGTGATCGCCCAGCGTCGAGAGGGTCTGGGACAGTTTGATCACGGTGTCGCGGATTGCGCCACCCTGGCCGCGAAGGTTGTCTGCCGCGGTGTCGATGAATCCGCCCAGGGTGCTGACGCCGCCCGGTTCGGTGGGTTGGAGCAGGTCGGTCAGGCGTTGGAGCTGATCGCGGAAGTCGTCCCATTCGACCGGGACCACGGTGCGGTCCATCGGGATCACCGCACCGTCGGCCATCACCGGCCCGGTCGTGTAGGCAGGGGTCAGTTGAATCGCCCTGCCGGTCACGAGCTGAGGCGAGAGGATCGCCGCGTTCGCATCGGCGGGAACCGGGACCGCGCGGTCGTAGGCGAACCTCACCATGGCGCGGTCGGGCTGCGGTTCGATCGACAGCACCCTGCCCACCGGCACGCCGAGCACCCGCACGTCGTCGCCGGGGAACAGGCCGTTGCTGTTCTCGAAGTACGCGGTTACCACGATGCGGTCGACGGCGTCCTGGACCCGGACCATGGTGATCAGGCCACCCACCAGGATCGCGACCAGCACGAGACCCAGCACGGATCGGTTACGCCACAGTCGGTTCACGGCTGCCCTCCTGGTATGGGCACCAGCGGTGGCGCCTCACCGGGTGCAGGCAGGAACACGGCGCCCGGTGACGGAGCGGGCGTGGACGCGATACCGGGTGGGGCGACTGCGGGCGGCCCGGGCGGCGGACCCCCCGGCGGCGGGGCGGGCAACGGTTCGCGGTAGGGGTAGCGCGGATCGCCGGGATTCCCGGTGATGGCGTCGGGCAGCGTCAGAGCCGGGTCTCCGCCCTGCCCGGTGCGCGGGTAGGGCACTGGAAGCGCCGGCGTCGCAGGCTGTCCGAGCTGGGGATCGGTCAGCTCATTGGGCGCCAGTACGTTGGGGTCGAGCCCGAGGTCGTTGAATGCGGCGTCCATGAAGGGCTGGACAAACTGTCCGGGAAGCAGGTTGGCGATGTAGGCCTTGAAGAACGGGCCGGAGGATACGGACTCGCCGAGCGACATCGCGTAGGAGTTGAGCAGCTTCAAGGCTTTCTGAAGCCGGTCCCTGCGGTTGTCGATGATCGTCAAGACCCCGTTGAGCTTCTCGAGCGCCGGTTTGAGATCGTCGCGGTTCTCGTCGACGAAGCCCTTCAGCTCTCGCGACATCGCCGAGATGTTGTCCCAGATTTGGTCGAGGGCGTCGCTTTGGGATTGCAGCGCGTCGAGTAGGGCGTTGGTGTCGTGGACGAGCGCAACGACCTGCTCAGTACGTTGGGCGAGCACACCCGTGACCTTCGCGGCGTTGCGCAGCAACGCGCGAAGCTGATCATCGTGCGCATTGACGCTCTGGGCGAACCGGGCGACGCCTTCAACCGCTGACTTCAGAGGCGGCGGGGTGTCAGCGAACGTCTGGGACAGCATCGCCAGCGAGTTCGACAGCTGATCGGTGTCGATGCCGCTGACCGTCTTCGCGAGGTCACCCAGTGCGTCGGGCAACTGGTAGGGAGATACGGTCCGGTCCAGAGGGATCGGACCGTCGAGCTGTCCACCACCGCGCGGGGTCACGTTGAGAACCTTGGTTCCCAGCAGACTCTTGGTCCGGATCATGGCCTCGGTCTGTGCGCCGAGGTTGATGTTTCCTGCGATGGTGAAGGTGACCAGCACCCGCGGGCCGTCAAGGCCGATGTCGGACACCTTGCCGACGGGGTAGCCCGAAACCTCCACGCCGGCGCCGGTGAATAGTCCACCGGCGTCGGCGAAGTAGGCGGAATATTGCCGGCCCGGGTTCAGGAACGGCAGGTTCTGGGATTGCAGGGCCACCGTGGCTGCGGTCGCCACGACCGCCACGCCGATCACCCCGACCACGACGGGATTGCGTTCGCTGATCGTCTTCATCGCGGGGTGCACCGCCCGCTGTCCTGGCCGGCGACCTTGACGTACACGGGTTGGCCTCCCTTGCCGTTGAGTTTGAGGACGATCTCGCACAGGTAGAAACTGAAGAAGTCGCCGTACAAGCCCTGGCGGCCCAGGGCCTGGTACTTGTCGGGCAGCGTGTTCAGCAGATTGTCGAGGTATTCGTGGTCGGCGACCGCGATGGCTGCGGCACGGTCGGTTTCGTGGACGACCTTGCGCAGCGGTGGCCGGGTCGCGGCGAGTAGGTCGGCGAGCGAGGCTGCCGCAGCGTTGGTGTGCGCCACCGCGTTCGAGATGTCGGTGCGGCGCTCGGCAAGACCGTGGACCAGTTCGGACAGCGACGTGACGGCGGTATCGAATCGGTCGCTCTGGTCTCCGATGGACCCGAGCACGATGTCGAGGTTCACGATGACTTCCCCGATGAGGACGTCACGGTCCGCCAGTGTGTTGGTGACGGCCGCAGCCTGGTCGAGGAACGAACCGATGGTGGGGCCCTGCCCCTGCAGCGCTTGGATGAGTTGGTTGCTGAGCTCGTTGACCTGGTCGGGATCCAGCGCCCGGAACAGCGGCCGAAAACCGCCGATCAGCGAATCGAGGTCCAGCGCGGGCTGCGTGCGGTCCAGCGGGATGGTGCTGTCCGGTGCCAGCCGATGTATGCCTCCGGCGCCCTCTTCGAGCGCGAGATATCTTCCCCCGAAAAGGTTGTCGTAACGGATCGCCGCGCGGGTGCCTTCGGTGAGGACCACCGTGTCGTCGGTGTCGAACGTCACGATGACCGTGGCGTCGTCATCGACCCGGACACCCTGCACCTTCCCGACCTCGACACCGGCGATCCGGACCATGTCACCGTCCCTGAGGCCGGAGACATTGGTGAACGCCGCCCGGTAGGTGACCCCGGCCCCGAACCGGAATTGCGCGAAAACGGCCAGGAGCACGAATGTTCCGAGCGCACAGATTGCCAGGAACGCGCCGAGTCGCCACGCCGCGGCCGCAAAATTTCCTCTCATCGCGCCGGGGCCCCTTCCGGAGTCGGCGCCGCGACGGCGGCTGGAGGCACACCCGGCCACAACGGCGTGCCGCCCGGTCCGTACAGCGGAGCACCGTAGGGCGGGGCGCCCGGATAGGGAATCGGGCCCACGGCCGGCCCGGGTAGGCACTGGCGAACGCTGGGCGACTCCGGCACCGCGCGGGTCACCGGGAAGTAGTTCGCCCAGCACGGGTGCCCGATTCCGGGGTTCGGCCGGACATCCAGGCCGGTACCCCAGCCGGTATTGGTGATCAGTTGCCGAACCGGGAAGTTCTCGGTCGGGTCGGGCATCGAACCGCATCCGGGTCTACCCCCGGGCCCTCCCTTGGCCGCGATGACCGGCAGGTTCTGCGGGTACTGGTAGGGGTCGTTCCCGCCGAGCAGCGCAACGTCGAGCTGGATCGACTTCCCGTTCGCACCACCCCAGATGTCGTAGCCGCCGTTCTCCAGGAACCACGTCGCGCCCTGCAGCCAGCACGTGTAGACGGGGTCGTACTTGTGCAGCAGCGCGGTGGTCGGCGCGAAGGTATTGACTGCGTCGACGAGACTGTCCTTGCTGGTGACGAGCAGCTGCGTGCCCGATTCTGCGAATCCGGTCACGTTGAGCAGCAGGGTATCCAGCTCAGCGCTGTGGGTGACTACGGTGCGGGCGGTGGTACTCGCCGAGTCGAGGATCGACACGATGTCGTCGGCCACGGCGTTGTACGTGTCGTTGAAGTTCTTGAACGAGCGCCAGTCCTGCTGGAACGTCTCGCTGCGGGCGTTGAGTTCGGTGAGCACGTCGTCGAGGGCGGTGATGGCCTCACCCATCTGGATACCCTGACCCCGCACCGCTTCGGCGATCGCGGTGAGAACAGCATTGACCTTGGTCGGATCCACGATCTCGAGCAGGTCGACGATGTTCTCGAAGACAGTATTGACTTCGGTACTGACGTTGCGTGACACCAGAACCGCCCCGGCGGCCAGTCTCGCGACGCTCGGATGCGCCGGAGGCAGGAGGTCGACGAACTTCGATCCGAACGCCGTGGTCACCGAGATCTGCGCTTCGACGTTGGCGGGGATACGGGGTATCTGATCGGGATCGATCTCCAGCAGCAGCTTCACCGGACCGTTGCCGCCCTCGATGCCGCCGACCCGGCCGACCTGCACCCCGCGCATCTTGACCCGGGCACCGGTCTCCATGACCAGACCCCCCCGATCGGCGGTCAGGGTGACGGGAACATAGGAACGGAAGGTACCGGTGAAGGCAATCGCGGTCGCGACCACGAACGCCACCAGAATGATGACCAGGATCAGTGCCCACCACGCACTGTGCAGTCGCTTCTCGCCGGGTCCGGAATCCACCGTCAACCCGCCAGGTTGAAGTTGCCGGACTGTCCGTAGACGGCCAGGGAGATCATCACGATCTCCAGCGCGGCGACGACCATCGACGTCCGCACCGCACGACCGACCGCCTCGCCGACGCCGGCGGGCCCGCCCCGGGCGGTATAGCCGTAGTAGGTGTGCACGAGCATGATCACCACCGTGATGGCCACCGTCTGCAGGAAGGACCAGATCAGGTCGGTCGGGTTGAGGAACGTGTTGAAGTAGTGGTCGTACACACCTGATCCCTGACCGTAGAGGACGGTGGTGCCGGTCCTGGCCGCCAGGAAGGCCATCATCACTGCGATGCAGTACAGCGGGACCACGACGATGACGCCCGCGAGTACCCGGGTGGCCGCCAGGAACGTCACGCTGCGGATACCGATGACCTCGAGCGCGTCGATTTCCTCATTGATCCGCATCGCTCCCAGCTGTGCGGTCGCGCCCGCGCCGATCGTCGCCGACAGCGCCACCGCTGTGGTGCCGGGAACGATCAGGCGGACGTTGAAGAATGCAGAGGCGAAGCCGGTGAGGGCCTCGACGCCGACGGAGGCGAACTGGTTGTATCCCTGCACGGCCACCAGCGCACCGGTCGTGATGGTGAGGAACCCGACGATGGCAACCGTTCCGCCGACAACTGCCAACGCACCAGTACCCAAGCCCATTTGGGCGATCAGCCGGAGAAGCTCGCCCGGGTAGCGACGGACGGCATCGGGGATCGATGTCAGGGTCATGACGAAGAACCGGGCCTGATCGCCCAACTGGTTCCAACTCGCAACAGCGCCGTCGGCTGATCTTCGCAGCCGGGCCCGGGGTCTACTGGGCGCCGCGGCAGTCATCGCAGCCACGTCACTGCACCGTGTATTGGATGCCGACGGCTGTGACGATGACATTGATCGCGAACAGCACCATGAACGTGAACACCACCGTCTCGTTGACCGCGTTACCCACGCCTGCCGGACCTCCCCCGACCGAGATCCCCTTGTAGCACGCGATCAATCCGGCCGCCAGGCCGAACAGTGTGGCCTTGATGAGCGCCACGAACACGTCGGCCGCGCCGGTCAACAGCGTCATCCCGGCGATGAACGCGCCTGCCGACACGTGCTGGATGAAAACGCAGAACAGGAAGGCGCCGGCCAGTCCCGCGATGATGACCGTCGACGATAGGGCCAGCGCGACGGTTGTCGCGGCCAGCACCCGGGGCACCACGAGCGCCTGGATGGGGTTGATTCCCATCACTTTCATCGCGTCGAGTTCTTCGCGGATGGTTCGTGCCCCCAAATCGGCGCACATGGCTGTGGCGCCGGCTCCCGACACCACGAGAACCGTCACGATCGGACCGATCTGGTTGACGGTACCGATCGCCGCGCCGGTACCGGCGAAGTCGGCGGCGCCGAATTCCGTCAGCAGGATGTTGAACGTGAACACCAGCAGCACCGAGTAGGGCAGCGTCAGCATGAGCGCGGGCAATACCGACACCCGCGCGACGAACCAGGTCTGCAGGACATACTCGCGCCACGCGAAAGGAGGCTTGAAGATGGCGATCAGCGTGTCGATCGCCATCGCGAAGAATCCGCCCAGTGCACCGAACGGTTTGGCGGCCAGCGTGGTTGCCATGGTCAGCAACCCCTCCATAGCACGAGATCGTCACAGCGCGCGGCGACGGGTCGGCCACTAGCTTGTGCTGCCACCTGGTCTCCGTCGTCCCATCGCACCGCGGAAACATAACAACGGCGCGACCGCCACTGCTGCTTCACTGAGAGGGATATCACCCCCCCTTTTGGGGGAAGATGGCTGGAATCACCGTGATGCGCTACTCCAAAGGGGCGAGCAGTTCGCATTCGCAGGAGGGTTTCAACGGGCTCACCACCTCCAGCTTCGGACTATGAAATCCGTGTACACGAGATGATTCCGATGATCGATGGTGGTGGTCGATTCCGTGTCGTCCGCTGCAATGCCGCGGGATCCAGAGCTCAGATCATTGTGGTCGAGCGTCCTGCTATCTGCCGCAGTGGGCGCGAGTTCGAACGCGGTATCCGCAGCGACGGCGACACCGCGCGCACCGACGGTCGGTGTGAGGGCCGAACCTCCGTCGGCGCGGGGCCACCGGGCCTGCTGCCCTGCCCGCAAGTCCGGAGATCTGCCCGGCGCCCCGTCTTCGCACTAGCAATCACATGTTCACTAATGCAATATCGAAGTGCCACGTCATAGTGGCCCCTAGTAGGAACAAGCGATCACTGGAGGCACGCCATCGCCGCATCACCGGCTGGATCGGGCGCACCGGCGCGCACTCGGGATCCGGAACGCAAGAGCAGGATCCTCGCGGCCGCAGCCGACCTTGTGGCCCAAAAGGGCTTCCACTCGGTGTCGATCGCTGAGATCGGTGCTGCGGCCGGTATCACCGGGTCCGGCATCTATCGCCATTTCGACAGCAAGTCCGCAGTACTCGTGGCTATGTTCGATCGGGTGATCGACGATTTACTTCGCGACGAGGAGCACATTATCGACACGGTCAGCGACCTCGGATCAGCGCTGGAACGGCTTATTGCTGGCCAGGTCGAGTTCGTCGTCGGTGAACGAGAGTTGGCGCAGGTCTACTACAACGAGATCAACAACCTGCCCGAGGACGACCGGCGCCGGTTGCGCCGCAAGCAACGCTTGTACCTGGAGGAATGGGTGCATCTGGTGCAGGAACTGCGCCCCGAACTCACGGATGCGGAGGCCCGGAGTGTCGTGCACGCGGTGATCGGCGCGATCCAGTCGCCGCTGTTCCACAACACCGGGCTGGCCAGCGACCGGCTCAGAATTCTGCTGGCAGAGAGCGCACGTGCGATTCTGGGCCTGCGGTCCGGCACTCGAGGTGAACGTGTCAGAGGCTAGTGCCGGCCGGCGCTCGATCGGGCAGATCGACGGGCAGGGGCCCCACTGGTGTCTGTGGTAGGAACCGGCTGAGGCCATTGACGACGACGGCGCACAGCCCGATCGTCGCCAGCGTCGCTATCCAGATCACCGGTACCGTCGCATGGCCGCCGTCGAGATGCATCGCGATGATCACGGGGGCACCGACGCCGAAGTTGGCCGCAAAGAAGGTCATCGGGAATACGACGAACAGGCTCAGCAACCCCCAGGCGCTCGACACCTGTCGCCATATCAGCACCGCCACCACGGTGAAGAGGACCACCTGGGTGCCTTCGAGCACTCCGATCACCAGCGGATAGTTCCAGATCCGCGCCACGAAGGGACCGTAGTAGGTGTAGACGCCGGTGCCGGTCCCGATGATCTCGAACAGGCAGGACGCAGCGATTTCGATTCCCCAGACGGTGAACAGTCCGCGCCGCCCCAGCCGGCCCTCATAAATCCGCCGGCCGGCGTACAGGCAGGCGGTGGCGTAGAGGATGACGTACCCGCTGTGTGTCCAGATCGGCTGCACCACACCGAAGGCCGAGAAATGCATGTATCCCGCCCCCGGCGCTCCCCCGGCCTGTGCATCGTAGAACCACAGGTCGAACGCCACGTCGTAGAGCGGTTCCGCATACGCACCGACGCCGGCGGCCAGAATCGCGATCACGTAGAACGGAGTGCGCTGCTTACGGCCCATCTGGACCGCGACGACCAGCATCACCGCCACGATCCCCCAGCTGAGCCAGGTGAAGATGCTCTGCCACACCAGGTCGAGTGGATGCTGCATCACGTCGATGGGCATGCGTCCCATGGGTTCTCCTCGTGTCAAGCGCTCTTCGGGCCGCAGAGCGTCACTGCAGGCTAGCTACGCCGATACCGCTGCCACATTCCCAGTGGGGGGTAGGCCGGTGCCCCGTTGGGGGGATAGTCACGGCGCCGGCAACTCTCGGCACTGGCGACGCCTCACTGGGAGGATTTCGCTCCCCCAGAAGCGTGATCGGCGTTGGTCCGGCGGCGGCGTGCTGTCAGGCTGGCCGGATGAAGATCGATACGAACATCGGCGGCTCGATCGACGGCACCGGCGGTGGCGAGCTCGGTGTTCTCGCCGACCAGTTAAGGACGGCAGAGAAACTGGGCTTTGACGGCGTGTGGTCGACGGAGGTGAGCCGCGATCCATTCCTGCCGTTGCTCCTCGCCGCCGACAGGTCCAGCACGCTGCAGATCGGTACCGCCGTCGCGGTGGCTTTCGCACGCAGCCCGATGACGACGGCCGCAGTGTCCTACGACCTCAACACGTTCAGCAACGGCCGATTCGTCCTCGGATTGGGTTCGCAGATCCGGGCCCACATCGAACGCCGCTTCGGCATGCCATGGTCGGCGCCCGCCGAGCGGATGGCCGAATACATCCGCGCCCTGCACGCAATCTGGCACAGCTGGGAGACCGGCGAGAAGCTCGACTTCCGCGGCGAGCACTACCACCACACACTGATGACGCCCATGTTCTGTCCAGAACCGAACCCGTACGGTCGGCCCCGCGTGATGGTGGCCGCTGTAGGCCCGAAGATGACCGCGGTGGCGGCGAAGATGGCCGATGGGCTGCTGATTCACGGATTCACGACCAGGCGCTACCTCAGTGAGGTCACGGTGCCCATCGTCGAGGCCGGTCTGTCCGAACGCCGCTGGGCACGAGATTCATTCAGTACCGTCTATCCCGGACTGGTCATCACCGGCGACACCGAGGAGCGCTACGCGCGCGCCGTCGATCAGGTGCGCCGCCAGATCGCGTTCTACGGAGCCACTCCGGCCTACCGCGCGGTGCTCGACCTGCACGGCTGGGGCGACCTGCACACCGAGTTCCACCGTCTTTCGCGGCGTGGTGACTGGGCGACGATGACCGGTCTGATCGACGACGACGTCCTGGACACGTTCGCGGTCTCCGGGGCTCCCGATGCCGTAGGGAGACGAATCGTCGAGCGCTTCGCCGGCCTGGTGGACCGATTCACCCTGTACACGCCGTACCCCCTCGATGATCTGGCGCGGGCGGCCATCATCGAGGGGGTACGCGCGGTGCGCTAGGCCTGCGCAAGGCCGGCTCGAGTTATGAAGCGGACTCTGCGGCCGCGGACTCCAGCAGGAACTGCCCGATGTAGGTCCGCGTCTGATCCGCGTTGAGCGGCTGGAACATCGACGCCGCCGAATCGCGGTAGAGACGCTCGAAGATCGTGCCGTGCCGGAACGACGATCCGCCGATCATGCTCATGGCGTGGCGCGACATGTGCATGACGTTGTCGGCGATGAAGGTCTTCGCCAGGCCGAGGTACGGGAAGCGCAGTTCCGGCGCCCAGAGCTTGTCCTTGCCGTCGAGAAGGTCCTGGCAGGTCTGGTAGAGCACCCGCCGCGAGCACTCCACGCGTGAGGCCATGTCACCGATGCCGTCGATGACGTGGCCGACGCTCTTGACCTCGGTGTCGGCGGCGACGATCGCACCGAAGGTGGCGCCGAGGTGCTTCTTCGACAACGCTTTGACCGACTCCTCCAGGATGCGCTGCTGCATGCCGAGGTAGATGCTCGCGAACATCAGCGAGGCCCACTCGAGCGTCCCGAACGCCCCTGACCGCCAGTGTGATACGAAGCCATCCTCGGGAATGAAGAACCCGTCGAAAACGATGGTCTGAGTCCCGGTTGCGTGCATGCCCAGCGCATTCCACGTCTTCTCGATCCGGATCCCGTCGCCGACCCCGTTCTCGTCGACATCGAAGTCGGCGATGAACAGCTTCTCCGCGGCGACTCGTCCGTCGAACGTGTCGGGCAGGTTGCCGTCGGCATCGGTTTCGGTCGCATTCGTAGTGATGATGTCGGCGGCTTCACACAGCGTTCCCCAGGTCTTCTTGCCGTACAGCCGCCAGCCGCCGCCCTGCTGCGGAACGGCCTGCATGTCGGCGAGGCCGGAGAACCCGGCGCGCTGCTCGGAGAACGGGCCGAACATCAGCTCGCCGTCGGCGACCCTGCCGAGCCAGTACTTGTTCTGTTCCTCACTCATCAGGTTTCCGGCGATGCCGACCATGATGTAGTGCATGTTGTAGGCGAGGGTGATCGCCGAGTCGCCTTTGGACATCTCCGAGACCACCTTGGAGACCTGCAGGATGTTGCCGCCCGGGCCGCCGAAGGCCTTGGGCACCGGCAGCGCACCCAGACCTGATTTCTTGAAGACCTCGATCGACGGGTAGGCGAAGGTGTTCGACTTGTCGTACTCGGGCCCGATCTCCCGGAAGAACTGCGAGACCTCCTGCGCCTTGGCGAAGTACGGTGCGAAGTCTTCGTCCGTCAAATCCTGTTCCAGCATTGTCACTCCCTAACGGTGGTGTGCGATTCGCACTGATGCTGCCGAGCAACAAGGGTGGCCACACCCCTCTCAAGGGGTAACTGGATCCAGCTTCGGGGGAAACCTCGCTGGTCGAGGCGCCCTGCAAGAGACATACGTCACGCGGTATCCCCCCATGGAGCGCTCCGTTTCCCCCTCTCGATAGTCGTCGCGCGCTCGGCGCATCCATAGCGTTGGACCCGTCGTGCACCACCAGCGAGGAGAATCGATATGAGCCACTTTTTCGCCGTCAAATGGTTGAAGGCGTTCCGGGAAAGCCCTGAGGCTGTCGTCGCCCTGTACGCCGACGAATTCTTGTTCGAGGATCCGATCCTCGCCCAGAAGATCACATCCCGGGAGGAACTGCTGCGAGTGTTCGCACCCTACGCGAACAAGGACACCGAGAACGGGATCGGCATCAACAACTTCCGCATCGACGAGGTCATCGGTGACGAGCAGGCCGCGGTCTACCGCTGGACGTGGCAGGCCCCCACCGCCGGCGCGTTCGTCGGCGTGCCGACCAACGGAAAGGTGCCCGGTGCGCGCGGGATCACCTTCCACATCTACGACGCCGACGGTCGCATCAAGCGTGAAGCGAGCTTCTGGGACGTCACCACCGCTGTTCACGATCTGGGCCTACCCGTCGATCCGACGGCTGTGGCCAAGATGCCGGCCCTGGTCTGAGAGGAACAACAATGAGCCTGGACACCTCCCTGGCCGCCGAGCACGCTGCCCGGTGGGCCAACACCCTCACCTCCGACACCGCTGCCGCGGTGGATCTCTACGCCGACGACATGGTCTACGACGACCACGCCGATTCTGACCACATGATCGACACGGCGATCACCAAGGCTGAACTCGAGCCCAAGTTGGCGCCGTATGCCAACAAGGACACCGGCAACGGGGTGGGCATCCACTCCTTCACCGCCACCGAGGCGTTCCAGCTGGCAGGCGTCAACGGCGATCCGGCCGTGGTCATCCTCTGGGATTGGACCGGCGAGAGTCTCACCACGTTCCGCGGGGTGCCGACCGCGGGTAAGACCCTGAGCACACGTGGGATCACCTGGCACCAGCTCGATGGCGACGGCCGGATCGTGCGAGAGACCACCTACTGGAACGACACCCCGGTGCTCCAGGAACTGGGTCTGCCCGTCATCACGCCGGAGTACTGGGTCGAAGGGTTCGACCCCGCCTCGCTGACACAGTAAGGAGCTCGTCGACCGTGACCTCGTCGCACACCGGAACCTGGGGCGTGTTGCCCGACGTACTCGATCGCGCGTGCACCTACTACGCCGATCGGGTAGCGATCATCGAAGACGACCGCAGCATCACCTACCGCGAGATGTTGCTGTGGCGCAATCGGATCGCCAACGCCCTGGTCGGTCTCGGCGTGCAGAAGGGCGATCGGATCGGCCTGCTGATGCCCAATTGTCTGGAGTTCATCCCGGTCCAGCAGGCAGTGTGGGCGGCGGGCGCGGTGTTGGTGCAGATGCCGACGCGCGCCGCCGCCGACGGGTTCCGCTCCAATCTGGCACAGACCGACGCCACTGTGCTGGTCTACCACGCGAAGTTCGAGGATGCGGTCGCCTCGATCCGCGACGAGCTGCCCAAGCTCCAGACGCTCATCCGGGTGGGCGAGACGGCCCAGCCTTCCCTCGATGCGCTCGAATTCGCCTCGGTGGTCACCGCCGCATCCGACTCCCGGCCGGCGGTGGCCATCGACGAACACGACGAGGCGTACGTGTTGTTCACCTCGGGAAGTACCGGGGAGCCCAAGGGCGTTGTCAACTCCCACTTCACCTGGAGCTACTACGCGATCTCGGCTGGGCTCGAGATCGGCGACATCCGGTTCGGTGAGGTGTTCGCCCACGGCGCGCCATTGACCCACTTCACGCAGATCTTCGCGATCCCCACGTTCATCCGCGGCGGTACCAACGTCATGCTGCCGGGTCTGGAGGTGGAGTCCCTGCTGAGCAACATCGAACGGCACCGGGTCACCGCCACCGCGGTCGTGCCCACCATCATCTATCTGTTGCTGGATCACCCGAACCGCGACGAGTTCGACATCTCCAGCCTCCAGACGGCCATCTATGCCGGCGCGCCGATGGCGCCCGAACGGCTCCGCCAGGCGCTCGACTCCTTCGGCCCGATCTTCATCCAGACCTATGCAGGCACTGAGCAGGGCTACATCTCCTGCCTACGGAAGCACGAACACCTCTCGGAACCAGCAGAATCCGATCAAGAGTGGGTATCCCGACTCGCATCGGCCGGACGTCCGATGTTCGCCGCCCAGGTCAGCATCCAGGATGACCACGACAACCCGGTGCCAATCGGCGAGGTCGGCGAGATCTGCTCGCGCCAGCTCGGCCAGATGCGCAGCTACCTCGATCCGCAACGCAACGCCGAGACCGTGCGCGACGGCTGGGTGCACACCGGGGACATCGGTCGCATCGATGAGGACGGCTACCTCTATCTGGTGGACCGCAAGAAGGACATGGTCGTCAGCGGCGGCTTCAACGTCTTTCCTCGCCAGGTCGAAGACGTGCTCTGCACCCACGCCACCGTGGCTCAGGCGGCGGTGATCGGGATACCGCACGAGAAGTGGGGCGAGGCAGTCCTCGCCGTGGTGGTCACCCGGCCCGGGGAGCTCACCGACAGCCGCCTCGAAGCGGAGCTCATCGCCCACGTCAAGTCGGCGCTCGGCAGCGTTCCCGCACCGAAGCAGATCCTGTTCACCGAAGCACTGCCGTTGAACCCAGCCGGCAAGGTCGACAAGAAAGCCCTCCGTAAACCGTACTGGCAGAACCAGACCCGACAGGTTGGATGACCGAGGAGACCATGCAATGACCAGTCACTACTCGCTCTACATCGACGGCAAGTGGGTCGATACCGAGGAGAACTACGAGATCTGCAGCCCCGCGACCGAGGAGTTGGTGGCGACCGTCGCGAAGGGGGGCATCAGCCACGTCGACGCAGCAGTGTCCGCGGCTCAGGGCGCCTTCGACGAAGGAACCTGGCGACGCACCCCGCCGGCGGAGCGAGCGGCGCTGATCAACACCGTCGCCGAGCGGTTGACGGCACGCATCGACGAGCTCGCCGCACTGCAGTCCCGCGAGAACGGTGCCACGGTCCGCATCACCGGTGCCCTGCACGTCGGCCTGTCGGCCGCCCAACTGCAGTACGTCGCAGCGATCGCCGGCGACTACCCCTGGGAGAGCGAAGGCCCCGTGATCGAACCGATACCGGCTGCCGGCATTGTCGTGCGCCAGCCTATCGGGGTCGTCGCCGCCATCGTGCCCTGGAACATCCCGCTGCTGACCACCGTCTGGAAGATCGGCCCGGCGCTGGCTGCCGGGAACTCGGTGGTGCTCAAGCCTGACGAGCACGCCCCGCTGCTGCCGCTGGAACTGGCTCGCGAGTTCGACGCGGCAGGCCTGCCACCCGGTGTCCTCAACGTCGTGACCGGTGACGGTGAGCCGGTCGGGGCCCATCTGTCCGGCCATCCCGGTGTGCGCAAAGTCGCCTTCACCGGTTCGACGGCTGTCGGTAAGAGCATCCTGCGCCAGTCAGCGGACACTGTCCGGGGCGTCACCCTCGAACTGGGCGGAAAGGGCGCCAACATCATCCTCGACGATGCCGACCTCGACATGGCCGTGGACGGGGCATTGTTCGCCTGCATGGCCAACAACGGTGAGGCGTGCGAGGCCGGAACCCGTCTACTCATCCCCGCGGCGCAGCGGGACGCGATCGTCACGAAGCTGGTGGCCCGCGGGGCGACGTTGCAGCTGGGTGACCCGCTGGCACCGACAACTCATGTGGGCCCGATCATCTCCGCGCATCAACGGGACCGCATCCTGGAGTATTTCCGTATCGCCATGCAAGAAGGGGCCACCGTGGCGCTGGGCGGCGGGACACCCACCGGCCCAGGTTTCGACAAGGGTTACTGGATCGAGCCGACGATCTTCGTCGATGTCACCAACGACATGCGGATCGCCCGCGAGGAGGTCTTCGGCCCGGTCCTGGTCGTGCTGACCTACGAGTCCGACGCCGACGCGATCCGGATCGCCAACGACACGAACTACGGCCTCTCGGCTGGTGTCTGGGGCACCGAGGAACGTGCGCTGGCTGTTGCACGGGAACTCGACTCCGGCATGGTGTGGGTGAACAACTGGCACGTGATCCACCCGGCCTACCCGTTCGGCGGATTCAAGGAGAGCGGACTGGGCCGGGAGGGGGGCCCGCACGCGATCGACGAATATGTCGAGGAGAAGTTCATCTCGCTCGACCGCTCCGGGGGGATCGAGAACAAGGCCTTCGCCATTGTGATCGATCCCGCGGCGACATGACCTCCGCAGTGGCATCCGCAGTGCCGGCCGTCCGCCTGTCCGCTCCACCGCTGCAGCAACGACCTTCAGGAGTAGCGATGCACTACGACGTCGCTGTACCCGATCCGGTCCGGGTGATCGTGGCCGACAGCGTCGGGGTGGCGGTCGACGCAGCGGGCGAATTCGTCCGGGTGCGCGGCGAAGACCTGCGGCTCGTCGCACAGCGCGCGAATGCGGCGCGCACCGAGCACCCGGGCCGGACCGTGCTCGTCGACATCGACGTCGTCGTCGACGACACCGCGGCGGGCGCACGACGACAGGTCGCCGACGCGGGGGTGTCGGCCGCAGCCGGAACTCTCACCTACATCGGTACCCCCACCGGCCTCGCCGGATTGATCGCCGACATCCACGCCCTGGGCCTCTGCGACGGCGCCGTGCTGCGGCCGCTGCTGCCGGGCGTCGCCGAGGTGATCCGCGCCCGGGTCCTGCCCGAGCTCGACACGATGGGGCTGACGGCGCCCCGGGAATCGTGGCCGGCATGACGGTGACTGCCGAGTCCTACCGCGCCGCCCTGCGCCGCCACCCCGCCGGCGTGGCGATCATCACGCTCGCCGGCGAGGCCGGACCGGTCGGGTTCACCGCCACGTCGCTGACTTCGTTGTCACTGGACCCACCGCTGGTCTGTTTCAACATCACTCACACTTCCTCGAGCATCGAGGCGCTCCGCAAGGCGGAATCAGCCGTCGTGCACATCCTGGGCGAGCACCAGATCGACCTGGCGCGCCGATTCTCCCGATCCGCCGAACTCAGATTCGCCGACGGCGGGTCATGGACCGAGCTCGACAGTGGCGAGCCGCTCCTGCGCGGCACTCCGACATGGATGAGAGTCACCGTGCAGCAACTGATCCCGGCGGGCGACTCGACGCTGGTGATCGGTGCCGTCACCCGGATCCAGTGCGGCGACAGTGCGCCGCCGCCGCTGATCTATCACAACGGCGAATTCCTGGCGACGTCACCGCTGCCGGAGCAGCGATGACCGCGCTCAGCTGCCGTTGAGCGCCCAGGCGATGGCTTGGGCGCGGTTGACCGCGCCGTACTTGCGCAGGATGTGTTTGACGTGCGACTTCACCGTGCCTTCGGTGATCACCAGGCGCTGCGCGATCTCCTGATTGCTCGCCCCGGTCACCATCAGCTCGAATACGTCCGCCTCGCGTTCGGTCAGGCCCATCGGCTGCCGGCCGCATCGCACCTGCCCATCTTCGTTGTCGACCTGTACCCGGCGCGTGGCGTCGATATCGGCCTCGCAGAGCTCGTCGATCCGATCCATGGCACCGAAGAAGAGCTCCCGTACATCGTCACGCTGCGCCTGCAGGCGTTCCAGCAGTACGGCGCGCTCGTAGAGATGCCCGAATCCATCAGCGAAGGCCCACAACACATCCCGGTCCGCCTCGTCGACACGGCGGGCCTGCGGGTGGTGATCGGTGTGCAAGAACCCGATCACGTCCTTGCCCAACATGAGTGGCGCCACGACATACGACCGGGACTGTCCGGCTTGCACGATCAGAGGTCGGTAGACCGGCGCGCTGGCGGTGTCGTACACCAGCGAAGGCCGCCGCCTGGACAACATCTCGGCCTCCGGAGTGTCCGCAACCAGCGGCACCGTCTGGCCGGTCCAGTCGGCGAACCAGGATGGTGTCTGCTCATCCCAGCGGGTGTGCATCATCAGCGGCTTCCACCCGTGGCCCTCCACCTTCGACAACACCGCGCGATGGAAACCGCACCGCAGCACCAGCTCGTTGCACGCGTTGTCGATCAACGCATGCGATCCCGGGATACCCCTGAGCCTGCTCAGCCCCGCCGCGCAATCGGCCAGGCGCTGGCCCCGCATCGCCGTGCCATGCAGGTACCAGTCCATGGCCAGGTGCTGCAGGTCCAGGATCAGATCGCAGAGCTCCTGCGCCCGGCGCACGTCAGCACTGGAGTCGACACGCATCTCGTCGATGCACGCGTGAGTGAGCACCGAGACGATCTCGGCCGACTGCGACGGCACATCCCACTCCACGACGGGCAGCGTGACAGCGTCGCGGACCGTTGCGGCCACCCGCTGCCGAAGCTCACGCAGTCGGTCGACCAACACGATCTCCGGCGACCACCAGTCGCTACCGGCGCGCGAGAGCGTCGCGCTGCGCGCGCTGTCGCTGACCATCGAAACGCTCATCGGGTCCGCCGTTCGCTGTCTCGGGTTTCTCGCAGGTAGCAGGCGATCGCTGCGGCACGGTTCCCGGCGCCGAGCTTGTGCAGGATGTGCTTGACGTGCGACTTGACGGTGCTCTCGGCCACGGTCAAGCGGTCGGCCAGCTGTGCGTTGGTCGCACCGCTGGCCAGGATCGCCAATACCTCGCGTTCGCGTGCCGTGAGCCGGTCCAGCCGGCCACCGTCGCGCCGGGCACCGATCGGCCTGTCGACTGCGCCCGCGACCGGGGTGTCGCGAACTTCGGTCGCCGACCGGTCCACCTCCAGATCGGCGCCCAGCGCGATGTCGACGGTGCCGACGTCGCGTAACGCGGCCTCGCAAGCCTGCGCGATCGCGCGACGCTGACGAGCGCAGCGCTCGATCAGCTCCGCGCGTTCGCACACCAACCCCACCCCGTCGGCGTACATCCGCAGCAGATCACGGTCGAGGTCGGCCAGCGGTCGCGCGCCGTCGGCGATGTCGGCGTGGAACAACCCGATGACTCGTGATCCGGCGATGACCGGTGCGACGACGTACTCCGGGGAGCCGGTGCGCTCGATCAACGGACGGTACACGCGCGGTTCGTCGCCGGCCTCGCGAACCAGCGCGGGAAGGCGCCGCCTGACGACCTCGGCTTCGACCAACGGCGAGGCCAGGGGAATCTCCCAGCCATCCACACCGGAGCCCGACTCGTCGACATCACTCACCACGCGACCTCCGGCACCGAGCGCATACAACCCGTGCGGCAACCACGTCGACCCGTCGATCTGCGACACCATCACCCGGTCGTAGATCGCGGTAGCGCACAGCTCGCGGGCGGCACGCTCGAGCACGTCGACCCCGTTCGCCTCATCGGCAACGTCGCGGACCCGGGCCAGCGCGTCCAGCAACTGGCCGAGGTCTCCACTTGCCCGTAGCGCAGAATCCTTCACCACCCGGCCGTAGTCAGCACCGGCTGCAGCCAGCCGCGTCGCGAGTTCGGCGGGGTCCAAGGTCTCCAATAGCAGGCCGGTGTTGATGTCCACTCCCTCGACCGGAACCTGTTGCGGTTCACGATTAACTAACGCCCTCATCATTGGTGACGTGGGTCACTTTGTCAATCGGCTGCCAGGAACCGCCTCTTACTGGGGAAAGGAGTGCCGGCGGGTGGAATCGCCGCCGACCAGGTGATGTCGACTTCTGACATTTAGTTATTCTTAAATCACTAATTGCTGAAAGTGAGAGACGCATGCCCAGTCACCAGCTCCAGCCGCCGTTGTGGGCCGACCGCCTCCGCCTGCCCGCCATCGCGGCACCGATGACCACCGTGTCCACCCCGGAGCTGGTCATCGGGGCCGCCCGGCGCGGGGTGATCGGCGCGTTCCCGACCCACAATGCCGCCACGCCAGCGGAACTCGAGACGTGGATGCGCCGATTCGCCACCGAGCTCGACGGGATCGCGGCGCCGGTCGCACCCAACCTCGTGGTGCACCGCAGCAACGGACGGCGGGATGCCGATCTGGCGGTACTCGAACGGCATCGGGTCGAGCTGGTGATCACCAGTGTCGGCTCACCGAAGCCAGTCATCGGGCCGCTGCACGACATCGGCGCCCGGGTGTTCGCCGACGTGGCCAGCCTCACGCAGGCCGACCGGGCGGTCACCGCCGGCGCCGACGGGCTGGTGTTGCTGACCGCGGGCGCCGGTGGCCAGACCGGCTGGGCCAACCCGTTCGCGTTCGTCCGCGCGGTCCGCGCGCGCTTCGACGGTCCGATCGTGCTGGCCGGCGGGATCAGCGACGGCCAGTCGATCCTGGCCGCGCAGGCCCTCGGAGCCGACCTGGTCTACCTCGGCACAAGGTTCATCGCCACCCACCAGAGCGGCGCCGGCGACGACTACCGCCAGGCCCTGGTGGCTGCGACGCTCGACGACGTGCAGCTCTCCGACCGGGTGGGCGGCATCCCCGCGAGCCTGCTCACCAGCTGGCTCGACGCCCATGCCGTACCGCCCCGGGCCGAGTCGCCGGACGGGTTCGAGCAGGATCGGCTACTGGCCAACCGGGACGCCTGGAGTGCAGGCCACAGCGTCTCGGGGGTACACGGTGTGCTCGACACCGACGAGCTGATCGACGAGCTGATCGCCGACTATCTCCGGGCCCGCGCGGATCTCACCGAGGGCTCTCGATGACGCGCGCCATGGCCGCCCGCTGCGTCGACCTACTCCGCTCGTATCCGATGCATCACCAGTTGGAGGTGTTCCTCGGAGTTCCCTTTGTCACGGCGCGTCGGTCTCTTAGTGTATGGGCATTCACTATCTACGTCGGCGCTGTCGACATGCACCGCGAAGGACCCCGATGACCGTCCTGACGTCGGAGGTGGACACCACCTCCGAAACGTTCCGTACCAACCTGGAAGTCCAGTCCGCGGCGGTAGCCGCACTCGACGAGCAACTCGCGCTGGTCGCCGCCGGAGGGGGTGAACGCTACGTCACCCGCCACCATCAGCGGGGCCGGCTGCTGGCCCGAGAACGCATCGAGCTGCTGATCGACCGTGACGCACCGTTCATGGAGCTGTCCGCCCTGGCTGCCTGGGGCACCGAGTTCAACGTCGGGGCAGCGATCGTCACCGGCGTCGGCGTCGTCTCCGGCGTCGAGTGCATGATCATCGCCCACGATCCGACCGTGCGCGGCGGCACGATGAACCCCTACACCCTGCGCAAGAACCTTCGCGCACTGGAGATCGCGCGCATCAACCGGCTACCCGTCGTGTACCTGGTCGAGTCGGGCGGTGCCGACCTGCCGACCCAGTCGGAGTTGTTCGTCCACGCGGGCAAGATCTTCCACGACCTGACCGAGCTGTCCGCGATGGGCATCCCGAGCATCTCGCTGGTCTTCGGCAACTCGACCGCCGGCGGGGCCTACGTACCGGGTATGTGCGACTACGCGGTGCTGGTCGACAAGCAGGCCAAGGTGTTCCTGGGTGGGCCGCCGCTGGTCAAGATGGCCACCGGCGAGGACGCCGACGACGAATCGCTCGGCGGTGCCGACATGCACACCCGCGTCTCCGGGCTCGGCGACTACTTCGCCGTCGACGAAGTCGACGCGATCCGCATCGGCAGGGACATCGTCGCCCACCTGAACTGGCACAAACTCGGCCCGGGCCCCACCCAGCCCGCCGACGAGCCGCTCTATGACGGCGAGGAACTGCTCGGGATCGCCTCGGGCGACTCCCGGGTCCCGTTCGACCCGCGGGAGGTGATCGCACGGATCGCCGACGGATCCCGCTTCTTCGAGTACAAACCGCGTTGGGGCACCAGCCTGGCCACCGGTTGGGCCTCGATCCACGGGTTCCCCGTCGGCATCCTGGCCAACACCCGCGGGGTGCTGTTCAGCGAGGAGTCCAAGAAGGCCACCGAGTTCATCCTGCTGGCCAACCAGACCGACACCCCACTGATCTTCCTGCAGAACGTGACCGGCTACATGGTCGGCACCGAGTACGAGCAGGGCGGCATCATCAAGGACGGCGCGAAGATGATCAACGCCGTCACCAACAGCACGGTCCCCCACATCACCGTCAACATGGGCGGATCCTTCGGGGCGGGCAACTACGGAATGTCCGGACGGGCCTACGACCCGCGGTTCATGTTCAGCTGGGTCAACGCCAAGCTGGCGGTGATGGGTGCCGCCCAACTGGCCGGCGTCCTGTCGATCGTCGGGAAAGCTTCCGCCGCGGCCGCCGGCCGCGAGTTCGACCACGAAGCCGACGCCGTACGCACCGCCGAGATCGAAGCGCAGATCGAGCGCGAATCCCACTCGTTCTTCGTCTCCGCCCGCATCTACGACGACGGGGTCATCGACCCCCGCGACACCAGGTCAGTTCTCGGAATGGCTCTCTCAGCAGCACATTCCAACATTGTCGAGGGTCGCCGGGGCTTCGGCGTCTTCAGGATGTGAGGACCATGTACACCGAGCGCATCAACAAACTCCTCATCGCCAACCGGGGTGAGATCGCCGCACGCGTCATCCGCACCGCCCGCAGCATGGACATCGCCACCGTGGCGCTGTACTCCGACGCCGACCGCGACGCCCCCTACGTCACCCAGGCCGACGAAGCCGTCCACCTGCCCGGCACCACACCGGCCGACACCTACCTGCGCGCGGATCTGGTGCTGGCCGCCGCGAGGCGCACCGGCGCCGACGCGATCCACCCGGGCTATGGATTCCTCTCCGAGAACGCCGGATTCGCCGAGGCCTGCGGCGAGGCGGGAGTCATCTTCGTCGGCCCCAGCCCCGCTGCCATCACCGCGATGGGCTCGAAGATCGCGGCCAAGGAACTGATGCGCTCGGCGGGCGTACCGGTGCTGCCGGGGGTGACTGTCGAATCCGAGCAGGACGCCGATCCCGGCCGGCTGACCGAGGCCGCCGGCGACATCGGATTTCCCATCCTGGTCAAGGCGGCCTTTGGTGGCGGCGGCCGCGGCATGCGGATCGTGCGCGGCGAGGACGAACTCGTCGACGCGGTGGCCAGCGCTCGCCGGGAGGCCGCGTCCGCATTCGGCGACGGAACGGTGTTCCTGGAGAAGTTCGTCGAATCCCCGCGCCACATCGAGGTGCAGATCTTCGGTGACCGCCACGGCACTGTGGTCCACCTCGGGGAACGGGAATGCTCGATCCAGCGCCGCTACCAGAAGATCATCGAGGAAGCCCCGTCCACCGCGGTAGACGAGGCGCTGCGCGACGAACTCGGCCGCGCAGCGGTCGCAGCCGGTGAGGCCCTGTCCTACGAGGGCGCCGGCACCGTCGAGTTCGTGATGTCCCCCGACAGCTCGTTCTACTTCCTCGAGGTCAACACCAGACTGCAGGTCGAGCACCCGGTCACCGAACTGGTCACCGGGATCGACCTGGTGCGGGCCCAGTTGCTGGTCGCGGCGGGCCGGCCGATGCCCACCGAGATGCTGCACGTCACGCCGAGCGGGCACGCCGTGGAGGTCCGGCTCTACGCCGAGGACGTCGCCGCCGGCTTCATCCCGGCCTCGGGAACCCTTGACACCCTAAAGTTCCCGGACATCGACGGGGTGCGCATCGACGCCGGATTCGGCTCGGGATCCAAGGTCAGCACGTTCTACGATCCGATGCTGGCCAAGGTGATCGGCTACGGCCCGACCCGCGACGATGCCTGCGCCAAGGTGGCCCGCGCCTTGACCGAGACCCGCGTGCACGGCGTCACGACCAACCGAGACCTGCTCGTCGGCATCCTGCGCGAACCGCAGTTCCGCTGCGGCGCCATCGACACCGGCTATCTCGAGCGCCACGACCCGGTGGCGCTGATGAACACCCCGCCGATCGACACCGTGCGCGTGCACGCCCTGGCCGCAGCTCTGGCGGCCCAGGCCGGCCGTCGCACGAACACACCGGTGCTGCCCGGCCTTCCGTCGGGCTGGCGCACGCTGTCCAGCCAGGACCAGGTGCTGTCCTTCACCACCGGCGAATACAGCGTCGACGTCGGCTACCGGTTCGTCCGCGGCGCGATACGGGCAACCGTCGACGGTTGGACCCCGCAGGTCCGGATCATCTCGTCCTCGGAGTCGCTGCTCGACGCCGAGATCGACGGGGTCCGCCGCCGCTACCGCGTCTCGGTGTCAGGCTGCACGCACTACGTCGACAGCGTCCTGGGCGCCTCCGCACTGACCGAGGTGGACCGGTTCCCGGACCCCAGCGCAAGCCAGGAGCCCGGGTCGCTGCTGGCCCCGATGCCCGGATCGGTGGTGCGGGTCGAGGTCGACGAGGGAGCCGACGTGGCAGCGGGGACCACGATCGTCGTCCTGGAGGCCATGAAGATGGAGCACGCGGTGCGCGCACCCGCCGACGGTGTCGTCGCGTCGGTCGCGGTCGCCGTGGGCACACAGGTGGATTCGGGCCAGGTGCTCGCCGTGCTGGCCGAGGCTGCGCCGTGAGCGTCAGCTACGAAGTCCACAACGGAGTCGCCTGGCTGACGATCGACCGGCCCGAGGCGCGCAACAGCCTCAACAAGGCGGTCAGGGACGGACTGTTCGACGGTGTGCGCACCTTCAACGCCGACGACGGCGCGAAGGTGCTCGTCCTGACCGGCAACGGCGACAAGGCGTTCTGCGCCGGCGGCGACCTCAAAGAGATGTCGTCAGAAGGTTTGCAGGTCCCTCCCGTGGACTTCGTACCCCAGTTCGGACGCAACATCACCGTCGACAAACCCACCATCGCGGCCGTCAACGGCGCGGCTCTGGCCGGCGGGTTCCTGCTCGCGCAGACCTGCGACCTGTGCGTGGCGAGTACCACGGCGGTCTTCGGGATCACCGAGGTCCGGGTCGGGCGGGGCTCGCCGTGGGCGGCACCGCTACCGCTGATGATTCCGCGCCGGGTCGCGATCGAACTCGCACTGACCGGAGCACCGCTGAGCGCGCAACGGGCCTATGAGATCGGCTTCGTCAACCAGCTCGCCGAGCCGGCCGACCTGCGACAGGCCGCACAGTCGCTGGCCGAACAGATCGCGGCCAACGCACCCCTGTCCGTCGCTGCCGGGAAGGCCACCGCGACACTTACCGCGGAATACCCGCTCAGCGAGGCCTTCGAGCGCGCCGAATCACTCTGGCACGACGTCTATCTGAGTGCCGACGCTCAGGAAGGCATGCGGGCATTCGAAGAAAAGCGCCACCCCGTATGGAAGGGCAGGTAACGGTGGACAAGGAAGCCTACAAGCAGTTGCTCGTCGACCTCGGCGATGAGGCCGGCCGCCTCGCCGGCTGTCTGCGTTCACTCGATTTCGAGCAGTGGGGGCTGCCCACACCGGCCGCCGGCTGGGCCATCCAGGATCAGGTCACCCACCTGGCGTTCTTCGACGACGCGACCGCCCAGGCGCTGCGAGAACCCGCGGAGTTTCGGTCCTTTGCCGATGAGCTGATGGCCGGCGGCATGGACTTCCCCGACCGCATCGCCGAGAACCACCGAATCCTCGCCCCGGCCACGATGCTCGACTGGTTCGTCGACTCGCGCGCCGAGTTGCTCGATGTTCTCGAACAGCGCGACCCCAAAGATCGAATGCCGTGGTTCGGACCCGATATGAGCGCAGCGTCAGCCGCGACCGCTCGGCTGATGGAGACCTGGGCGCACGGCCAGGACGTCTACGACGCCCTCGGCCTGGAACACCCTCCGTGCGCCGGGCTCTACAGCATCGCCCACCTCGGCGTGGCGACATTCGCGTTCACCCACCGGCTCAACGGCCTCGAGGTTCCCCGTGAGACGGTGCGCGTCACATTGGACGCACCCGACGGCAGTCTGTGGAACTGGGGGCCCTTCGACAGCACCGAGAAGGTGAGCGGCCCGGCACTGGACTTCGTGCTCACAGTCACCCAACGCCGGCACTGGACCGACACCGGCCTCGTCGCCGAGGGCCCGGTCGCCACCCGGTGGCTCGACATCGCCCAGGCCTTCGCCGGGGCACCGAGCCGACGCCGCCCGGAGGTGACGTCATGACCCGCCCCGTCCGCATCGGCAACGCCTCGGGTTTCTACGGGGACCGCCTGACCGCCATGCGCACCCTGGTCGATGGTGGCGACATCGACGTCATCACCGGCGACTACCTGGCCGAGCTGACCATGCTCATCCTGTGGAAGGCCCGCCAGAAGAACCCCGAAACCGGCTACGCACGCACTTTTCTCACCCAGTTCGCCGACGTCGTCGGCGACTGCGCGCGGCGCGGCATCAAGGTCGTCGTCAACGCCGGCGGGCTCGACCCGGCGGGTCTGGCCGACAAGGTCCGCACGATCATCGCCGATGCCGGCGTCGAGCTGTCCGTCGCGCACGTCGACGGTGACGACCTGATCCCCCAGCTGGCCGCCCTGCAGGCCGACGGCACCAGCTTCGAGCACCTCGACACCGGTGAACGGCTCGCCGATCTCGCTGTCGAGCCGGTCACTGCCAACGCCTACCTCGGCGGGTGGGGTATCGCCGCGGCCCTGCGCGGCGGCGCCGACGTGGTGATCACCGGCCGCGTCACCGACGCCGCCCTCGTTGTCGGCGCCGGCGCCTGGTGGCACGACTGGAAGCGCACCGACTTCGACGCGCTCGCCGGTGCGGTGGCGGCCGGCCACATCATCGAATGCGGCCCGCAGGCCACCGGCGGCAACTACTCGCAGCTCGCCGAGATCACCGACCGGCGCTACCCCGGCTCCCCCATCGCCGAGCTGGCCGCCGACGGCAGCTTCGTGATCACCAAGCATCCCGGTACCGGGGGCCTGGTCTCCGTCGGCACCGTCACCGCGCAGTTGCTCTACGAGGTCGCCGCACCGGCATACGCCAACCCGGATGTCGTCGCACACTTCGACACCCTCACCGTCACACCGGCCGGGCCGGACCGCGTCCTGGTCGCCGGCACCAAGGGTTCAGCACCACCACCGACGCTGAAGGTCGCGATGAACTACATCGGCGGGTTCCGCAACACCATGACCATGGTGCTTACCGGGCTCGACATCGAGGACAAGGCTCGGTGGGCTGTCGACGAACTGTTCGAGATCCTCGGCGGTACGGAGCGATTCGACGAGGTCGACATCCAGCTGCTGCGCTACGACAAACCCGACCCCGCCTCGCTGGTCGACGCCACCGCGCATCTGCGCGTCACGGTCAAGGACCGCGATCGCGCAACTGTCGACCGGGCGTTCTCCAACGCTGTCGTCGAACTCGCCGTCGCAGGCTACCCGGGCTTCCACACCACGACGCCGCCCACGTCGGCCAGCGAGTTCGGGGTGTACTGGCCGACCCTCGTCGCGGCCGCGGCCGTGGAGCACACCGTCGTGCACGCCGACGGCACCCGCGAGGTGATCCCGGCATCCGACACGACGGAACCGGCAGCGGTGACCGGCATCACGGACATCGAGCCGGCGCAGGTCGACCTCGGGCCGACGACCCGGCGCCCGCTCGGCACGGTGGTGGCCGCCCGGTCCGGCGACAAGGGCGGCAACGCCAACGTCGGGGTGTGGACCGACACCCCCGAGCGGTGGGACTGGCTGCGCTCGCACCTCGATGTCCAGCGGTTTCGCCGGCTGATCCCCGAGGCCGGTGAGCTACCCGTCCGGCGCTACGAGTTCGACAACCTCAAGGCGCTGAACTTCGTCATCGTCGGGTATCTCGGCCAGGGCGTCGCCTCCTGCACCAAGACCGACCCGCAGGCAAAGGGACTCGGCGAATATCTGCGGTCGGTCTACACCGAGATCCCCGACAAGCTGGTGCCGTGATGGACTTCCTCGAAGCACCCGACATCGCGAGCTACGTACCACCATCGGTTCGGTCACCGCCAAGTACGGTGCCCGCTACTATGCCGAACGCGCGACGGCTGGCGAACCCACGACCGAGCTGTGGAAGGACCTCGCGAACCACGGATTCATCGGCATCAACCTGCCCGAGGAGTTCGGTGGCGGCGGTGCGGGCATGACCGAGCTGGCGTTGGTGTGCGAAGAGACCGCCGCAGCGGGCTGCCCGTTGCTGCTGTTGCTGGTGTCCTCGGCAATATCGGGAGAACTGCTGGCGCGATATGGAACCGACGAGCAGCGGCGTGACTGGCTGCCGCCGATGGCAAGCGGCGACACCAAGGTGGTGTTCGCCATCACCGAGCCCGATGCCGGCTCCAACACCCACAAGATCGGTACCACCGCCGTGCGGGACGGCAGCGACGGCAGCGACTACGTCCTCAACGGCACCAAGTACTACATCTCGGGCGTCGACGAGGCCGGGGCGCTGATCGTGGTGGCACGGACCGACCCGGACAAGCTCTCACTGTTCCTGGTTCCCACCGACACACCCGGGCTGGTCGCACACCGCCTGCCGGTCGGCATCAGCGTGCCGGAGAAGCAGTTCACGCTGCACTTCGATGATGTGCGGCTGCCGGCGCGCAATCTGATCGGCACCGAACACGAAGGATTCCGCCAGGTGTTCGACGGCCTGAATCCCGAGCGGATCACCGGGGCCGCCGTGTGCATCGGGGTTGGTCGACACGCCATCGCGCAGGCCGCCGAGTACGCCCGCACCCGATCGGTGTGGGGACCGGCTATCGGCTCCTACCAGGCGATCTCGCACCCGCTCGCCGAAGCCACCATCGCCGTCGACCTCGCGTCGATGATGACCGCAAAGGCCGCGTGGCTCTACGACCACGGCCATCCCGCCGGCGAGGCGTCGAACATGGCCAAATATGCCGCGGCCGAGGCGGCGGTTGCGGCCGCCGACCACGCCATCCAGACCCACGGCGGCAACGGGCTGTCGGCCGAGTTCGGCCTGCTCCCCCAGTGGGGCCTTGCGCGACTGCTGCGGATCGCTCCGGTCAGCCGGGAGATGATCCTGAACTACGTGGCGCAGCACACCCTGGACTTGCCCCGCTCCTACTGATCGCCCAAGGACCAGCATGATCATCACCAAGACCGAAAACCGGGTTCGCACCATCACGTTCGACCGCGCGCAGGCGATGAACGCGTTCAACGAGGCGCTCTACGCTGCCACCAGCGAGGCACTGCATGACGCCGCCGCTGAGCCCGACATAGCCGTGGTGGTACTCACCGGTTCCGGACGCGCCTTCTGCGCGGGCACCGATCTGCAGGAGATGCCGGAGCGCGACACCTCGGTGCCCTACACCGAGGGGGCACGCGGGTTCACCCGGCTGATGGACACCGTCATCGACTTCCCCAAGCCGATGGTCTGCGCCGTCAACGGTATCGGGGTCGGCCTTGGTACGACACTGCTCGGCTTCGCCGACCTCGTATTCATGTCGGAGACCGCGCGGCTGAAGTGTCCGTTCACCAGTCTCGGCATCGCTCCCGAGGCAGCGTCGACATATCTGCTTCCCGAACTCGTGGGTCGCCAGAACGCCGCATGGATTCTGATGTCCTCGCAATGGATCACTGCCGAGGAAGCGCGAGCCATGGGTCTGGCGTGGAAGGTCTGCGCGCCCGAGGATGTGCTCCCGACGGCCATCAGGTACGCCGAGCAACTTGCCGCACAGCCGATCGAGAGCCTAGTCGCCGTCAAGAAGGCAATGCGGGCACCTCATGTCGACGATATCCGGGCTGCGCTCGCCCGGGAGAACGCCTTGATCGACGAACTCATCGGCGGACCGGCCAACGTCAAGGCCCTTGCCGACTTCGTCGCAGCCAAGGCGACACCGCAGGAACAATGAGTGGGCCGGGCTTCGCCAACCAGCTTTCTGCACGCAGTACCACACCCAGCGTCACATCCTCCACGGACCATAAGAAGTCGGACCCCGCCAGCTCAGTGTGGATCGGTCTGGTCGACCGCCGCGGCCCTGCGCTCGTGCCAACGCAGCCGCAGCAGCAACAGACCACGGTGCGCACGCCATCCCGCCGACAGCGGGTCACGCCAGGCCGGGAGGTAGGCCCGTGCTTCGAGATCCCTGTCCATGCCCTCCATTGTGCCGAGGTATCGGCCCGAGGGCTCTCCGACGCGACAAGCGTCACCATGTCGAGACCGTGAACGTCTCGTGGCGACCGGCACACCTCGGCGTGACGACCTTCCTGTCGTCGAACGCGTCAAGCGGATCCACGACCTCGGGTTGGCCGCCGAGATCTGGAGCTGGCATGGCGACAACAAGCGCGTTGGACTTCTCGTCGAGCAGCTGCGCCTCCTGCCGAATCGCGCTGCGCGGAGCGAACCGGGTGTCTCGCTCGAGAGTTTCCGTTGCGGCAGGTGCGCCGAGCGGCGGTGAAAGTCCGTAATGGTTTGTAAAGACTGCCACGACAGTCGCCCGGGTATCCGTGCCGGCATGAGGAGACTGGGCGTAGCCGTCGCGATCGCAGTGCTGGTAGCCGGATGCGGTGGCGGGCCCGCCGAGCAGGCCGCGTCGTCACCGGATGCCGGCCCCAGCAGTACGCCCACCACCACCGGACTCATACCCACGGGTGTGCCCACCGAAGGCACCCGCCCGCCCACCGAAACGCTGCCGCCGCCGGCCGAACCCCGGTCGGCGCCCGCGCCGGCGCAACCCCCGCCCGGTCGGCAGGTCACCGTCGGCGCAGCGCCGGAAGGCATCGTCGTCGACGCTGTCACGCGCACTGTCGCCGTCGCCAAACGTGACCCCAACGAGCTCGTGCTGATCAACGCCGACACCGGCGAGATCACCGGACGCACCCCGCTGCCCGGACACGCGCGTCACCTGCAGTTGGCGCGGCCGGGCGGGCCGGTGCTGGTGCCGGTCGAAAGCGCCGACGCCCTGGTCCGGGTCTCGCTTCCCGGCGGGGACGCCCGTCAGGAGATCATCACCGGAACCTTCCCCCACGACGCGTCGCAGGCACCGAACGGCACGGTGTTCGTGGCCAACGAACTCGGCGGTACCGTCACCGCGCTGCGGGGCGACGGCGATCTCGAGGTCGTCAAGGTGTTCACCGACAGCGTGCAGCCGGCCGGCCTCGCCCCGGTCGGCGACCGGATGGGTCTGCTGGACGTCCGCAAGAACGACCTGACCATCTACGACGCCGAGAATCTGATTATCGTCGGATCGACCCCGGCCGGCGCCGGACCGACCCACCTCGTCGCCGACAAGCACGGTCGGATGATCGCCGCCGACACCCGCGGGGACGCGGTGCGGGTGTTCAGCACCGACCCCCGGCAGCTTGCCGAGGTCGCCCAGCCCGGCGGCCCCTACGGCATCACCTACGACCCGACCCGTGACCGGCTCTGGGTGTCGTCCTCGGGGACCAACGAGGTGATCGGATACGACATGGCCGAGCCGACGCCGCGCGAGGTGTCCCGGGTTGCGACGGTGCAGAACCCCTACACCGTGGGCGTCGACGCGCAGACCGGCCGGCTGTTCATCGCCGGCGTCACCGACGGCGTGGTGCAGATCGTGGACCCGGACGCACCCTGACAGACCCGCGAGCGCGCGCCGTTGCACACCAGGTGCGGCGTGTCGGCGTACCGACGCGCGCGCTCGCGGAGCAGGGCGGCGTCAGAGGATGTAGAGCATCTCCTGATAGGTGGGCAGCGGCCAGAGGTCGTCGGCCACCACGGTTTCCAGCTTGTCGGCGGCGGCGCGGACGGCGTCCATCGCTGGCAGCAGGGCGTTCTGGGCGTGGGTCGCCTCGTCGAGCGCCGACTCGCCCGCATGCTCGGACAGCGCCGCCTTCAGCGTGCCCAACGCCGCGGTCAGCTCGGCGATCGGAGCCGACACGGCCCCCAGCATCGTGGTGTCGGCGTCCACCCCGGCCGCTTTGAGCGTGGCGACGTTCTGCGCCAACTCGGTCTGGTAGCGCACGGCCGCCGGCAGGATCACCGTGGTTCCGAGCTCGAGAGCCAGCTTGGCCTCCACGCCGATGGTCAGCGCGTACTGCTCGAGGCGGACCTCGTAGCGGCTGTGCAGCTCACGCTCGCTGAAGACGCCGTACTTCTCGAACACCTCCACGGCCTCGGGCTTGATCAGCTCCGGGACGGCGTCGAGGGTGGTCTTCAGGTTCGGCAGTCCCCGTGCGGCGGCCTCGGTCTGCCAGTTGTCGGAGTAGCCGTCGCCGTTGAACACCACCGCACCGTGCTCGGTGATGATCTCGGTGAGCAGCTTCTGCACCGCGACGTCGAAGTCCTCACCCTCACCGACAGCCTTCTCCAGCACCGTGGCCATGTAGTCGAACGAATCGGCCATGATCGTGTTCAGGATGATCATCGGCACCGCGACGGTCTGACCCGAGCCGGGGGCACGGAACTCGAACCGGTTTCCCGTGAATGCGAACGGGCTGGTGCGGTTGCGGTCGCCCGGATCGGTGGGCAGCGTCGGCAGCGTGTCCACGCCGATGTGCATGACGCCCTTGCCCTTCGACGACGTGGCCGCACCCTTGGCGATCTGCTCGAACACGTCGGCCAGCTGCGCGCCCAGGAAGATCGAGATGATCGCCGGCGGCGCCTCGTTGGCTCCCAGGCGATGGTCATTGGTCGCCGAGGCCACCGAGACCCGCAGCAGACCCCCGAACTTGTGCACGGCGCGAATGATCGCCGCGCAGAACACCAGAAACTGGGCGTTCTCGTGCGGGGTGTCACCGGGTACCAGCAGTGAGCCGAATTCGGCATTGCCCATCGAGAAGTTGACGTGCTTGCCGGAGCCGTTGACGCCGGCGAACGGCTTCTCGTGGAACAGGCATTCCATGCCGTGCTTCTTGGCGATGTTCTTGAACACCGTCATCAGCAGCTGCTGGTGGTCGGAGGCGATGTTGGCTTTCTCGAACATCGGGGCGACCTCGAACTGGGCCGGGGCGACCTCGTTGTGCCGGGTCTTGGCCGGGATGCCGAGCTTGAACAGCTCACGCTCGGTGTCCATCATGAACGCCAGGACGCGGTCGGGCACCGCACCGAAATAGTGGTCGTCGAACTCCTGGCCCTTGGGCGGCTTGGCGCCGAACAACGTACGACCGGCGTTGATCAGGTCCGGGCGCAGCAGGAAGAAGTGCCGGTCGACCAGGAAGTACTCCTGCTCGGGCCCGCAGAAGGACACGACCTTCTCGAAGTTCTTGTGACCGAACAGCTTCAGGATGCGCTCGGCGTGCGCGCCCATGGCCTGTTGGCTGCGCAGCAGCGGAGTCTTGTAGTCCAGCGCCTCACCGGTCATCGAGACGAACACCGTCGGGATGCACAGCGTGTTGCCGTTCGGGTTCTCCAGGATGTAGGCCGGGCTGGTGACGTCCCAGCCGGTGTAGCCGCGCGCCTCGAACGTGCTGCGCAGGCCACCCGACGGGAAGCTCGACGCATCCGGCTCGCCCTGGATCAGGGTCTTTCCGGCGAATTCGGCCAGCGTCTCACCGTCGGAGACCGGCTCCAGGAAGCTGTCGTGCTTCTCGGCGGTGAAGCCGGTCATCGGATAGAAGACGTGGGCATAGTGGGTGGCACCCCGCGACAGCGCCCAGTCCTTCATCGCCGCGGCGACGGCGTCGGCCACGGCCGGGTCCAGTTTCGCGCCCTTCTCGATGGTCGCGACGACGGACTTGTACACCGACTTGGGCAGCCGCAGCTGCATCTCGGCCTTGGTGAACACATTGGAGCCGAAGACCTCGCCGGGTGCTTCGTTCGGGTCGAAGCTGAAGGCCGGGGGTTCATACGCCTCGACGTTGTAGATGGCCTGAAGGCGCACCGCATTTCCGCTCACTGGACTTCCTTCTCGCTGGCTCGGTCTGGGGCCGCCCCGACCCCTTCTCATGGACGGTTGACCGGCCCACCTTAGGAACGATGCGTGCCGATCTTGTTACGCCGGCGTCAACGCCAGAAGGCGCTGGTTACCAATGCCGCGCGCGCAGTGGCGAGCGCGCTGCGGTACGACGGCGGCGGCCCGTCGTCCCGCCAGTGCGCGCAGGCGCGCCCACGAGCGGGACGACGGGCGGGGCGCGCTCCCAGGGCCAAGGGGCGGCTGGGGCGGAGGGCAGCCGGGCCGAGAGATGGCAGGGGCAGAATGGGGAGTATGCCGACCCGCCGCCACCCCGACCACGACATCGACGCCGACATCGACGAGGGGGCGCTGACGGTCACCGACCGCGAGCACGAGGCGGCTGGCGTGCCGGCGGTGATGGTGTCACTGCGGCGCGGGCTGGAGTCGATGGGCCCGCTGCGCACCGCGGCGACGCTGGCCAAACTCAACCAGCGGCACGGCTTCGACTGCCCGGGCTGCGCGTGGCCCGAAGAGCACGGCGGCCGAAAGCTGGCCGAGTTCTGCGAGAACGGCGCCAAGGCCGTCGCCGAGGAAGCCACCACCCGCGTGGTCACGCCGGAGTTCTTCGCGCGGCACTCCGTTGCCGAACTCGCCGACAAACCCGAGTACTGGCTCTCTCAGCAGGGCCGCCTCACGCATCCGGTGGTGCTGCGCCCCGGTGAGGCGCACTACCGCCCGATCAGCTGGGACGAGGCGTACCGGTTGATCGCCGACGAACTGCGCGCGCTCGACGACCCGAACGAGGCGGTGTTCTACACCTCGGGCCGCACCAGCAACGAGGCCGCCTTCGTCTATCAGCTGCTGGTGCGCAGTTTCGGCACCAACAACCTGCCCGACTGCTCGAACATGTGCCACGAATCCTCGGGCACCGCGCTGACCGAGTCCATCGGCATCGGCAAGGGCTCGGTCACCGTCGAGGACCTGGTGCTCGCCGACCTGATCGTGATCGCCGGGCAGAACCCCGGCACCAACCATCCGCGGATGCTGTCGATCCTGGAGAAGGCCAAGGGCAGGGGCGCACAGATCATCGCCGTCAACCCGCTGCCCGAAGCCGGCCTGATGCGGTTCAAGGATCCGCAGAAAGTGCACGGCGTCATCGGTGACGGCGTCCCGATCGCCGACGAGTTCGTCCAGATCCGCCTCGGTGGGGACATGGCGCTCTTCGCCGGTCTGGGCCGGCTGCTGCTCGAAGCCGACGATCGCGCCCCCGGCACGGTGGTCGACCGCGACTTCGTCGCCGCGCACTCGGCGGGCTTCGCCGACTACGAGCGCCGCACCCGGGCAGTGGACCTGACCGAGGTGGCGGAGGCAACTGGCATCGACCGGGCGCAGCTCGAGCGCGTCGCGGCCAAGATGGCCGGCGCCCGACGCATCGTCGTCTGCTGGGCGATGGGGCTGACCCAACACAAACACGCCGTACCCACCATCTCCGAGATCTCCAACGTGCTGCTGATGCGCGGCATGATCGGCAAGCCGGGCGCCGGCCTGTGCCCGGTACGCGGGCACTCCAACGTTCAGGGCGACCGCACCATGGGTATCTGGGAGAAGATGCCCGAGACCTTCCTCACCGCGCTGGATGACCGGTTCGGTATCAGCAGTCCGCGCAAGCACGGGCTCGACACCGTGGACGCCATCCGGGCGATGCGCGACGGCAAGGCCAAGGTCTTCATGGCGATGGGCGGCAACTTCGCCTCCGCGACCCCCGACACCGTGGTGACCGAGGCCGCGCTGCGCAAATGCGCACTGACCGTGCAGGTATCGACCAAGCTCAACCGCAGCCACCTGGTGCACGGTCACACTGCCCTGATCCTGCCGTCCCTGGGCCGCACCGACCGCGACGTCCAGGCGGGCGGCAAACAGCAGGTGTCGGTCGAGGACTCGATGTCGATGGTGCATCTGTCGCGCGGCAGCCTGCACCCCCCGAGCGATCAGGTCCGCAGCGAGGTGTCCATCGTCTGCCAGCTGGCCCGGACCCTGCTCGGGCCCGGACACCCGGTGCCGTGGGAGCAGTTCAACGCCGACTACGACACCATCCGCGACGCGATCGCCGCGGTGGTACCCGGCTGCGCGGACTACAACCGCAGAGTGCGCGAGCCCGACGGATTCCAGCTTCCGCACCCGCCGCGCGACTCGCGCGATTTCCCCACCACCACGGGCAAGGCGAACTTCAGCACCTATCCGATCGAATGGGTTCCGGTGCCGTCCGGGCGCTTGGTGCTGCAGACGCTGCGCAGCCACGATCAGTACAACACCACCATCTACGGGCTCGACGACCGCTACCGCGGCGTCAAGGGCGGTCGGCGGGTGGTGTTCGTCAACCCCGCCGACCTCGAGGCGCTGGGTCTGACCGACGGCGACCGCGTCGACCTCGTCTCCGAATTCACCGACGCCGACGGACGCACCCAGGAGCGCCGCGCCGACGACTTCGCCGTGGTGTCCTACTCGACGCCGGTCGGCAATGCGGCGGCCTACTACCCGGAGACCAATCCCCTGGTGCCCCTTGATCACACGGCGGCCAAGTCGAACACCCCGGTGTCCAAGGCGGTCGTCATCCGACTGGAGCGTCGACCATGGGCAGGGTGACCGCGCGCCGACGCGTTCGACACGTGACGGCCGGCGACGCGGTCGCGCGGCCGGAGACGCTGGTGGTGGAGGAGCCCCTGGAGATCCGGGTCAACGGCGCGCCGGTGACCGTCACGATGCGCACCCCGGGCGCCGATGTCGAACTGGCGCAAGGCTTTCTGCTCACCGAGGGCATCGTGGCCGAACGCGACGACATCGTGGCCGTGCGCTACTGCCGAGGCGCCGATGTGGACGGGGTCAACAGTTACAACGTCCTCGACGTCACGTTGGCGCCGGACGTTCCCGCCCCGGATGTGGATCCCACCCGCAACTTCTACACGACATCGTCATGCGGAGTGTGCGGCAAGGCGTCCCTGGAAGCGGTGCGGTTGGTCAGCAAGCACTGCCCGGGCGACGACCCCACCACAGTCACCGCCGAGACGCTGTCGCAGCTGCCGGGCAAACTGCGCGAACAGCAGAAGGTGTTCGCCGCCACCGGCGGACTGCACGGTGCCGCGCTGTTCGCCGCCGACGGTGCTCTGCTGGTGGTCCGTGAGGACATCGGCAGACACAACGCGGTGGACAAGGTCATCGGGTGGGCCCTCGAGCAGCGCCGGATCCCGCTGTCCGGGACGGTGCTGCTCGTCAGCGGCCGGGCGTCGTTCGAGCTGACGCAGAAGGCGGTGATGGCCGGTATCCCGGTGCTCGCGGCGGTGTCGGCGCCGTCGTCGCTGGCAGTGGACTTGGCCAGCCAGTCCGGCATCACCCTGGTGGCGTTCCTGCGTGGGACGTCGATGAACATCTACACCCGCCCTGACCGGGTGACCGGCTGACGGGATCGGAACGACGAAAGTGCGCTGACGGTCGTCAGTCGGCGGACTACACAACCCTCAGCGCACTTCGGCGCGGTAGAACTAGGCGCTCTTGTCGCGGCGTTCGTTGCGTGACGGCTTGCGCGGCACGATCGTCGGCAGCACGTTGTCCTCGACGGTCTCCCTGGTGACGACGACCTTGGCCACGTCGTCACGGCTGGGGATGTCGTACATCACCGGCAGCAGCACTTCTTCCATGATGGCGCGCAGACCACGCGCTCCGGTGCCGCGGTGGATGGCCTGATCGGCGATGGCCTCCAGGGCGTCGCCGCTGAACTCGAGTTCCACCCCGTCCATGTCGAACAGCCTGGTGTACTGCTTCACGAGTGCGTTCTTCGGCTGGGACAGGATCTGCACGAGCGAGTCCTTGTCCAGGTTGGTCACCGACGCGACGACGGGCAGGCGGCCGATGAACTCGGGGATCAGACCGAACTTGATCAGGTCTTCCGGCATGACCTCGGCGAAGTGGTCCTGGGTGTCGATCTCGGCCTTGGAGTGCACCTCGGCGCCGAATCCCAGTCCACGCTTGCCGACGCGGTCGGAGACGATCTTCTCCAGGCCCGCGAACGCCCCGGCCACGATGAACAGCACGTTGGTGGTGTCGATCTGGATGAATTCCTGGTGGGGGTGCTTGCGGCCGCCCTGCGGGGGCACCGAGGCCTGGGTACCTTCCAGGATCTTCAGCAGCGCCTGCTGCACACCTTCGCCGGAGACGTCGCGGGTGATCGACGGGTTCTCGCTCTTGCGGGCGATCTTGTCGACCTCGTCGATGTAGATGATGCCCGTCTCGGCGCGCTTGACGTCGTAGTCGGCGGCCTGGATGAGCTTGAGCAGGATGTTCTCGACGTCCTCGCCGACATAGCCGGCTTCGGTCAGCGCGGTGGCGTCGGCGATGGCGAACGGGACGTTGAGCATCTTGGCCAGCGTCTGCGCCAGGTAGGTCTTGCCGCATCCGGTCGGGCCGAGCATGAGGATGTTGGACTTGGCCAGCTCGACGGTCTCGGCGCGCGAGTCGCGGGTCTTCTCCCCGGCCTGGATGCGCTTGTAGTGGTTGTAGACCGCGACGGCGAGGGTGCGCTTGGCGGTGTCTTGACCGATGACGTAGCCCTCGAGGAACTCGCGGATCTCCGCGGGCTTGGGCAGCTCGTCGAGCTTGACGTCGTCGGCGTCGGCGAGCTCCTCTTCGATGATCTCGTTGCACAGATCGATGCACTCGTCACAGATGTACACGCCTGGTCCGGCGATGAGTTTCTTCACCTGCTTCTGGCTCTTGCCACAGAACGAGCACTTCAGCAGGTCACCGCCGTCTCCAATGCGTGCCATGGTGTTGGGGTCCCACTTCCTACTATTCGGCAGTCGTGATCAGTTGCTTCGGTGGTCACACCGGGAATGAACCCGACGCTACCCGCATGTTCACCGGCTGTGCGACCGATAAAGCCGAATCGCGCCGGTGGTATTCGTATGTGGTTGCGCCAACATATCCCCTGATGCGCTCCGGATGGCTACGGAACACACCACCGTGTCTCTGGCGTGTCGCTGCTGTAACCCGCCGTGAGTCACCGATTCCAACGTACCTGCCGTGGACCAGCAGGGTCGGCAGGGTCTTCTACCGCCGGCCCGGGCCCACCGGACCGGGACCCACAGGACCCGGACCCACCGGGCCGGGCCCGACCGGACCCACGACTCCCCCGACCCCGACCGGTCCGAGCGGCCCCACCACGGGATTGGGATCGAGGTAGACGTTGACGTCGTAATACAGGCACTGGTTGGTGATCACATCCCAGTACATCCCCGCCGGGCAGACCGGCTCCTGCGCGTGCCCCGGCACCGGTGCACACACCTGCAGCACCGAACCCGCCACCGCCGCCAGGGCGACTCCGATCGCCCTCCGCCGAATCCCCACCGCATCCACCCTTCGCCGCCGTCAATATCAGCGGTTGACAGCCTGCCACGCGCGGACCGCGCCGGCCCGTTTTCGGCGGCATTCGGCTGACGTAGCCTGCGACCATGACGACCCTCGACGACGCATTTGCCCTGGCGCGCGACGACAACGGGCTGGCGGTGGTCTCGACGCTGCGGGCCGACCACACGATTCAGTCGACGCTCGTCAACGCCGGCCCCCTGCTGCACCCTGGCACCGGCGCCCAGGTGCTGGGCTTCGTCACCTACGGGCGGGTCAAACTGGCGAATCTGCGGGCTCGCCCACAAGTCACTGTGACGTTCCGACACGGCTGGCAGTGGGCCACCGTGGAGGGCCGGGCGGACCTGGCCGGACCGGACGACGAGCAGCCCTGGGTGGACCGGCCGGACGCCCTGGCCCAGCTGCTGCGCGACGTCTTCACCGCCGCGGGCGGCACCCATGACGACTGGGACGCCTATGACCGCACGATGCGTGAGCAGCGGCGCACTGCCGTGCTCATCACACCGACCCGGATCTACAGCAACGGCTGAGACGGTCAGGCGGTCTGCGCCGACAGCTTCCGGTACTCCAGGACCGTGTCGATGATGCCGTACTCCTTGGCCGCCTCAGCGGTCAGGATCTTGTCGCGGTCGGTGTCCTTGCGGATCGTCTCCGGGTCCTTGCCGGTGTGCCGCGCGAGGGTCGTCTCCATCAGGGTGCGCATCCGCTCGATCTCGGCGGCCTGGATCTCCAGGTCCGAGAACTGCCCCTGGATGACGCCGCCGAGCGCAGGCTGGTGGATCAGCACGCGGGCGTTGGGCAGCGCCAGGCGCTTGCCCGGTGTTCCGGCGGCCAGCAGCACCGCCGCGGCCGAGGCGGCCTGGCCCAGGCACACCGTCTGGATGTCGGCGCGCACGTACTGCATGGTGTCGTAGATCGCCATCAGGCTGGTGAACGACCCGCCCGGCGAGTTGATGTACATCGTGATGTCGCGGTCGGGATCCAGCGACTCGAGCACCAGCAACTGGGCCATGATGTCGTTGGCCGAGGCGTCGTCCACCTGCACACCGAGGAAGATGATGCGTTCCTCGAACAGCTTGTTGTACGGGTTGGACTCCTTGACGCCGAAGCTCGAGTGCTCGATGAACGACGGCAGGATGTAGCGGGCCTGCGGCTGCTGGCCTGCGGTGCCGTGAGGAGTGCTCAGTCGAGGATCGGTCATGAGTTCGCTCCGTTGAAGTTGACGCTGGTGATGATGTGGTCGACGAAGCCGTATTCGAGGGCTTCCTGCGCGGTGAACCAGCGGTCGCGGTCGGAGTCGGCCTCGATGCGCTCGATGGTCTGTCCGGTGAACTCCGCGTTCAGCCGGAACATCTCCTTCTTGATCGAGGCGAACTGCTCGGCCTGGATCGCGATGTCCGCGGCGCCACCGGTGATACCGCCGAGGGGCTGGTGCATCAGGATCCGCGCGTGCGGTAGCGCATAGCGCTTGCCCTTGGTGCCTGCCGCCAACAGGAACTCGCCCATCGAGGCGGCCATTCCCATCGCGTACGTCGCGACGTCACACGGCGCCAGCACCATGGTGTCGTAAATCGCCATGCCGGCGCTGATCGAGCCGCCCGGCGAGTTGATGTAGAGGTGGATGTCCTTGGTCGGGTCTTCGGCCGCCAACAGGAGGATCTGCGCGCACAGCCGGTTGGCGATGTCGTCGTCCACCTGCGAGCCCAGGAAAATGATGCGCTCGGCGAGCAACCGCTCATAGACCGAGTCCTGGAGCGTGAGTCCCTGCGGCGCGCCACGCATATCAGTCACGACTGGATACCTGCTTTCTATATGTACTTCCGACGCGGTGACCGGTCTTACGGACGACACTAACCAACGCGCGCCGCCGGGGAGTCCCCAGACCGCGCGCGTTCGCTCAGAGCATCACTTGCTGTCGTCGTCCTCCGCAGCAGCCTCGGCTGCTACCTGCGGGGTCTCCGCTGCTTCCACGACTGCTTCCTGGTCCTCGCCACCAGCGGCCTCGGCCTCACCAGCGGATGCCGCGGCCTGCTCCTCGGACGGGCCGAAGAACTCGGTGGTGTCGACCGTGTTGCCCTCGGTGTCGGTGACGGTCGCGCCGTGCACCACCGCGGCCACAGTCAGTCCGCGACGCACATCGGCGAACATCGCGGGCAGCTGATTGTTCTGCTGCAGCATCTGCAACAGCTGCTGGGGCTCGATACCGTACTGACGCGACATGAGCACCAGCCGCTCGGTCAGATCGTTCTGTCCGACCTGGATCTCCAGCTTGTCGGCGATGGCATCCATCAACAGCTGGGTCTTGATCGCCTTCTCGGCGTTGCTGCGGTTGTCGGCGTCGAATTCTTCGCGGCTGCTGCCCTGCTCGGCAAGTTGCTCGGCGAACTTCTCCTCGTCGTGGTCCACACCGTGGATGGCGTTGTGCAGGGTGTCGTCGATCTGGGCCTGCACCACCTTCTCCGGCAGCGGCACGTCGACCTGTTCGAGCAGCTGCTCGATGGCCTTGTCCCGGATCTGCTCAGCCTGCTGCACCCGCTTGACCTGGGCGACCTTCTCGCGCAGGTCCTCGCGCAGCTCGTCGATGGTGTCGAACTCGCTGGCCAGCTGGGCGAAATCGTCGTCGAGGTCGGGCAGCTCGCGCGTCTTGACCGACTTCACGGTGACGGTCACCTGGGCCTCCTGGCCGGCATGGCCGCCGGCCACCAGTGTGGTGGTGAAGACCCGGCTCTCGCCCTCCTTGAGACCGACGATCGCCTCGTCCAGACCGTCGATGAGCTGGCCCGAACCGACCTCGTGGGACAGCCCCTCGGTGTTGGCCTCGGGGACGTCCTCGCCGTTGACGGTGGCCGACAGGTCGATCGAGACGAAGTCGCCGGTCTCGGCGGCCCGCTCGACGCCGGTCAGGGTGCCGAAACGCTTCTGCAGCGACTCCAGCTCGGCGTTGACGTCCTCGTCATTGATCTCGATGGCGTCGACGGTCAGGGTCAGCGCGGAGAAGTCCGGCAGGTCGATCTCGGGGCGGATGTCGACCTCGGCGGTGAACACCAGCTCCTCGTTGTCCTCGAGCTTGGTGATCTCGATCTCAGGCTGTCCCAGGGGCTGCAGCGACTCGGCGGTGATGGCCTCGCTGTAGCGGCCGGGCAGCGCATCGTTGACGACCTGCTCGAGCACCGCACCGCGTCCGACGCGCGCTTCCAGCAGCTTGCGGGGAGCCTTGCCGGGCCGGAAGCCGGGCAGCCGGATCTGCTTGGCGAGTTGTTTGAAGGCCTTGTCGATCTCGGGCTCGAGCTCAGTGAAGGGCACCTCCACGTTGATGCGAACCCGGGTCGGGCTCAACTTCTCGACGGTGCTCTTCACGTTCGTACTCCTCTATTGATGTTCGTGATCGTTCGTTCGCGGGGGTGACGTGCTGGTCGGGGTGACAGGATTTGAACCTGCGGCCTTCCGCTCCCAAAGCGGATGCGCTACCAAGCTGCGCTACACCCCGGTCGTCGCGGCATCGCGCATGCGCGCAGCGTCAGACCACCGGCGATACTACGTGGTCACCGCAGCTCGACGACAACGGACCGACCCCCGGCCGAGCCGATTGGATTTGCGCCCGGCACGACCGGTACATTTGGCCGGTACTGCCTGCACAGGCAGCACATGCGGGCGTAGCTCAATGGTAGAGCCCTAGTCTTCCAAACTAGCTACGCGGGTTCGATTCCCGTCGCCCGCTCCGATGAACGCCCTGGTAGGGGCGTTTCTGCATCTCAGCGACGGTATCCTGATTGCAGTTACTCTCGGCGTGCGCCCGTCCTTTGCGCCGCGTTTTGCCTTCGCGGGGCTCCAACGGAGAAAGCGACGCGCGTTACCGGAGCTCTCTTCCCGACGGGGCCTGCTGGTAATGTGTCCGACGTCGTCCCGTGAAGCGCTATGTCCCGGGGGACGGCACAGACGGGCGAGCCCGACAGGGGCGATCCCGCTGCCGCCACGGCATACGAGCACAAGCCCGGCAAGTGCTCCAAGGCGCAAAGCCTGTGCATTGCCTAGCCCAACCTCAAAAGCCCATCTTGGTTCCGGTGCAGCCGAGTAAACGGTGCCTGGAGGTTGTCGTGCTCCTCGACGTCATTGATATGTCGACAGTGGCCTGGCCTGCTGTCGCATTTGCGCTGCTTCGCCTACTTCAGCAAGAGTCGCGACAGCGACACGCGCTTAAGATGGCAGCACTACTCAAGCGCACGCCCGAACATCTTCCCGCTGCAATCGAAGCAAGCGCGAGCTACGGACGATGGCGGAGGTTACGCGGCAGCTAATCCTCGCTGTCCGGGTCATCCGTCGATCCCGGGTCATCCTCAGATGACGGACTAGGGAGACGTCCCAGTAGGTCGGTGTCTTTGTGAAGAGGCGTCCATGGGGTCGAGGTTGGACAGATCGGTCGGCAACCCCGCGCCAACTGCCGAGCTGTACACCTCTGCGGGCATGTCGATGCTCGTCTCGGCCATCACTGCAGCGGTAAACACCTCTGGGTCAAGTTGCAGGAGCCCGGCATGCACGAGGTAACTGATGAAGTGGTATGTATGGTTGGCGACAGCGCCGATACGCGAATAGACGCCAGCCGCCGCCTGGTACCGCTGGCTGAGCGACAGCTCCTTGCCCACGGCCGACTGAATCAGTTGCGTGTGCAAGGCATCTGAGTTCAGCCACAGCTCGGCCAGCTGAAAGTCAGTCATCTCGCCCTCGTCGGTCACCACGAAATACGCCTGAGCGATCTTGCGCCCCGTAACGACTGATTTCCAATGCTCACGCAGCGACTCCATGTCCACGAATTCGGTGAGCGTCTCCTTGCTCAAGAGCGATTCGAGGGCATCGAGCGCGTTCTCCCAGTAGACGGGCTCCTTGGACATCGTGAACGGCCGCATTCGCGCGGCGAAGGACTCGAATGCCTCCTCAGGCGGCAGCTCAATTTGGATACGTTGTTCTCCCTCAACCGTTTTCGGGTTGACCGTGACCTGCATTCGAACAGTGCCCTTTGCAAGGTCGGTCAGCAGCGCGGACTGTTCCCGGACGAGCGAGTGCTCCATCAATCTGCGCGCGCGAAGGACGAAACGCTCGACGCGCTCCTTCGGATCGAGTTGCGACATGGACCATCACAATACTTGTGGCTACTGACAATTGGCACGCAGCGGTACGACATTCGGCGCTGCCGGTGCCGCAAGCTCCGCGAGCGCCGCCATCGCATCGGCATGGTCATCGGTGTCGAACAGGTGCGTGTACACGCTGAGGGTTGTCGTCACCTTGCTGTGTCCCATGAATCGCGAGATCTCCAGAGTCGGTCGCCCTGCTGCGATCATCAAGCTCGCATACGTGTGCCGTAGGCCGTGCGGGGTGAAGTCCGGGGACGGGGCAGCGTGCGGGGAGAGCCGTCGCGCCCGGAGCACGGCGGGGCGGAAGACCGCCTTCGAGTAGGTCGCGTGCCGTAGCGGCGCAGTCCAGTCGAGCACCAATCGCTTCTCGTGTTCGCTGACAGACAGAGCGGCGAGGGCGTCGGTCTGTCGCGCGGCGCGTGCCTTCGCGTCGGCGTCGGGCGTTTCCGCGCGCTTGCCGGTCGGGCGCGGCGGCACAAGGCGCACTGCGGGAAACAGCGGTCCGGTCGGTTCGTCGGCACACGGGTGCTCGCGGAGGTAGTCGCGCAAGAGGACGGTTGTCGCCGGGGTCATCGGCACGCGTCTGCGGCTGCCTTTCGTCTTCGGCGTCAGGTAACGCAGTTCTGTTCCGACGCGGGCAACGGTGCGGTCGACGCGCAGGGCTCCGGGCTTGTTCGAATTGGTGGGCAGCTCAACGTCTGCGATCTGCAGCCCTGCCGGCTCGGCCGAGCGCAGCCCGGTCCACGCCGCCGTGTGCACGAGCACGTTCTACGGCCACGGCGTCGCGTCGACCAAAGCCGAAATCTGGCCCGGGGCATCAGCGATGGCCTGGCCAAGCACCATGCGCACCACAAAGTAGGCGTGCAGACCGTGCTCGGTCGCTTCCCCGCTGCGATCATGCGCCGCACCCAATGCGAAATATCTTCCCGCGTAATCGAATTAAGCGGTAGGCCGCCGAATACGTTGTCGATCCGCAACGCGGCGAGCCGCTTGTGTCTCGCTTCGCGGTCTCGGGCGTCGTCGGCGCCAGCGCTTCGGTCTACGCGGCCAGAGTGGTCACCTTGAGGTCGTGACGGCTTGCGAGCCACTGTCGCGCTGCGTCGCGGAATAGCATCTCCCCCGCTTCTGGGTCGAACCGCAGCCCGCGCCGCAATTTCGGCATCACCTCAGTGTCGAGGTAGGCCTGGGCGTCGCGCTTGGTCTTGAACCCGCCCTTGCTCCCCTCGGCGCCGTCGCGCGACTCCCATCGCGCGATCTAGGTTGTCCGACCGCTAGCCCACGTCCGCTTCTGTACGTGCGCCATGTCGCTAGCTCGCCTTCTGCTCGTCGTCGGCCAACATGCGGTAGACCGTGGCGCGGCTGACGCCGAATGTTTCGGCGATCACTGGGACAGGTTCGCCGTTGTCGCGCATGCGTCGGGCGAGCGCGGCTTTATCGGGGTCTAGTGCGCGTGGCCGGCCAATCGGCAGGCCGCGGGCCTGTCGTGCTGCTCTTGCGGCGGCTTTGCGTTCGCGCTGCAGCTCCAATTCCAGCTCCGGCAGGCTCGCGAGCACCCCAGCGATCATTCGGCACGTCGCGTTACTCGTGTCGATGCCCTCGCGCAGCCTGCGGATAGCAATACTGTTGTCCCGCAACTGCTTTACCGTCATCATCACTTAGGCAGCGTCGCGGCCTAGCCGGTCGATTCCAACGACCACGATCTCGTCGCCACTGCGGGCGTAATCGAACAGTGCGGTGTTCCCGTCGAGGGCCATCCCGAGCAGCCGTTGCACGAGGACATCGGCAGCCCGATCTAGCCGTCGTCGGGCTGCTGCTTTGACTTGCGGGGCTGCGCCGCCGTGAACCCTGCAGACGTTGGCTCCGCGAGCAGCCATTGCGCGACAGGGTCTACCAGACTGAGTGCGGACTGTGCATCGGACTGCCGGAAGCACTTTCGACAGGTCGGCACGCTCATAGGTAGGCATGCCGTCGAGTCTGCGCCAGCGCAACAAGCGCTCGCACGTCTCTGTCAGTAACCCCGCCTAGGATGGGGCCTGACTGTGCGCCGGGGAGGATGTAATGAAGCCTGAGTCCAAGACAGAGGCGATCGTGCTATGCGTGATCTCGGCCATCGCGATGGTGCTCATTGTTCTGCAGCTCGCACATAACAATTGGTCCGTTGACTTGTGGGTGGTCGTCCTATTCGGCGTAGGCGCATTGCCTTGGTTTTACCGCGTATTGGAGAGTGTGGACTTTCCGGGCGGCGGGGGCCTCAAACTTCGCGAAGTGAAGCAAGAGCAGGCACGGCAAGCCGAGGAGATCCAGGCGCTCCAGTTCCTCACCGCGAACTTCCTCCGCGATGAGCAGAAACAGGTGCTAAGGAAGTTCGGCGAGGACGGCCCAGTCCGGCTTGAGGACGGTGAGGACGGAGAGAAACTGATCACCGCGGCCAACGCGCTTATAAAGGCTGGACTGATCGGCAAGCGGCCGGCGGCTGATACCGACGAGGGGCAAGAGAAGTCCCACAGAGAGAACGACTTGAAGATCGTCGCCGAGATCACCGAAGCCGGTCGGGATTACCTTGCCTTGCTCGAAAGGTTGCCGACCAAATAGCGCAGCCGTCGTGCGGCTGTCTTTTTGCCTTGCTGCGGGACTATCTTCTGCCGGCCTCTGCCCGCCGAGCCGGGAACGAGGGGCAGCGCCCAGCACAGTGAGTAGGGCGGTTAGCCGAGACGGGCCGCCCAATCCTCTGGGCTCGCAACCCTCACCATTTTCATTTGCACCTGCTGATTTCCGGCAGCGTCGCCCCACCCCTGCATCTGGATGACATTGCCTTGCCCCGCCATCAGCGGGGCCAGGCGCTGCTGCGAAAACGTATGCGCGCGTATGTAACTAAAGTTTGGGTTTACGTCCATGACTGCATCGCTCATGGTATCGGTCAAGATTGCGTGGGGAGCAGTAGATCGCGCCGGAATCACCATAACCATGGCGTCTTGTCCTACAGCCGTGCTCCTCGCAGCGACTCTACGCTGCGTTGCGACGAGAAACCGGGCGACGTTGTTCACGCCGTGATTGGCGATGAGATCCGGCAGCGTCTCTACGACGCGGTAGTGCTCGTCCTGTGTAAGCGAAACGCCTGAGAACATGTAGTGGATATTGTTCGGCACGAGCGGCATAAGCCACTGGTCCACGCAGAAATGATCAAACTGCTTTAATGACTTCTCCAGACCACTCTCAAAGTTGGAGATCCTAGCGCAGTAAGCAAACCCGGTGCCAGGCGCGATTCCGGCCAAGACGATCGACAGCTTTCGCTTTTCAAAGTACGGGGCTAGGTCAAAGACGATCTTTGATGCGCCTAGAACAAGCTCGTTTATGGCGTTGACATTATCGACGTGCCACCGCAGAACGTCTGCGATCCAAAGAGACACAGGATACTTCATCTCGTAATCGGCAAACGCGAATCCTGTAAAGGCCGCTGCCATGCACCCGAGCCAACACACCGCCTTATTGTGGTGGTCGTCGAATAGCTCGCCGCCTCTGGTCAGCCTCCGGTCGCTGACTTGCAGGACGTACTTGTCCGTCAGCAGCGTCTGAATCAACGTCACCGAATGCCTGACCTATGCGTTTCCGCTCATACGCACCAACTAGAACTTCGTTTCGACGAGCTGCAACTCGAACCACGGCGCAGTTTGCATGAAGTCGTCGCGCGGCCCGGACCCATCGGGCATGGCCGGATAACGGAGCCAAATCGAAACGGTCGGTGGCGGCCCGTCGCTGTGCTGTATCCGCAGGATTTCACCCGGCACATTTAGTCGCGTCGCGTGATCATGGAAGCCGAGTGTCCGGCCAACATGCTCGTCTGTTAGGTCAGAAGCACGTATGCCGGTCGTTGAGACGACGACACTATTGTGGCCCCCGCCCACCGCCGACGACATCCATGCACCATCTAAGCGTCCGCTCATGGTGCCATGGTGCCAGTAGCCACCGACAAGCTGACGCTGCCGCGCCTCTGCCACGCCGTGCGTTGGCACAGGTGTTCGACGCTCCCGTATTACTCCCGTCCGCGTGGGATTGCTGGCGTGATCCGAACGTGCCGCGTGTTGCCGGTTAGGGCGGGCTTACCGGTCCTGAAAGGGCTGGTAAACCGGGCCTATCAGGACCGGTGACACGTCCGCTACCTGCGACTGACCTTCGCAGATAATTCGCCGAAAAATCCTTCCAAACTAGCTACGCGGGTTGGATTCCCGTCGCCCGCTCCAAGAGCGCCACGGCGTTACTCGGCTGCCCGTGTCGACGCCGAACTACCAGCGCCACCCCGCCGGGCCGTTGGACCGGCGCGGGACGGTCGACGGCGATCGGTGCTCGCTCACGTCAGCTCAACACTGGGCCCCGGGCCCCATGTGCAACAGAAACACTGCCGCCCCCGGGGAAAGCAGGGGCGGCAGTGAAAGTCTTCTCGGATCAGATCACCAATCGCCGATGGGCGGGCCGACCGGATACTCGCCCTCGTAGGCGGATGCGGTGCTGCCGACCACGGCGCGGACGGTGTCGCGAACCTCTCCCTGCGCGTTGACGACGCCGGCATCGGCGAGACGCGTCTCGGAAATGCCGCGCGCAACACCGAAGTCGTTGATGCGGATGACGGAGTTCTGCGTCTGCGTCGCCGTGATGTTCGGGCTGGGGCCGACCTCGTCGACGTCGGCATTGGCGGTGCCACTGCCGACACCGATGGCGGCCGCGACGGCGGCGAATGAGCCCAGGGCGAGCAGGCCCAGCTTCGTGGAATTGCGAGTGAAAGCCTTGGCATGACCAGCCATCAGCATTCCCCTTTTGTAGGGAGGACGTCGATCCTCATGAAGTTGTGCAGGGAACTAAATGCTAGCGCCGGGTCTCAGATTCTGCACACTGATACCAACAGGGCCACCTCATCAAAAGACCTGCTCAAGCCGGGTACCAGCAACACTGAAGGTGACTCCCAGCAAATTGACAGCAACTGGTGGGCTCGCCGAGGCGGGACCTACTTGCGGACTTCACCAACCCCCACGGACCCAGACGTGCCAGCCCCACCAGAACCACCCGGCCAACAGCAGCCAGCGCGTGATCCGCCACTGGAACAGCACGTCGACGACCACGGTGAGCGATGGCAGCCGCGGATGCAGGAGGCAGATCAGCTGCCACAGCGCCAGCACGACGAAGGCCAGCGCCCAGATCACCAGGATCAGGGTGGGCGAATCCGGAGCCAGGTTCATCGCCGCACCAGCCACCAGCCGAGCCCGAGCCAGGCCGCGAACCCGCCCACACGCACGGCGTAGTTCTCGAACCACCCGTTCATCAGATAGCTCAACGTGGGATAGGACGGCCGCGGCGAACTGAAATGGACGGACAGAATCCACACCGCGAGCGCGGCGAACAACACCGCCCACACCGCCAGACCGCGTCTCCCGGTGCGGCCAAGCCGCACGGGTCGCCGGTCGGCGCGGCGCCGGTGCCATCCACGGCGCAGCGCGTAGCCCAGCAGCACGATCCCCGGCACTGCCGTGAAGACGGCGCTGTACAGCGTCCAGGGTGCGGTGGCGACCGCCACCGCCGAGTATCCGAGGGCTGCTGCGATCAGTAGCAGAAGCCCGCCGGTGTGAACGCGGGATGGCCGAGACACCACTGTTCCCACGTTATCCGCGTAGCGCCGCCGCAGACGGATAACCACCCCGCCCCACCAATGAACGCCGCGAGCCGCGTGTCTACCGGCTACGTCAGGAAGGATCGATGTGTCCATGCCATTTCAGCGCATAACGTTCGTCGCGGGGACTGTCGCGGCGGCATTCGCCGGCGGCAGCCTCACCGTCGCGGCGACCGACGCGTCCGCCCAGCCGAACAATTCGAGCCAATGCACACAGTCCGGCCCGGACGGCTCCGCGATCCACTGCTCACGGCAAGGCCATGACGGCATCTCCGCCACGCCGCCCGAGGTGTCGCCTCCGTTCAACGGCATGCCGGTTGGGGGTTCGTAGTCCGCTGCTTGCGCCAGGGTTCACGTGATATCCCACCGGGTCTCCGACGAGACCCGGTCAACGTCGTGCCGGCAAGCAGCATCCAGCAGACCTGGTCGACCTCGGCGATCTGAGGACTTTCGCCCCTAGCTTCTCGGACCGCGCGCGCCGTGAACTGAACCATCGAACCGATCTCGATTTGGATTGTTGGGGGATGTCGATGACCGCCGAGGCGCCCGCGCTACTGGAGCTGAAAGCCCGCCGCCCCTTTCCTCCCCGTCTCGGCCCCAAGGGCAACCTGATCTACAAGCTGATCACCACCACCGATCACAAGCTGATCGGCATCATGTACGTGGTCGCGTGCTTCGCGTTCTTCCTCATCGGCGGTCTGATGGCGCTGTTCATCCGCACCGAGTTGGTCTCCCCCGGTCTGCAGTTCCTGTCGAACGAGCAGTACAACCAGCTGTTCACCATGCACGGCACCGCGATGCTGCTGTTCTACGCCACCCCGATCGTGTTCGGGTTCGCGAATCTGGTGCTGCCGCTGCAGATCGGTGCACCCGACGTGGCGTTCCCGCGGCTCAACGCGTTCTCGTTCTGGCTGTTCCTGTTTGGTGCGTTGATCGCGCTGAGCGGGTTCATCACCCCCGGCGGGGCGGCGGACTTCGGCTGGACGGCCTACTCGCCGCTGACGGACTCGATCCACTCCCCCGGCGCGGGGGCGAACCTGTGGATCCTGGGCCTCGGCGTGGGCGGGTTGGGAACGATCCTGGGCGCGGTCAACATGATCACCACGGTGGTCTGCATGCGCGCACCGGGCATGACGATGTTCCGGATGCCGATCTTCACCTGGAACATCCTGGTGACCTCGATTCTGGTGCTGCTGATCTTCCCGCTGCTGACCGCGGCGTTGTTCGGGTTGGCCGCCGACCGGGTGCTGGGCGCCCACGTCTACGACCCGGCCAACGGCGGGGTACTGCTGTGGCAGCACCTGTTCTGGTTCTTCGGCCACCCCGAGGTGTACGTCATCGCATTGCCGTTCTTCGGCATCGTCAGTGAGATCTTCCCGGTGTTCAGCCGCAAGCCGATCTTCGGCTACACGACACTGGTGTACGCCACGGTCAGCATTGCGGCGCTGTCGATGGCGGTGTGGGCGCATCACATGTTCGCCACCGGGGCGGTGCTGCTGCCGTTCTTCTCGTTCATGACATTTCTGATCGCGGTGCCCACCGGCATCAAGTTCTTCAACTGGATCGGCACGATGTGGAAGGGCCAGTTGACCTTCGAGACACCGATGCTGTTCGCCATCGGGTTCGTCGTGACGTTCCTGCTCGGTGGTCTGTCGGGTGTGTTGCTGGCCAGCCCGCCGTTGGACTTCCACGTCCATGACACCTATTTCGTGGTGGCCCATTTCCACTACGTGCTGTTCGGCACCATCGTGTTCGCCACCTACGCCGGCATCTACTTCTGGTTCCCCAAGATGACCGGCCGACTGCTCGACGAACGCCTCGGCAAGCTGCACTTCTGGCTCACCTTCATCGGCTTCCACACCACGTTCCTGGTCCAGCACTGGCTGGGCAACGAGGGCATGCCCCGCCGCTACGCCGACTACCTGCCCACCGACGGATTCACCGCGCTGAACATCGTCTCGACCATCGGCGCGTTCATCCTGGGCGCCTCGATGCTGCCGTTCGTGTGGAACGTCTTCAAGAGCTGGCGCTACGGCGAACCCGTCACCGTCGACGACCCGTGGGGCTACGGCAACTCGTTGGAGTGGGCCACCAGCTGCCCGCCACCGCGCCACAACTTCACCGAACTGCCCCGCATCCGCTCCGAGCGACCCGCGTTCGAACTGCACTACCCGCACATGGTCGAACGGATGCGCCGCGAGGCCTACATCGGCCGCTCCCACGGCCCCGGCGGGGGCGACGTCACCCGGGTCGAGAACGAAAACGTCCGCAGCTGAGGCTCAGTCAGGGGCGCCGGTGAGATCCCGGGTCGCCGGACCTTCGAGCAATGTCCCGTCGGGCGCGAACCGGGATCCGTGCAGCGGGCACTCCCACGCCTGATCGGCGTCGTTCCAATTGACGATGCCGCCGAGGTGTGGGCACACCGGTGAGACCCGGTGCTCGACGCCGTCGACGACGCTGCGCGCCTCCAGGTTCCACGGCGGCCCACTGACCACGCCCCCGCTGTCGGGGGTCCGGTTGCCGATCCTGGTCACCGGGGTGACCCAGCCTCGAGCCATGTACAGCCCGACCTCGGCGTTGATCTGCATGGCCTTGGGGATGCCGGACAGCTCATGCGGACTCCAGCTCGCAAACGTCTGCGCCCAGTCCATGCGGCCGCCGAGAATTCGGCTCGTCAATGCCAAGGCGGCGGCGGCGCCGTTGGTCATGCCCCACTTGTCGAATCCCGTTGCCACGAGGATCTTGTCGCTGCCGGGCAGGATGGGGCCGACGTAGGGCAATTCGTCGATCGGGCTGTAGTCCTGGGCCGACCAGAAGTGCGTTTGAACCGCCCCCGGGAAGTGCAGCTTGGCCCACGCGTCGAGTTCCTGCACCGACGACGCCGGGCCCTTCTGCTGTCCCACCGGATGACCCGCGCCGCCGACGATCAACCGATCACCGTTGGCCGCGGGTGCGTACCGCAGCGAGCGGGTCGGCGAGTCGGCGGAGATGTACATGCCTCGGGTGATGTCCCCGGGCACCTGGTAGGCCAGACAGTACGAGCGCTGGGGTTTGAGCCGGGCGAAGAAGCCACCGCGGTCGAGGATCGGGATGCCGGTGGCCAGCACGCACTGTCCGGCGGCAACCTCGAACTCGTCACCGGCAGCCGTGCGCACGTGCATCGCCAATCCCTGTCCGCGACCGGTCACCTTCTGCACCCGCACACCCTGCGCCAGCCGACCCCCGTGTTCCTCGAGCTCGACGATCAGGCTGTCCAGCAACGGCATCGGATCGAACTGCGCCTGGTCGCGCAGTCGGACACCACCGTGAAACGGGAACGGCACGTCAGCGTCGTCGACCCAGTCGACGTCGAGTCCGGCCGCCCGGCAGGCTTCGAGTTCCTCGCGCGCCGACGGAACGCCCTCGGCGGACTGCGCATAGGTGAGCGCGTCTTCGCGTTGCACGGACAATCCATGCTCCGCGCAGCGCTGCACCAGCCATTCCATCCCCTCGCGGTTGCCTTCGACGTACTGGCGCCCGACCTTGGGGCCGTGCTTGCCGACGATCTTGGACAGTTTGGTGTGCTGCAGCAGACTGATCTTCGCGGTGGTGTTGCCGGTCGCGCCCGCACCGACACTCAGTGCTTCGAGCACCAGGACGTCCTTGCCGGCGCGCGCCAACAGCACTGCCGTGATCAGCCCGGTCAGCCCCGCGCCGACTACGACGACATCGGCCGAGCGCTTGTCTTCGTCCAACGGTTTCGGCGGTGACGCCCCCTCGGCACGGTCGGCCAACCACAAAGAAGTCATCGCCTCGCAGTACCCCCGGGCGCAGACACCAAACGACCTCGGGGCTCGCGGGGGTGCGCCGATAAACGAACGTCCAGCCGCGCCGGGCGTGAACGACGCGTCGACGGGTAACGCGAGCGCCACCGAACCGACTCGACGGAAGGCGGCGACCCCGGTGCAGATCGACGTGACGTTCGTGGGCACGGCCACGACCCTGATCAGATTCGGTGACATCACTCTGCTGACCGATCCGAACTTCCTGCACCAGGGCCAGCATGCCTACCTCGGTTACGGGCTGTGGTCCCGGCGGCGCCGGCCGCCGGCCCTGGAGATCGACGAACTGCCGCCCCTGGCCGCCATCGTGCTGTCCCACCTGCACGGCGACCACTGGGACCGGGTCGCCGAGCGCGGACTCGACCGCACCGTCCCCATCGTCACGACCAGACACGCCGCACCACGCCTGCAGCGCCGCGGGTTCGCGGCAGCCCGCGGAATCGACACGTGGGACAGCGTCACCGTCAGCCACGGCGCCGCGTCGGTGACGATGACGTCACTGCTGGGCAAGCATGCCCCGACTCCGGTGGACCGGCTGTTGCCGCCGGTGATGGGCACGATGCTGGAGTTCACCACTGCAACCGAAGCAGCTCCTCGTCGCCTGTATGTGTCCGGCGACACCCTGCTGATCGAGGAGCTCGACGAGATCCCGGTGCGCTGCGGCGCGATCGACGCCGGAATACTGCACCTCGGCGGGACGCGTCTGCCAGCCGGGAACAAGCTCCCGTTCGGCCTGACGGTCACCATGGACGGACGCCAGGGCACCGAGGCTGTCCAACGACTCGGGCTGCCCCGCGTCATACCGGTTCATTTCGACGACTACGCGGTCTTCGCCTCTCCCCGGCAGGACTTCATCGACTCGATGACCGCCCGAGGACTTGCTGACCGCGTCGTCGTCCTCGAGCGAGGTCACACCGTCTCGCTCTGACCCACGCACAAAAAACGCCGGCCGACCGTGGAACCGTGTTCGCGGCCGACCGGCGCCGGAGTGAAGTGAGCGTCAGACGCTCGGCGGCGTCCCGGTTTCGGTCGTCGTCGCAGCCTTTCGGCCGAAGACGACACCGAGACCGATCATCGCGACCGCCAGGACCAGGTGTAGCCAGTTGTCGGCGGTGTTCAGCGGCACGAAGTTCGCGGCGCTGTCCAAGTTGATGACGAGCCCGTACAGCCACAGCACGGCGTACACCGCACTGCCGCCGATCAGGTAGATCCGGGCGGTGTTGAAGCTGCGCGCCAGCGCCAGTCCCGCGATGCCGAACAACAAGTGCACGATGTTGTGCAGCACCGAGACGGCGAATATTCCGAGCAGCAGCGCGCTGGGCGGGTGGTGCCCGGCGAAGGACATGTCGCCGTAGTCAGTCGTGATACCGGGAATGAAGCCGGCGATACCGACGAGCAGGAAAACCACGCCGAAGACGAACGCGGTCATCTGCACGGGCGTGTTGATCGCCAGACCGCGACGCCCGGTGGTCGAAGAATTGACCATGATCAGGTACCTGCTCAAGGTAGGCCAATGTCTGTGGGCCGGTCATATCCGGCCAGCACAGTGCTACCCGGGCCGGGCTCACGAAAACGCCTCCTGCACGGGTTTTCGCAGCATGGATATGTTGTGGCAATCGCGTCCTCACCTCAGAGCGGCGCCGGGCGCACCAGACCGTAGGCTTTCGCCTCATGCCCCGAAACGACGTCGACCACCGGTTGAGCCCACCGCCCACGGACGGCTACGTCTACCGGACCGCGTGGCGGGTGGCCACAGGTGACATCGGCGCCGATCTCGAGCTCAGGCTCGATTCCGTGGCGCGATACCTGCAGGAAGTGGGTGCGGAGAACCTGGTCGACGCCGGCGAGGCCGAGCAGCATCCCCACTGGCTCGTGCAGCGCACCGTGATCGACGTGATCGAGCCGGTGAAGTTCCCCAACGAGGTCTCGTTCAGCCGGTGGTGCTCGGCGTTGTCACTCCGGTGGTGCACGATGCGGGTCGACCTGGATGGCAGCGACGGCGGTCATATCGAGACCGAGGGCTTCTGGATAGCGATGAACGCCAAAACTCTGACGCCACAGCGGGCTACCGACACTCTGCTGGAACGGTTCGGATCCACGACCAACGAGCACCGGCTCAAATGGCGGCCGTGGCTGCAGAACCCGGATCAGACCGACGACACGATGCCGTTTCCCTTGCGGCGCACCGATATCGATCTGTTCGAACACGTCACCAACACCGCCTACTGGCACGCGATCCACGAGTTGGCACCGCTGGCGCCCGATCTTGTCGATCCCCCCTATCGGGCGGTGATCGAGTATCGCCGGCCGATCAAGTACGGCGAGGATGTGACCCTTCGCTGGACCCGGCGCGGTCCAGAGGTCACGGCGGACATGGAGATCGCGCTGACTGTCGATGACGAGGTCCGAGCCGCAGCGCTGCTTCGAAAGTTGTGACTACTCGATTCGCGTTGGGCCGACCACGGCCCAGCGGCATGCGGATGGGGGCGGGTCCGTCGAAGGCGCCGACATCAAGCAAATCAGACGTGCATAACTGAAACTACTTGTCGGCGCTCAGTACGACTTCTCATCCATGGCCATAAACAGCACTGCCACGGCCAACAGCGCGCCAATCAGAATGATGTAGGTCATGAACGTCTCCGGCTTCGTTGTGCTCAAGGTGTGAACAGCGAACTCCACCATATCGGCGGTTGACGCTGATGGCAATAAGCCCATCAGCAAAATGTGCAAGTTTCTACAGGTTTGGCAAAGTGACATCGGCTGGTGGCAAACATCCGTCCGTCCAGTCTGTGACGCATCTGCGCAGTTCAATGGCTTGATATGTCCGAGGCTCGCCCCTGTCGCAACTGTTACTGGACCGAAATGTGTGATTACAGTTATCTTGTGCACTATTAAACCGCGCACTACCACGGAGGCGGTGGTTCAGCTCTGCGCGCATGTCACGGAAATCGCAGCTCACGCGCCAGAGTGGACCGGATTCTGTCGGTACGCTGAGTGCCATGGAAGGCGCCCTGCTCATCTTGATCTTGTTGGTCGTGGCTGCGATCGGTGTGGCGGTCTATGCGTCGTCGAAGGCGTCGAGCCGACGCACCGCCACCTCGCTGGCTGACGCCCAGGCCGACGCCCGCCGCGTCATCGAACGGCTCGGCGGCCAGGTGTTCGCCCTCTCCGCCACCGACGGGGCCGCCAAGCAGGCACTCGCCGACGCGTCCGAGCGGTACACCGCGGCGTCGTCACAGATGGAGCAGGCCACCACGCCCCGCCAGGCCCAACTGGCGAAAGAAAGCGCGATGGAGGGCCTGTACTACGTCCGGGCTGCGCGAACTGCGATGGGAATGGATCCCGGACCGGAGCTCGAGTCGCTCTCGGGTCAGCGCACAGCCGGCACCGTCACCGAGGACCGCCGCATCGCCTTCGAGGGTCGCGAGATCGAGGCCTCACCCGCGCCCTCGGAGCGCACACCGAACTACTACCCCGGCGGTCGGGTGGCCGGACGACCTGTGCCCGCAGGATGGTATTCGGAGCCGTGGTGGAAGCCGGCGTTGGTCGCCGGTGCCTGGGGCGTGGGATCTGCGCTGCTGTTCAGCAGCTTGTTCTCCGGCATGGCCGGCGTGGGCTACGGCGCGCAGGGGTTCGAGAACGGTTACGGCGAAGGCTTCCAGGACGGCTTGGCGGCCGGTCAGGACGGCGGCGGGTTCGACGGTGGCGACGGCGGAGATTTCGGCGGCGGCGACTGGGGCGGGGGCGGAGACTTCGGCGGCGGCGATTTCGGCGGGTTCGAATTCTGAGCGCGCTCGCTCATCCGGGGCCCTGGCAGGTGGGACACCAGAACAGGTTTCGGCCTTCCAGCTCCGTGGTCCGAATCGGGTCCCCGCACACCCGGCACGGATCACCGGCCCGCCGGTAGACGTAGGTGCGTGGGCGGCCCTTGCGGTAGGACGGTGCACCGAGGTCGTGCTCGGCGCGCACGACGACGATCTTGCCGCGGCGCACGCCGATCTTCATCAGAGCGACCAGATCGGTCCACATCGCGTCGAATTCGGTTGCGCTGATGGTGGTGCCGGGCCTCATCGGGTCGACGCGATGGCGAAACAGCAGCTCGCTGCGATACACATTGCCGACGCCCGCGATGACCGTCTGGTCCATCAGCAGCGCACCGATACTCCTGCGGGACTTGCTGATCCGTCGCCACGCCAATTCTGGATCGGCATCACTGCGCAACGGGTCTGGACCCAACTTGGCCACCACGTCAGCGATGTCCGGTTCCTCGATCACCTCGCAGACTGTCGGTCCGCGCAGATCGGTGCCGTAGTCAGCGCCGATGATCCGCATCCGCACCTGCCCGACCGCGTCGGGCTCGATTCCGTTGGTGGGCACCGGCCACTCGGTGAACGCGCCGTAGAGACCGAGGTGCACATGCACGACGCGGCCGCCCTGGTAGTGATGGAACAGGTGCTTACCCCAAGCGCTGGCCTTGGCGAACGCGCGGCCACTGACCGCCGCTGCGCCGTCGACGAAGCGGCCCTGCGGGCTGGTCACCGTGACCGGCATGCGCCCATACCTGCGCTGGTGCTGGCGAGCCAGCCGATGCAGTGTGTGACCCTCGGGCATGGCGCCGAAACAGTGTTACGAGTTCAGGCGCCGGGGACGGGTGGCGCGACGTGTGTCTTCTCGTAGTCGGCGAGAATGTCGATCCGCCGTTGATGGCGGGGCGCCTCCGACCACGCAGTGGTCACGAACGCGTCGACGATCGCGAGCGCTTCCTCGGTGGTGTGCATGCGCCCGCCGATGCCGATGAGTTGAGCGTTGTTGTGCTCCCGCGCCAGCGACGCGGTCTCGGTGCTCCACGCCAGCGCGCAGCGGGCGCCGGGCACCTTGTTCGCGGCGATCTGCTCACCGTTGCCCGAACCGCCGAGCACGATGCCCAGACTGCCGGGGTCGGCGACGGTCTTCTCCGCGGCCGCGATGCAGAAGGCCGGGTAGTCGTCGTCGGCGTCATAGCTGAACGCTCCGCAGTCGACGGGCTCATGGCCCGTCGCGCTCAAATGCTCGATGATGGCCTGCTTGAGCTCGTATCCGGCGTGGTCCGCCCCGAGGTAGACGCGCATGGCGCTCACCCTACTGCCCCGCTCCTCTCCGCAATCGCGCGTATCGGCACACCGGCCCTCCTCCGCGAGCGTGCGTGTCGGCGCGGCGGCGCGCCACACCAGCTGGCAATCTCCGCACCTTCATCGTCGGTGAGAGCGCGCCGAGGGCCGCGACACGCCGCCCACGGACGCTCAGATACGCACGCTCGCGGAATGAGGGGGTCGGTCTCCGGGGGTGCTAGGCGACCGTGATGGCGTCGAGGCGCTCTTTGATGAAGTCGGCCGACGTGACCGGCGGCAGGCCCGCAACCCGGCCTATCGGCGGCTCCAAGGGAGTGATCAGCGCATCGTGGTTGGCCTCGTAGAAGTAGATCAACGACACCAGATCCTCTTCGGGGGCATCGGGCTGCGGCGGCAACACCCGATGCCGGCCCGACGGCCAGCGCCGCCCACTCCAATACTCCAACAGGTCACCGATGTTGACGGTCAACGCAGCCGGGTCGTAGGGCGCGTCCTGCCAGCCACCGGCGTCGGAATACACCTGCAGCCCACCCGCGCCGGGTTCGCGGTCGAGGATCGTCACCGTGCCGAAGTCGGTGTGCGGACCGATCCGGAACTGTCCCGGCTCCGGCTCCCCCACCACACTCACCGGCGGGTAGTGGTTGATGTTCATCGTCCACGTCGGCATGCTCGCCAGCTCACGGAACACGTTGCCCGGAAGCTGCAGCGCATGGCAGAACAGCGCCAGCAGGTCATCGGACACCGCGCGCATCGCCGCGGTGTACCTCGTCACCAGGGACTGCAGGCGCGGCACCTCGGCCGGCCACACGTTCGGCGCGAACCAGATCCGGTCGACGTCCACGTCGCCGGTGGCGGTTTCGGCGCCCAGACTGAAACTCTCCTTCAGATCCGGAGGTGTCTCGGTCCCCTCCGAGTAGGCGTTGGCCTCGGCGCCGGGCGCCAGCCAACCGTGCCCGCCGACGCGCACGGCATACGCCGCCTTGACCTCCTCGGAGAGGGCGAAGAACTCCCGCGCGGCCTCTCGCACCCCGGCGGTCAGCGACGGGTCCACACCGTGCCCGGTGACGAGGACGAAGCCCGCACGCTGCAGGCCGGCGTCGACATCGGCGGCCACCGCGTCGGCGCTGCTCCCGCCGCAGCGCCAGCGGGAAAGATCCACCGTGGCAATATCACTCACCGATATCCTCCGCCCACAGGTCCGGGTTGGCAGCGATGAACTCCCGCATCATCGTCACGCAGCGCTCATCGTCGAGCACGCTCACCGCCACGCCGTGCTCGGCCAACCAGTCGTGGCCACCGGTGAACGTGCGGCTCTCACCGATGACCACCGTCCCGATGTTGAACTGGCGCACCAGTCCGCTGCAATACCAGCAGGGCGACAAGGTGGTCACCATGATGGTGGAGCGGTAGCCGCGCTGGCGACCGGCGTTGCGGAAAGCGTCGGTCTCGGCGTGCAGCGACGGGTCATCGAGTTGCACCCGCCGGTTGTGGCCGCTGCCCAGCAGCGTCCCGTCGGCTGCGAACAGCGCCGCTCCGATGGGGATGCCTCCTTCCGACAACCCTTTCCGGGCCTCCTCGACCGCGACGTCGAGCATCTGCGTCTGCGAGGTCATACCGTCTGCGCTGCCAGCTTTTTGCGACACAGCACAATGTAGCCCGCCGCAGCCAAGACGAAGCCGACGAAGAACGTGATGTCACCGAGTTGGGGCACGGCGGCCGCGATCACTCCGACCAGCTTCTCCTGATTGGCGAACAACGCGACGGAAGCCACCAACCCGAAGGCGAACGCCGCCAGGCCTCCCCAGTTGGTGTAGGACCGGTCGTAGAGCAGGTGGGCGACCGGCTGGCCCCGCCGCAGGTACTGGTCGGCGAACACCACCCCGAGCCACGGTCCCACCCAGTACGCGATGATCAGCAGAAACGCCTCATAGCTGTGCGCGGCGTCGGGCAGCGCCCACCACGCCACCAGGAACCCCGCCACCCCGAAGAACACCGTCACCAGCGCGCGGGCGAAGTGTGCGGGCAGCCGGATGCCGATGGTCACGAACGCCATGGCCCCGGAGTACACGTTGATCGCGTTGGCCGCGATCGCGCCGACGGCGATCGCCAACAGCGTCGCCTTCGCCAACGGCGAGGCCAGCTCTGCGGTGAACGACCCGGTGGGGTCTGCCAGCGAGGCCGCTCCGGTGGTCACCGAGGCCGCGCCGACCACCTCCAGCACGACGCATGCCGTGAAAAGTCCTGCCGCGGCGAAAAACCCGGTGCGGCGCGGCGACACCGAGGCCGGCAGGTAGCGCGTGAAATCCGCGGCGTACGGCGTCCACCCCGCCGCGTAACCGAACGAGGTGCCGACGGTGAGCAGGAAGCCACCCAGCCCGCCCACGCCGTCGGCGGCCGGCGCAGCGTTGCCGAGGTCGGCATGCGCGAAGATGGCGACCGACGCGGCGAGGAAGATCACCGCCAGCACCGGGAACGAGAACCGCTCGAACGCCTGAACCAGATTGTGCCCGAAGAACGCCAACACCGTCTGCGCAGCCACGATGATGACCAGTCCGACCAGCGGAGCGAAACCGAACAGCGTCGACAACGCGAAGGCGCCGCTGACGCTGTTGGTGGCGAACCACCCGACCCCGGCGGTGATCGACATCAACACCGCAGGCACCGCGTTGCCCCTGAACCCGAAAGCCAACCGCGCCATGACCATCTGGGGCACCCCGTGCAGCGGCCCGCGGGCGGAGAGCAGGAAATGCGCGACGGCGCCCAGGCCGGTTCCGACCACGATGCCGGCCACCGCCTGCCAGAACGTCATACCGAAGGCCAGCACCGCCAGCATGCCGACGAAGATGGTCGCGAACTCCAGGTTCGGCGACGTCCACGTCCAGAACAACTGACTCGGCCGGCCGTGCCGGTCCGCCTCGGCGATGTGTTCGTTGCCGCCTGGCTCCACCGCGACAACGCGGTCGCCGTAGGTACCTTCGGTCGTCGGCTCAGCCAGGCTCACCGGACAACGGTCAGGCCGAAACCGCCGCCGCGCAAGTCGAGTCAACCTGTCGGAAACAATCGGGCAGCGACCGCGCCCGACAGCCGGCCCTCAGTCGAACGTGGGGGGCTCGGTGCGGGTGCGCTTGAGCTCCCAGAAGTGGGGGTAGGCGGCGAAGATCACCGACGCGTCCCACAGCTTGCCCGCCTCTTCGCCGCGCGGGATGCGCGAGAGAACGGGACCGAAGAACGCCACCCCGTTGACGTGGATCGTCGGGGTGCCCACGTCCTCCCCGACGGCATCCATGCCGGCGTGGTGGCTGTCGCGCAGGTCCTTGTCGTAGAACTCCGAGGTCGCCGCTTCGGCGAGTTCGGCAGGCAGGCCGACCTCGTCCAGCGATTCCTTGATGACCTGATCGAAGTCCTTGTTGTCCTGGTTGTGGATGCGGGTGCCCATGGCGGTGTACAGCGGTCCGAGCACGTCGGCCCCTTTGGCCTGCTCCGCGGCGATCGCGACGCGCACCGGACCCCAGGCCTTCTTCATCATCTCCAGGTATTCCTCGGGCAGGTCGCGGCCTTCGTTGAGCACCGCCAGGCTCATGACGTGGAAGTTCACGTCGATGTCGCGCACCTTCTCCACCTCGAGGATCCACCGGGAGGTGATCCAGCACCAGGGGCACAGCGGGTCGAACCAGAAATCGGCGCGGGACTTGCCGGACGTCCCGGACATATCGGTCATTGCGGTCCTCTCGTCGGTGGTGACGCTTCAGAACAGACTTCCGTACGGCATAACCGAGGAGGGCCGTCCGCTCTTCCCGGGTTGAGGCTAGTGTTGACGGGCGTGGCCCTTCCCAATCTGACCCGCGACCAGGCAGCCGAGCGCGCCGCTCTCCTCACCGTGGACAGCTACCGCATCTCCCTGGATCTGACCGACGGTGCCGGACAGCCGGGCGAGAAGACGTTCCGCTCGACCACCACCGTGGAGTTCGAGGCGCTCGCCGGCGCCGACACCTACATCGACCTCGCCGCCGAGACCATCCGCAGCGCGACGCTCAACGGCGCAGACATCGACGTCTCGGGTTATGACGAATCCACCGGCATCCCGCTGATCGGGCTGGCCGCCCACAACGTCCTGGTCGTCGACGCGGACTGCCGCTACTCGAACACCGGTGAAGGTCTGCACCGTTTCGTCGACCCGGTCGACGACGAGGTGTACCTCTACTCGCAGTTCGAAACCGCCGACGCGAAGCGGATGTTCGCGTGCTTCGACCAGCCCGACCTCAAAGCGGCTTTCGATGTCACGGTGATCGCGCCGGCGCACTGGGAGGTGATCTCCAACGGCGCGACGTTCGAGGTCGCCGACGACGGGGCGGCCAAGAAGCACACCTTCAAGGCCACTCCCCGCATGAGCACCTATCTGGTGGCGCTGATCGCCGGGCCCTACGCCCGCTGGGACGACGTGTACTCCGATGACCACAGCGACATCCCGCTGGGGCTCTTCTGCCGCAAGTCACTGGCCGGCTACATGGATGCCGAGCGCCTCTTCACCGAGACCAAGCAGGGCTTCGGCTTCTACCATGCCAACTTCGGCACGCCCTATGCGTTCGGCAAGTACGACCAGCTGTTCGTGCCCGAATTCAATGCCGGCGCGATGGAGAACGCCGGCGCCGTGACGTTCCTGGAGGACTACGTCTTCCGGTCGAAGGTGACCCGCGCGTCCTATGAGCGGCGCGCCGAGACGGTGCTGCACGAGATGGCGCACATGTGGTTCGGCGACCTGGTCACGATGGCGTGGTGGGATGATCTGTGGCTCAACGAGTCCTTTGCGACCTTCGCCTCGGTGCTGTGCCAGGCCGAGGCCACCGAATACAGCCAGGCGTGGACGACGTTCGCCAACGTCGAGAAGTCGTGGGCGTACCGCCAGGATCAGCTGCCCTCGACGCACCCCGTTGCGGCGGACATCCCGGACCTGCACGCTGTCGAGGTCAACTTCGACGGCATCACCTACGCCAAGGGTGCCAGCGTGCTCAAACAGCTGGTGGCCTACGTCGGTCTGGAGGCATTCTTGGCCGGGTTGCGCGATTATTTCCGCGACCACGCGTTCGGCAACGCCACCTTCGGTGATCTGTTGGGGGCGTTGGAGAAGTCGTCGGGGCGCGACCTGTCGGGGTGGGGCCGGCAGTGGCTCAAGACCACCGGATTGAACACCATCCGACCGGATTTCGACGTCGACGGCGACGGTAACTTCACCCGCTTCACGGTTGCTCAGGGCGGCGCCAAGCCGGGCGCCGGGGAGACGCGGGTGCACCGGCTGGCCGTCGGCATCTACGACGAGGACGCGTCGGGCAAGTTGGTCCGGGTGCATCGCGAGGAGCTCGACGTCGACGGACCCTCCACCGATGTTCCTGCGCTCCAGGGTGTTTCGCGCGGCAAGATGATCCTGGTCAACGATGACGACCTGACGTATTGCTCACTGCGCCTGGACCCGGACTCGATGCAGACGGTGCTGACGCGCATCGCCGACATCGCCGAGCCGCTGCCGCGCACACTGGCGTGGTCGGCCGCCTGGGAGATGACGCGCGACGCCGAGCTGCGCGCCCGTGATTTCGTCACGCTGGTGATGAGCGGGCTGCACGCCGAGTCCGAAGTCGGTGTCGCGCAACGACTCATCCTGCAGGCTCAGACGGCTCTGGGCTCCTACGCCGACCCCGGCTGGGCGGCCGAGAACGGCTGGCCCGCGTTCGGTGACGCGCTGCTGGATCTGGCGCGCGAGTCGGCCCCGGGTTCGGACCATCAGCTGGCCTTCGTCAATGCGCTGTGTACCTCGGTGCTCTCACCGAACCACGTGGCGGTGCTGGCAACGCTGCTGGACAACGAGCCCGCCGCGGTCAACCTTGCCGGCTTGGTCATCGACACCGACCTGCGCTGGCGCATCGTGACCGCGCTGGCCCGCGCCGGGGAGATCGACGCCGACGGCAGCGAGACCCCGATGATCGACGCCGAGGCCGAGACCGACCGCACCGCTGCGGGCCGCCGGCATGCGGCGGCGGCGTCGGCGGCGCGGCCGCAGGAGGCCGTGAAGCAGTCGGCGTGGGAGCAGGTTGTCGAGGACGACACGTTGGCCAACATCACCGCCCGCGCGATCATCGGCGGACTCGTGCAGCCCGGCCAGGCCGACCTGCTCGCTCCGTTCCGGGACCGGTATTTCGGCACGATCTCCAGCGTGTGGGAGCGACGCTCCAGCGAGGTCGCCCAGACCGTGGTGGTCGGGCTCTACCCGTCGTGGGACATCAGCCAGGAGGCGTTGGACGCCGCCGATGCGTTCCTCTCCGATCCGGAGGTGCCGCCGGCGCTGCGCCGGCTGGTGCTCGAAGGCCGGGCCGGGGTGGAGCGCTCGCTGCGGGCCCGCGGGTTCGACGTCACCTGAGGGCACCGCGAGGAAGGCACCGCGAGCGCGCGCGTCTGCCCGGCGACACGCCGTTCGCGGCGTGCATCAACGCGCGCTCGGCAGCGACGACTGCGCTTATGCTGCCGCCATGCCGGCCAACAACACTCGCCGAGCGCGGGCCGCACGGCGACGCAAGCGCCGGGTGGCCGCCGTCGTCAACGACCTCACCGACGACCAGTGGGCCGCCATCAAGGCCGCCTGGAACGGATGCGCGTACTGCGGCAAGGCCGGCGCAGCACTGCAGCGCGACTGTGTGATGGCCATTTCCCGCGGCGGGCGCTACACGATCGACAACGTGGTGCCCGCCTGCGCAGCCTGCAACGCGAGCAAGTGCAATGACGAGGTGACCGGCTGGCTGCGCCGCAAGCGCCTCGATGAGCGGCTGTTCCTGGAGCGCTACGTGCGGATCAGGGCGGAACTGGTGTCCCGGGTGTCCGGGGAGTAGCGCTGTCCGACGGACCAGTACTCAACCTCACGCATTCATGGGCTTGTCGGCGGATGACGACGGGATCTGAGGCTGACCGCCGCCGTCACCGGTTCCGAGTTTGAGGTCGCCGCCCAAGGCTTGGTACTCCGCACCGATCCCGCCGATCCCGGTGGAGATCGAGTGCATGTCCGCGACAGCGCGCTCGAGAATCTCGACGATCTCTCCGGAACCTCGCCGCACCACCGGATAGAGCATCCGCTCACCCTGGGCTGTCTGCGGGATCTCGGACGCCGCGTCGAGCACCCACTGCCGCACGCCGTCCAACTCACGCCGGCCGGCGGCCACGACCTCGGCGGACTTGTCGACCTCGGCGCGCAACTGCCGGTCCAGCCGGGCCGCTTCGCCCAACACCCCGGCCTGCTTGTCGTTGGCGTGCCCGTAGGCGTCCGAACCGGGGCCGCGCCAGTGTTGGCCCGGCCCGGCCCCCGCAACCTCGGCCCGCAGCTCCAGCAGCGCCGGGCTCTGGTCGTAGGCAGATCCGTCCTGTGGGGCGCCGTCGCCGAAGGCGGCCCGGGCCCTGGACCACGTCGCCAAGAAAGCGTCCAGCACCCCCACCGTCACGCTCCCTCCCCTCGACAAACGAGTCTAGGGCCGCCGAGAGGAGGGCCGGGGCACCAAAAAGCTCAGCGCGGCGAGACGCCCGCCGACAGCACCCGGATGCCGCTGATCAACCCGTCGATCAGGTTGCCTTCCTGGAACGACGCTGCGGCCGCCGACACTCCCAGCGGTGCGGACTCCTCGATGCCGCGGCCTTTGACCTCCGCGCCGTAGACCACCTCGATGGCCTTCTGGTTCGGCGAGACGGCCAACAACACCGCGTTGTCGGGCGTCGGCACCCGGGCCAGCAGCTCGCGCGCGGTCGCGGCGGTGTCCTCACCCAGGTCACCGACGTAGACGGCGAAACGGGCCTTGGCGTTGCGCGACCCGAACTTCAGCGCATTGTCCAGGATCACCAGGTCCTTGGTCGGGAACGGGTAATGGACGGACAACTCACCCGGCTCGGTGACCCCGGAGATCCGGCCGCTGGACGTGATCGCCGACCCGTAGGGCAGCTCCGCGAGCTCCGTGGACGTCACCCGGGAAACCTCACCACTTGCCACTTGCGCCACCTCCCACCGTCAGATGCGAACCGTGGCCGCCGTGCCCGTGGTCGGCCGGCTCGTCGGCCGCCCACAGGATCGGATCGTGCGTCCACTGTTCGGACATGTCGTACGTCGCGGGGTGCGGCCCTTTTTTGGTGAAGATGAACAGGGACAACACCGCCGCGAGCGCCAACGGAATCAGCACGAAGCTCGCGTGCAACATCGCAGTAGTGCTCACGCGGAAACGTTAACCCACCGGCCGGTCAGGCCGCGCCCTCACCCAGGTATCTCACCCACGCCGGGTCGAGTTCCTTGATGCTGGACAGCAACCGCCAGTGCTGACCCTTGGGCGGCAGCGGGGTGACGTGCAGTGTCCAGCCCAGTTCGGTCAGCAGCTTGTCGGCCTTGCGGTGGTTGCACCCCGAACAGGCAGCGACGCAGTTCTCCCAGGAATGGGCGCCGCCGCGGCTGCGCGGGATGACGTGGTCGACGGTGTCGGCCTTGCCTCCGCAGTAGGCGCACCGGAAGCGGTCCCGATGCATCAACGCGGCCCGCGTCATCGGGATCCGGGCGCGGTAGGGCACCCGCACGAAGGTCCGCAGGCGGATCACCGAGGGCACCACGATGGTGCGTGTCGCCGAGTGGATCACCGGGCCGAGGGGGTCGTCGTGCACCACGTCGGCCTTGCCGCACATCACCATGATGATCGCCCGGCGCATCGGCAGCGCCGTCAGCGGTTCGTACGTCGAGTTGAGCAACAGGACCCGTCGGCGTCCCCAGATCGAGGGTTCCTGGCCGGCGCTGACAGTGACCTCGACGCTGTGCAGCGCGCGCGGAGCGGTACCGGTTGTCGGCCCTGGAGAGCCCGTCGCGGCCCGGTGGTGCCGGTGGCCGCGACCGTTCTTGCGCTGCGCCATACGTCCTCCGACCGACAGTCCACCACGATTCCCCCCTCAGCGCACGGCAATTCCGCCTGTGTTCGCTGGTCAGTCGAATGAACATCTCGTGACCGGACGCGCTGGACGGGGCTGAGGCGACGATGGCCCACAATGGAGGGGATGAGTGCGCAGACAGGTCCCGCCGGGCAGCAGCAGTCGTTCTACGAAGCAGTCGGCGGGCATGAGACGTTCCGCACGATCGTGAGGCGGTTCTACGAGCAGGTGCGCGAGGACGAGATCCTGCGCCCGCTCTACCCCGAGGACGACCTGGACGGCGCCGAGGAACGGCTGCGGATGTTCCTCGAGCAGTACTGGGGCGGTCCGCGCACCTATTCCGACCAGCGCGGCCACCCGCGGCTGCGGATGCGCCACGCACCCTTCCGGATCGGCTTCCTGGAACGCGACGCCTGGCTGCGATGCATGCACACCGCGGTCGCCGAGATCGACGCGCAGACCCTCGATGAGGAGCACCGCCGGGAGCTGATCGCCTACCTGGAGATGGCGGCCCAGTCGATGGTGAACTCGCCGTTCTGAGAAGAGTCGGTCATCTCAGCACCACCGCCGGATCGCCGCGCCGGCGGTAGACGGTGCCGAACCGCGCGTCGACCCGCAGCCAGGCCGGGGTCGCCCGTACCCGGACCACCTCATCGGCGGCGACGGTTTCGGGCGCGAACTCCGGCCCTGCGCCGGTCTGGGGCAGGAAACCCATCGACGTCAGCGCGAAGACACACCGCATCGGGATCCCGACGCTGTCCTGCCCCGCCGACACCCCGACGACTTCCTGATCGAGCAACGATGCCGGCGGGCCGTGCGCGCTCGAGTGCTCTTTGACCAGTTCGGAGCCACGGTGGGCGAGGTCGAGGACCGCTCGGGCGGGGACATCGTCGAGGTGGACGAACCCGGCGTCCGGCGGCAGCACACCGCGCCAGGCCGAATCCATCGGAAACCCGGGGTCGACGTAGCCGTCGCTGCCCACCGCACCCAACCCGTTCTGCAGCTGGTCGGCGCCGGCGCACAGGTCGGCGGGCCGGATCCGGCCGTCGACCACCCTGCTGGCCAGGACGTCGAAACCGGTGGCGAACCACGCGACCACCCCGCCGGCGGGACGCGCGCGCAGTCTCACCACCGCGGCGTCGTCGAGCCGCTGAGCGCGGTCGGCGAACGTCGACAGATCTTCGCGGTCGGCGGGGTCGTCGAGCCAGATACCCCGCTCGGCGTCGGTCACCGTATCCACTGCTGCAGGTACTCCCGCTGGGCGTCCGACAACCGTTGCAGCCGCTGCTCCTGAATGTGCACCGCCGCCAGTTGCGTCGCGGCGATCACCGCGGGCCGGGAGTCCGGCGCCGCACCGACCGAGCGGACCTCGTAGCCGACGGTGAAGTCGACGGCCCGGACCCGCTTCGACCACATCGTGACCTGCAGCGGCGAATCCATCAGGCGAAGCTGACCCTTGTAGACGATGTTCACCTCGGCGATCAGCAATCCGATCGTGGTGATCTGCTCGCCGAACGGTTCCCGCAGGAACGGGATCCGGGCCTCCTCGAGGATGGTCACCATCGTCGCGTGGTTGATGTGCTGGTACATGTCGATGTCCGACCACCGCACATGCACCGGGGCGGTGAAGCCGACGGGCGCCGTCACGCGGTCGAACCCGTTCCGCTGGTGCGGGTCATGCTGCGGATCTGCCGCGCCGCCACCGACAGCGTGGCCAGGTCGTGTTCACCGCTGTCGTAGAGCTCCGACAGCGTGCGGGTGGCGCGGCTGATGCGCGAGCTGTTACTCATCTCCCATTCGGCGATCTTCTCCTCGCCGGTCTCGTCGGGCTCACCGACGGCCAGCACGTCGAAGCACAGCGCGCGCAACGAGCCGTAGATGTCGTCGCGGATCGCCAGCCGCGCCAGGGAATGCCAGCGGTCCTCGCGGGACAACCGCGACACCGCGGTGAGCAGGCTGTCGGTGTTGAGATGGTCCATCAGCGCGAAGTACGTGTCGGCGACCTCGGCCGGGTCTCGGTCGACGATGTCGGCGATGTCGATGACGTCGAGCAGGCTGAACTGGTACAGCGCCGTGGCGACGGAGTAGGCCAGCTCCTGCGGTGCGCCGTCGGCGGCGAACTCGCCCGATTCCCGCTCGACGATCGCCTTGTCGTCGCCGCGCAACCATTCCGGCATCCTCGGGGTCAGCGCGGCGACCTTGTCGGCGAACCGGTTGATCTCCGCGCCCACGGCCAGCGGCTGGGGGCGGTAGTTCAGCAGCCAACGGGCCGAGCGGTCGATGAGCCGGCGCAGATCCAGCGTCATCCGGTCGGTCGCCGCCACCGACGCCCCGGCGGTCCCGGCGGCCATGATCTGGCGCCAGACCCGGTTCAGGCCGAAGATCGCGTCGGCGGCCGCGAAGCTGCGGACGGCGTCGACCGGGGCCACCCCGACATCCTCGGAGACCCGGTAGGCGAACGAGATGCCCGACGTGTCGACCACGTCGTTGACGAGCATGGTGGCGACGATCTCGCGCCGGAGCTGATGGGAGCGGATGTCCGAGGCGAAACGGTCACGCAATGTCGTCGGGAAGTAGGACGGCAGCCGCGCGGCGAACACCTCCTGGTCAGGCAGGTCACCGGCGAGCAGGTCGTCCTTGAGGGCGAGCTTCACGTGCGCCATCAGCGTGGACAGCTCGGGAGAGGTGAGCCCGATGCCGGCCTCGGCGCGGCGGTTGATCTCCTTGTCCGACGGCAGGGCCTCGAGCTCACGGTTGAGCCCGCGCTCAGCGACCAGCTGGCGGATCATCCGGGCGTGCACCGACAGCAGGCTGGCGGCGTTGGCGCGGCTGGTGCCCATCAGGTCGTTCTGGTCCTCGTTGTCCAGCAGCACGAGGCGACCGACCTCGTCGGTCATCGACAACAGCAGATCGGTGCGGTCCTCGGGGGCGACCTTGCCCGCGGTGACCAGCGAGTCGATCAGGATCTTGATGTTGACCTCGTGGTCGGAGCAGTCCACTCCCGCGGAATTGTCCAGGGCGTCGGTGTTGATCCGGCCGCCGATCAGGTCGAACTCGACTCGGCCCAGGGACGTGACTCCGAGGTTGCCGCCCTCGCCGATCACCTTCGCCCGCACCTGGTTGGCATTGACCCGGACCGCGTCGTTGGCGCGGTCGCCGACATCGGAGTCGGCCTCGGATTCGGCCTTGATGTAGGTGCCGATGCCGCCGTTGAACAGCAGGTCGGCCGGGGCCTTGAGGATGGCTTTCATCAGCGCCGGCGGCGTCAGCTCCGAGACGCTGTCGTCGATGCCCAGCGCGGCCCGAGCTTCGGCGCTGATGGTGATGGACTTCTGTTGGCGGGTGTAGACCCCGCCGCCCTCGCTGATCAGCGACGTGTCGTAGTCCTCCCAGCTGGAGCGGGGCAGGTCGAACAGCCGCTTGCGTTCCCGCCAGGACGAGGCCGCGTCGGGGTTCGGGTCGATGAAGATGTGGCGGTGATCGAAGGCGGCCAGCAGCCTGATGTGCTCGGAGAGCAGCATGCCGTTGCCGAACACGTCGCCGCTCATGTCGCCGATGCCGACCACGGTGAAGTCCTCGGACTGCGTGTCGACGCCCATCTCGCGGAAGTGCCGTTTGACCGACTCCCAGGCTCCCTTGGCGGTGATGCCCATGGCCTTGTGGTCGTAACCCACCGAACCGCCGGAGGCGAACGCGTCACCGAGCCAGAACCCGTAGGAGATCGCGACCTCGTTGGCGATGTCGGAGAAGGTCGCGGTGCCCTTGTCCGCGGCGACCACCAGGTAGGCGTCATCGCCGTCGCGACGCACCACGTCCGGGGGCGTGATGATCGCGCCGGTGGCTTTGTCGACGTTGTCGGTGACGTCGAGCAGTCCGGCGATGAACAGCCGGTAGCAGGCCACGCCCTCGTCCCGGGTCGCCTCGCGGTCGACGGCGGGGTCGCCGGTGCGCACCGGCGGCCGCTTGACGACGAACCCGCCCTTGGCGCCGACGGGGACGATGACGGCGTTCTTGACGGCCTGGGCCTTGACCAGGCCCAGGATCTCGGTCCGGAAGTCCTCCCGGCGGTCGGACCACCGCAGGCCGCCGCGAGCGACGTAGCCGAACCGCAGGTGCACACCTTCCACCCGCGGCGAGTAGACGAAGATCTCGAACTTAGGCCGCGGCAGCGGTAGTTCGTCGATGACCTCCGGGCTGAGCTTGAACGACAGGACGTTGCTCCCGCGCGCGGAGTCTGCGCGCTCGACGAAGTAGTTGGTGCGCAACGTGGCCTGGATCATCGACGCGAAGGCGCGCAGCACCCGGTCGGTGTCGAGGCTGACCAGCGCGTCGATGTCGGCGGACACCGCGGCGACGGCGGCCTGCGCGTCGCGTCGGTGACCGCCGTCCTCGGCGTGCTCGGTCGGGCAGAACAGCGCCTCGAACAACGCCATCAGGGATCGTGCGGTGGCGGCGTTGTCGTTGAGCACCTCGGCGATGCGTGTCTGGCTGTACGGGAAGCCGGCCTGCTTGAGGTACTTGGCGTAGGCCCGCAGCACGGCCACCTGCTGCCAGTTCAGTTCGGCGCGCAACACCAGCTCGTTGAACCGGTCGATCTCGGCGTGGCCGTGCCAGATCGCGGTGACCGCGTCGGCGAAACGTTCTGCGGTGGCGTCGCGTTGCGGCCCGGGTGGGGCTTCGGGGATGTCGGCGTGCGGGGACACCTTGAACTGATAGATCCACACCTGCAGCCCGTCGGGCCGGGTCACGGTGAACGGTCGCTCCTCGAGAACGACGACACCCATGGACTGCAGCATCGGCAGCAGTTGACTCAGTGACGCCGACTGCCCGCCCAGGTACCACATCAGGTGCGAGACGCCGCTCTCGTCGCTGTCGGAGAGCACCAGCTTGACCGCGTTGTCGTCGAGTTCCTCGATGATCGCGATGTCCGACAGCGCGCTCAGCGGGGAGATGGCCTGCTTGTACACCTCGGAGAAAGCACCGGCGTAGTGCTCGGCGGTGACCTGGTCGATCGAGCCGGCTTTGACCGCGCCCAGCAACCGGTCTCCCCAGGTGCGCGCCGCTTCGGTGAGCAGGTCCTGGATGCGGTTCTGCGCGGTCTCGGACACGTCGATGTCCTGCAGGCGCGAACCTTCGGGCAGGCGGACCGTGAAATGCACCACCGCCCAAGGCGATTCGCTGACCCGCGCGGCGTAGTCGATGCTGACGCCGCCGAGCTCGCGGACCAGGATGTCCTGCATCTCCAGTCGCACCACGGTGGTGTAGCGGTCGCGGGGCAGATACACCAGGCACGACACGAAGTGCGCGAGCGGGTCGGCCCGCATGAACAGCAGGGTGCGGCGGCGCGAGCCGAGGTCGACCACCGCCATGGCCATGTCGAGCAGACCGCGGGCGTCGAGCGCGAACAGCTCGGCGCGCGGAATGGTCTGGATGATGTCGAGCAGCAGCTGACCGGGGTGGCTCGGATCACGGTGCGCCAGCGCCAACGCGTCGTTGACGCGGCGTGACACCAGTGGGATGTCGAGCACGTTGGCGTTCATCGCGGCGACGGTGAACAGTCCGACGAACCGGTGTTCGACCGCTTCGGCGCCGTCCTCACCGGCCGGCCAGGGCTGTTCCCGGACGACGACGATCTGCGGGTAGGCGCCGTAGCGCAGGAAGCTGGGGATGGTGGCCTGCGCCAACGCCAGGATCTCCCCGCCGGCGGTCAGCTGCGGCAGCACATCGTCGCGCAGCCGCAGCACGCCGAGGCGGCTTCCCGCGTCGATGGTCGCCTCGCCGCCGCGCACCGTGCACCGCTGATACCCGAGAAGCACGAAGTGCCCGTCGGCCAGCCACCGCAGCAGCGCGGCGACGTCCTTGCGGTCCGCGCTCGGGAACCGTCGCCCGGTGTCGCTGTCGAGTTCGGCGGCCAGACCGCGCAGCGTCGCGGCCATGTCGGCGGAGTCGACGGCGATCTGGCGGGCGTCGGCGAGCGCGCCCGGCAGCAGCCGCTCGGCCTCCTCGATGGCGCGCCGGTCGGCCGACGCGGACAGCTCGACGTGCACCCAGGTCTCGTCGATGCCGTCGCTGAACTCGGCCTTGGACGCGCGGGCGATGTCAAGCAGTTCGCCGTCGGCCCCGCGGCGGACGCGGAACAGCGGATTCATGATCGCGCTGTAGGCCACGCCGAGTCGGTGCAGCAGCACCGTCACCGAATCCATCAGCAGTGTCGCGTTGTCGGTGACGATCTGCAGCGCCGGGCCGAAGCCGCCGGGGTCGTCGGGCCCGTACACCGCGACCCGGGTGGTGCCGGCCGGCCTTTGCCGGCCGAGCCGGTACTGGGCTTCGACCAAAGCAGGGTCGGGCACCGCCCCGGCCGCCGGCCGGCTCATCGGGCCGGTGACCGCGGCCTCGGACCCCGGTGCGCCGCCATGCGGACCCCGGTAGGTCTCGAGGTACGCGGGCGCCAGCCGTTCGACGACCTGTGAGGTCGCGTCGTCATCAACCTGGCCGCCGATCGCGCCTGGATTCAACGACATTCGCCGCTCCTGACTCGCACGTGCGCACCGGCCCCCGTTGGCTGCAACCGGCCGTCGCCGAGGATGGCGGTTACGTGGTGCGCTCCGACGAGACTAGTCCCGTGTGAGCTTGCGGTGGGTCACCCGGTGCGGACGAGCCGCGTCAGCGCCGAGCCGTTCGATCTTGTTCTCCTCGTATCCACCGAAGTTGCCCTCGAACCAGAACCACTTCGCCTCGTTGTCGGCGTCACCCTCCCACGCCAGAATGTGCGTGCAGGTGCGGTCCAGGAACCACCGGTCGTGGCTGATCACCACCGCGCAGCCGGGGAAGTTCGTCAGCGCGTTCTCCAGCGAGCTCAGGGTTTCGACGTCGAGGTCGTTGGTCGGCTCGTCGAGCAGGATCAGGTTGCCCCCCTCTTTGAGGGTCAACGCGAGATTGAGCCGGTTACGCTCACCACCGGAGAGCACACCGGCAGGCTTCTGCTGGTCGGGGCCCTTGAACCCGAACGCCGACACGTAGGCCCGCGACGGGACCTCGTTCTGACCGACCTCGATGTAGTCCAACCCGTCGGAGACCACTTCCCACACGGTCTTGTTGGGATCGATTCCGCCGCGGGTCTGGTCGACGTAGCTCAGTTTGACGGTTTCGCCGACCTTGACGGTGCCGCTGTCGGGCTGCTCGAGACCCACGATGGTCTTGAAGAGCGTGGTCTTGCCGACGCCGTTGGGTCCGATGACGCCGACGATGCCGTTGCGCGGCAGCGTGAAGGACAGGTCCTTGATGAGCTGTCGGCCCTCGAAGCCCTTGTCGAGGTGTTCGACCTCGACCACGACATTGCCCAGCCGCGGGCCGGTCGGGATCTGGATCTCCTCGAAGTCGAGTTTGCGGGTCTTCTCCGCCTCGGCTGCCATCTCCTCGTAGCGCTGCAGGCGGGCCTTGTTCTTGGCCTGGCGTGCTTTGGCGCCGGAGCGGACCCATTCGAGCTCGTCTTTGAGCCGCTTCTGCAGCTTGGCGTCCTTGCGGCCCGCCACCGCGATGCGCTCGGCCTTCTTCTCCAGGTAGGTGGAGTAGTTGCCCTCGTAGGGGTAGGCCCGGCCGCGGTCCAGCTCGAGGATCCATTCGGCCACGTTGTCCAGGAAGTAGCGGTCGTGGGTGACGGCCAGGATCGCACCCTTGTAGTCGGCCAGGTGCTGTTCGAGCCACAGCACGCTCTCGGCGTCGAGGTGGTTGGTCGGCTCGTCGAGCAGCAGCAGATCCGGTTTGGACAGCAACAGCTTGCACAGCGCCACGCGGCGCTTCTCCCCGCCGGACAGGTGGGTCACCGGCTCGTCGGGCGGCGGGCAGCGCAGTGCGTCCATCGCCTGTTCGAGCTGGGAGTCGATGTCCCACGCGTCGGCGGCGTCGAGCTCCTCCTGCAGCTTGCCCATTTCCTCCATGAGCTCGTCGGAGTAGTCGGTCGCCATCAGTTCGGCGACCTCGTTGTACCGGTTGAGCTTGCCTTTGATGGCTACGCCGTCCTCGACGTTCTCGCGCACCGTCTTGGTTTCGTCGAGCTGGGGCTCCTGTTGCAGGATGCCGACACTCGCGCCGGGCTGTAGGAACGCGTCGCCGTTGTTGGGCTGATCGAGTCCGGCCATGATCCGCAAGACGCTCGACTTACCGGCCCCGTTGGGACCGACGACGCCGATCTTCGCGCCCGGAAGGAAGTTCAGCGTGACGTCGTCAAGGATGACCTTGTCGCCGTGCGCCTTGCGGACCTTCCGCATCGTGTAGATGAATTCGGCCATATGCCTGTGATGTCGCCTTTCTCGATCCCGCGGTCGTGCTGCGGGATCATCTCGGACCTCCGCGGTAGTCGGGCCCCATCCTAGGCGTGGCCGCCGGTGCCGTTACCGGCGCTACGCGGTCAGCAGCGACTCGTCGTCGTCGGCACCGTCCGCAACGTCGTCGTCGACCTCATCGGGGTCGACGACGTCGGCTTCGGCAGCGGCGGTGAGCTGCGATGTGGTGTCCGACGGCACCGCCTGCTCGCCCGCCTCGGCGGAGGACTCGGGATGGCGGCGCTTGTCGATCCGCACGATGCAGCGCGCCACGTCCGGCCCCACCGAGGTGGCCCGTATCTCCAGCGAGGACCGCCGGTTGCCGTCGCGGTCCTCGTACTCGCTGGTGTAGACGTGTCCAACAACGATGACCGCGTCACCCTTGGCGAGCGCGGCACCGACGCCGGTGACCAGTCGGCCCCAGCAGTTCACGGTCGCATACAGCGAGTTGCCCGGCTCCCAGGCGCCGTCGGCGGTGCGCCGGCGCGAGTTGCTGGCCACCCGGAACTTGATGAGCTCCTGGTCCCCTACCCAGCGGCGGTCCGGGCTGGTGACGATGGTGCCCACGACGGTGATCGGTGTCTCGAACATGGCGGTTCCTCTTTCGTTTCTCTGGCATCGGGTCGGGCACGGCGCCCGGCCCGTCGGTCACACCGCCATTGACCTCCCGACCTCCGACACCGCGCACCGCGGCGACCCGCTCAGGAGCGTGTCCTGTGGATCAATCGGGCATTGGGGACAACCGCCGAATAGGTTGAGCCGATGACATCGGCTTGGGGCCATGAGCGGCCGGTCCTGCGTGTGGCGGTGGCGGACCGGGTCGGCGCAGACACGGTCCGCGCGCTGGGCAACGACGAGGAAGTCCATCTCGTCGCCGCGACCGCGCCTGCAGATGTGATGGTCGCGCCGGCGACCGAAGGTGACCTTTCGCGGCTCGCCACGATCCTGCCGACACCCGCAGCACTGGGCGAGGCGCTGGCCGTCGGCGCCGACAACCTCGGTCTGGCCAACCGGGTGCTGACGACGCTGGCCCGCGCGGCCGGCGGTGCATCGTGGCCGGCAGACGTGCGGCTGGCCGCTCCCCCGGTTCCCCGGCTCGGGACCGCCGCTCCAGTGACCCAGGCGGTCGTCGCGGCGCTGGGCCCGGCGGGTGCGCGGTGGGTGGCCGTCGACACCGAGTCCGATGCGGTGCTGGACGATCGCCGCGGCGGGGTGGACGCGACGGTGGCGGCCTTCACGACGGCGGTGTCAGGGTGCGCGGTTTTGCTCGCGGCCGTCGCCGGCAGACCAGCGCTGACCGTGGCGGCTCGCGCGTTCGAGGACGCCATCGCCTGCGACATCGCCGCTGTGCTCGCGCCACACCCGGTGGTCGAGGTCGTGTGGCCGCTGGCCGGCGCCGGCGCGGTGGAACTGGTGGTGTTCGGCGCGCATCTGCGCGGCGGGGCGTTGAGTCACCAGCTGACCGATCTCGGTGCCCGGTGGGCCGGCGAGCTGACGACCGCGCCGCGCTACCGCATGACCGTGTTGCCGACAGTTCCGGCGAAGCCGGCCGTCGTCCGCGTCGCCGAGGGCGAGTCGGGGGCGGCGTTGCACGGCCAGCGCTGGCTGATGTCGGCTGCCGCACTGGGACGGTTCCTCGCCGCGCTGCCACCGCCCATGCAGTTGGGCAAGGTCGAGTTCGACGACGGCAGCTGGCGCACCGCGTTCGGATGTGACGGCGCTGCCGCCACCGGCCGCGACATCAGTACGTACGGCAGTTGGCCGGCCGCGGTGGCGGCGGGTGCGGTGCCGGAAAACGGGTCGGCCGAAGCGTCAACTACCACCCCGCGGTCGGGACGATAAACGATCTGCTGCATCGGCGCCGCCAGGGCCGACCCGTGCCACCACGCTACCACCACAACTGAATATCTGAACAGTCAGACAGATAAAATTCTCAGTTGCCGGCTCGGTCGCGCCGGGCCATCTCCGCCAGCATCGCGTTGTACGCCGCCAGATCCGCGTCGTCGTCGCGCTCGGCCGCCCGGTCGAGCCGGGTGGCCGTGCGCTGATCGCTGCGACGCCACTGCACGAACAGGGCGACCAGGACGATGACCAACGGCACCTCGCCCGCCGCCCACGCGATGCCCCCGCCCAGCTTCTGGTCGCCGAGCAGGTCGGTGTGCCAGTCCAGCTTCAGCGAGCGGTAGAAGTCCGCGCCCAGCACCGTCGACATGCCCATCAGCACCACGCCGAAGAAGGCGTGCAGCGGCAGCGAGGCGAACACCACGCCGAGCTTGGCCAGCGGCGGGATCGGGCGCGGCGTCGGATCGACCCCGATCACCACCCAGTAGAAGAGGTAACCGCTGAGCAAAAAGTGCAGGTTCATCGCCAGGTGTGCGCCGTGGCTGTCGACGACGGCGTCGAACAGACCGCTGAAGTACAGGCCGTAGAAGCCGACGACGAACAGTGCCGTCGCCACGAACGGGTTGGTCAGCACCCGCGAGACCCGGGAGTGCAGCGCCGCCAGCAGCCACTCGCGCGGGCCGGGCGGCTCGTCGCGTCCGGCCGCGGGCAGCGCGCGCAGCGCCAGCGTCACCGGTGCGCCGAGCACCAGCAGGATCGGCGCCAGCATGGACAGCAGCATGTGCCCGACCATGTGCATGCTGAACATCGCCGGCATGTAGCGGCCGATCCCGGACGACGTCGCCGCCAGCAGCACCAGGCAACCGAGCAGCCAGGCCACCAGCCGGCCGGTCGGCCAGGCGTCGCCGCGGCGGCGCAGGCGACGCACGCCGAGCAGGTACCCGCCGGCCAGCACGAGTGCCGCGGTGCCGAACAGCAGATCGAACCGCCAGTCGAACAGCACCCGGCCCAGCGTGGGCGGACCGGCCAGGTCGTAGCCGATCTCCACCGCGGGAACGGACAGGTCGAGGTCGCGGGGCGGGGGCGGAGGGGTGCGACCCAACGCGACGGCGACACCGAACGTCAGACCGAAGACGACGGCCTCGACCAGCGCCAGCCGCACCAGCGCGGCCCGGTCGCCGGCGTCCTTGCGCAACGCCGCCACCCCGCGTCGGCGCTGCGCCCAACCCAGAAACCCCAGCGCCACCAGGGCTGTCACCTTGGCCAGCACCAGCCAGCCATACCGGCTGGTCAACAGATCAACCAGGGCTATCCGGGTCAGGGCATTGACCACCCCGCTGAGCGCCATCGCGACGAAGCACCACAACGCCACCGCCGAGAACCGGCGTGCGGCGAGGTCGGCGTGGCCCCCGCCGCGCAGCGCGTGCACCAGCAGTGCCAGCAGACCGCCCGCCCACAGCGCCCCGGCGATCAGGTGAATGACCAGACTGTTGGTCGCGAGATCATGGGCGCCTCCGGAGGACGAGTGCCCGGTCAGCGCCAGGGGCAGCAGCGTCGCCAGCGACGCCGCCCACAGCACCGGCGTCCACGACCACCGCAGCACGGGGATGCTGGCCAGCGTCACGACGACGGCGAACACCGCCGTCCAGCGCCACGCACCGGCCACGTCGACGAGGCCCGCGACCGACCAGATCTCCAGCGGGTTGAGATGCGCGGCCAACGGCTGGCCGCTGACGTCGGAGACGGTGAGCGCGACCATCAGCATCGCGCACACCGCCCAGATCCCCGAGGCCACCGTCCCCACCCGCAACGCCCGATACCCGTCGGCGTCGAGCACCTGGTTCTTCTGCGGCGGCACCAGGAAGGCAGCGAACAGGAACGAGCCCACCGCGGTGACGGCGGCGATCTCCCCGGCCGCACGCACAGCCGGCAATCCGTAGTTGGTCACCGGGCCGGGGTCGGGCAACCCCGTCGCGGTCAGCGACTCGGCGACCGACAACGCCGACAGGGCGGCCGCGGTCACCGCGGCCAGCACGCCCACCCCGTAGAGCACCGGCCAGCCCGCGCGCCGCCGCACCCGGTCGGGGGCCACACGACTCGCGGAGGTCATTCGCTCAGCGTATGACCTCGCCGAATCGACTCACACCGCGCCGGCCCGCAGTTCGCGCCGGCTGCGCTCCCGGGCGAAGAACTGCGCCCGCGCCGACGCATCCACGCGGTCCATGTCACTGAGGATCGCCCGCAACTCGTCGCGGAAGGCTTTGCGCCGGTCCACCAGGTCGGCGGCCGGAACCAGCAGATTCTGGTCGCCGGCGACCTGCCAGGCCGTCGTGAACAGCAGTGCCGACGCCGACTCCGCCGAGCGCACGACGTTCTGCGCGACATACTGCTGCCCCACCGCGAGCGCCTGGGCGGTCAGTTCCTTCTCCGAAATGTCGGCCGGGGCGTCCACCAGGACGTCGGCCACGATCCAGTAGGCCTCGAAGAACGGCCGCAGCAGCGGGCCCGCGATGGCCGGCCGCTTGGCGCGCAGGACCGCGTCGATGCGGTCTCCACCGGCGGTCACGTCCTCTTCCCAGTTGGGCTGCCAGGACAGCTCTTCGGCCACGTGTGCGCGGAACCCCGCGGAGTCGGCGAAGTAGAAGTCGAACTTCAACAGATCGCGCAACCGCATCACCTGGTCCCAGAACGCTTCCAGGCCATGGCTTTCCGCACGGGCCGCGTGCGCCAGCGCCAGCTCCACCAGCGAGGTCTCCAGGAACGCGTCGATCAACGAGTTGCGGTAGAACGCCGCTTCGAGTTCGTTCTGCGGCGCGATGAACCACACCGGCTCGCGACCACCGTCGATACGGGTGACCGGGTGTCCGTTGGAGAGCGCGTCGACCGCCGTCCGCACCCCCTCCTGGGTCCGCAGCCGCAGCGCACTGTTCGTCATCGGCGCCTGTTTGCGTTCCAGGTAGTCGAGCGAGTCCTGCAGCGTGTGGTGCAACTGGTCGAGGGTCAGCGCGACCCCCCGGGTCGACAGCAGCAGTGCTGAGACCAACGCGGTCGCGTTGATCGGGGTGACCTGCAGGATGCGCCACGCCACCTCGAACGCCATCTTCTGCATCGCAAGACGTTTGGCGGCGTCGTCCTGCGTCATCGGGCCGTGCGGTTCACCCAGGTATTCCCGCATGGAGACCGCTTCGGGGAACCGGACGTAGATCTTGCCGTAGTTGCGCTCGCCCTGCGCCTTGATGTAGTTGACCAACCAAGACAACCCCTCAGGGGTCTTCTCGCCGCCGCGCGCATACGAGGCGTATTCGGCGGTCTCGTGCAGCTGGTCGAAGCTGATCGACACCGGCTGCAGCAGGATGTCGTCACTGCGGCCGTCCAGGTAGGCGTCTGCGACGTAGGCGAGCAGACCGAGCTTGGGCGGCAACATCTTCCCGGTGCGCGACCGCGTTCCCTCGATCGCCCAGGACAGGTTGAACCGCTTCTCGACGATGTAGCCGACGAACTGGCGCAACACGTATTTGTAGAGCGGGTCGTCGAGTTTGCGGCGCAGGAAGATCACGCCGGAGCGCCGCATCAGCGGCCCCATGAAGCCGAACGACAAATTGATGCCCGCAAAGGTGTGCACCGGTGGTAACCGGTTCTCCTGCATGGCCACCGGGACGATGGCGCCGTCGAGATAGGAGCGGTGAGAGAACAGCAGTACCGCCGGATGGGACTCCAGGGCGTCGCGCATCGACTCGACCTCGGAGCGGTCGTAGTCGATGTTGGGATCGAACCCACGGCTGAAGATGGCCCGCCCCAGCGCGGGGATCAGGTCGACGGAGAACCTGCTCCAGCCGGTGCCCAGCTCGTCGAGCATCTCGCCGGCCTTCTCGACGGTGGCGCCGGGAATCTTGTCGAGCCCTTCGCGGAACCGCGCCGACGCGAGCACCTCGGGCTTGATCAGCCGCGGCGACTTGTACTCCGGGCCCAGCAGTCGCAGCTCCACCCGTTCGATCGCCAGGATGGCGCGCCGGATCACGAAGCGGGCGAACTCGCGCTCGTTCTCGGCGACGGTCGTGTCACTCCACTGCTGGCGCAGTTCGGAGACTTTGGCGGGCTCACCTGCCACCACCCGCGCGCGCGACGGGTCACGCTTGAGAATGCTGTGCTGCAGCAGTTTCGGTGGGCAGTAGGTGTCACGACCCGACAGCACCGCCACCACTTTCGACCGGGTGGGCAGGCCGCCGGGCACCCAGAAGACGCGCACCGGCACGACAGACCGGTCGTCGTCGGCCTCGAGCAGTTGCACGAGCTGAGCGAGCACCGCGGGGGGCGGGTCGTCGTCGGCGGGCAGTTTCAGCACCTCGATCTTCGAGTCGGGATGCTGCTGGCGTTGGTGACGCAACCAGTCCGCGAGCAGTCCCTCCTCGGCCGGTGACGACACCGATGCCAACACCAGGGTGTCGTCGACTGCGGAGAACGCGGTGATGTCGTCGGCGCGGATCTTCATGGCCGTCCCCTGGTCCCGGTCCGCTTGGCGGGTGCCTTCTTGGCGGGCACCTTGGTGGCGCTCGCGTTGTCAGCGGTCTTGTTCGCAGCCGTCTTCTTCGCCGCCGTCTTCTTGGCAGCCGTCTTCTTGGCAGCCGTTTTCTTGGCAGCCGTTTTCTTCGCCGCCTTCTCGGCGGGCTTCTTCTCAGCGGAGCGCCGGTACACCTCCGGCACCGGCAACTCCTCGTGCGGCCAGTCCTTGAGGGTGTCGAGGTAGAGCTGACGCACCTCGGCGATGCGCTCGTTGAGGTTGTCGTGGGTCCAGTCATCCACCGGAATGGGCGGGTAGACAACGACATCGACGGTGCCCGGGTTGAACGTGCTGGAGTCGCGCGCGGCGATCACTTCGGCGTTGCGGATCACGATCGGGACGATCGGGATACCCGCCGACATCGCGATGCGGAACGGACCCTTCTTGAACGGACCGACCTCGGTCGTGTCGAGACGGGTCCCCTCCGGAGCGATGAGGATGGACAACCCCTTGCGCGCCAGATCTTCGACTTTCCTGAGCCCCTCGACCGCCTTCTGGGGATCGTCGCGGTCGATGAAGGCCGCGTCGAGGATCTTGCCGATGGTGCCGACGATCGGATCACCTTCGAGTTCCTTCTTGCCCACCGAGGTGAAGTTGTCGTTGACCAGGCTGCCGGCGATGAGCGGGTCGGCCTGATTGCGGTGGTTGAAGATGAACACCGCAGGGCGTTTCGCGGTGAGGTTCTCCTTGCCCAGGATCTGCAGATTGATCCCGATGGTGGCGAGCAGGGTGCGGCCGAAGACGGACGTGAAGAAGTTCACCCCGGTGCGCTTGTTGCGGGTCAGCAGGCCCACGCCCAGCGCCCCCGCGGCGACGGGAACCATGCTCGCGATGCCGGCGGCAGTGCGCACCTGGGAGACCGGGCTGGTACCGCTGCGGCTACTGAACCGCAGCACCGGCCAGCCCCGCTTCTCGGCGACCGCGGCCATCTTGCCCGCCGGGTTGGTGGGGCGCGGATTGCCGACCAGATACATCAGGGCGACGTCTTCGTCGCCGTCGGCGTAGAAGTAGCTCTTGGACAGGTCGATTCCGTTGTCCTTGGCGAATCGCTGTACGGCCCTGGCCTTTCCGGGCCCCCAGATGATGGGCTCGGCGACCTCGCCGGTGATCAGACCGTTCTCGTCGGTCTCGAATTTGTTGCTGAGGACGTTGTTGATGCCCAGGAACCGCGCGACGGGCTCGACCTGCACGGTCAGGGCCGACGAGCTGAGGACGACGGTGTGCCCGCGGGCCATGTGGGCCCGCACGATCTCGCGCATCTCCGGATAGATCCGGCTGACGATCTTCTGCACGAACAGGCGTTCGGCGAGTTCGTCGATGTCGGCGACGGAGTTGCCGCGCAACATCCGGGCACCCTTGCCGATGAGGTCCTCGAATTCCGAGCGGCCCAGTTGGTGATTGAGCCCCGCCTGCACCATGCCGATGAACTCGCCGACCGACATCTGCCGGCGCCGGAAGCGATCCTGCGTCATCACCACACCGGTGAACCCGGCCACGAGCGTGCCGTCGAGGTCGAAGAAGGCACCTACCTGCGGGCCCTGTGGAGATGCCTGGACCTCGGCGACGGAGCCGGGTAGACGCATCTGCCGGTTGCCGGGTGTCAGCTCAGATGTCACTGCTGGCCACTTCCGTTGTAGGAGAACACCTGCGTGTCCTCGGTGAAGGTCGCCGGCACCGCCTGGCCGGCGCCGCCGAGTGAAAGTACTTCGTCGAAGCCGCCGAGCAGACACTGCGCGAACAGGTCGGGGTCGGCGATCGAGGCACGGTCGTAGCGGGCGGTGATCGTGCAGTACCCCGACCGGGACACCAGCACCACCATCATCGCCACCCCGGGCAGGGGCCCCAGGCCGTATTGGCGCAGCACCTGCGCCCCGGCGATGAACGTGTCGCCGGCGTAGACCGGCACATTGCTGGCCTGGACGTCGGAGTTGACGATGGACCCGGCCATCGATTCCAGAACGGTGTCGGGCAGCAGACTGATCAGCGGCGCGACGGCACCCACCATGTCGAGCGCGCGCTCGTCGCGCTTGCGCGTCATCTGCATCCGGATGTTCTTGATGCGGGCTTCGGGGTCGGTCAGTCCGATCGGGGCGGCGAGGTTGACCCCGACAAAGCGGTTACCGCCGGCGGGGTCGGCTTCGGAGCGCAGGTTGACCGGCACCGCCATCGGCAGCGTGTCGATCGGCACTCCCTTGGCGAGGTGGTAGAGCCGCAGGGCGCCACACACGCCGGCGAGGTAGGCGTCGTTGATGGAGCCGCCCGCCGCCTTGGCGGCGCGGTGCAGGTCACCGAACTCGATGTCGATGGCATCGCTGCGCGAGGACAGACTGCGTCGTCGCAGCAGCGGTGACGGGTCAGCGACCGGGCCGATCACCCGCGCGCCGGACATGGCGTAGTCGATGACGCTGCCCAGTCGGCTGACCGGGTCGCGCACCACGTGTCCGACCGCCTGCGCGGCGCCGAACACCGCGTCGCGCATCCCGCCGACGACGGTGCCCGGCAGGCGGTTGAGGCCGCGACGCATCAGTTCGTTGGGCGAGAGGTCGGTCGGGATGGGCAGCGGCGGGGTGTCCTGCGGCGGCGGATCGCGCTCGAGATCGTAGAGGTGGGCGAACATCTCGACGCCCCCGACACCGTCGGTGACCGCGTGGCTGAGGTGGACCATCAGCGCGGCCTGACCATTCTGCACGCCCTCGATCAGGGTGGCCGTCCACAGCGGTCGGGAGATGTCCAACGGCGACTGAGCGGCGACCTCGGCGAGGTCCATCACCTGGCGGAAGGTGCCCGGCTCAGGCACCCGTACCCGGCGCAGGTGGAAATCCAGGTTGAAGTCCGGGTCGACGACCCAGCGCGGCGCCGCGGTCGGGAGCGTCGGCGTCACCACCTTCTGGCGCAGCCTCAACACCTTGCGGGAGGCGTTCTCGAACCGGGTGCGGAACAGCTCCCAGTCCGGGGTGGTGTCGAGCAGTTCCACGGTCAGGATGCCCGAGCGGGTGCGCGGGTTGGCTTCGCCGCGGTGCAGGATCTGGTCGAGCGGGCTGAGTTCCTCCGGCAGTCCGGCCGCATCCAGTTCCGGCGCGTTGCTCATGGCGACCACGCTAGTCGGCCGGTTCGGGCCGCGAGGCGCGTTTTGTCCGCGTCAGCGTGGCGGAGTCGGCAGAACGACGAGATACACTCCTCGGCGTTGCCTCCGTAGCTCAGTTGGATAGAGCAAGGGCCTTCTAATCCCTAGGTCGCAGGTTCGATTCCTGCCGGGGGCGCCAGTTCAGGGGTGGTTTTCCGCTCCTACGTCAGCCCGCGGCGGCGAGTGGGTGGATGCGATCGAGTTCGGCGCCACACTCAGCCCGCGCAAGGTCGGCGTCGTAGCGGGCCTGCATGTTGATCCAGAACATGTCCGACAGGCCCAGCGCGCGCGAGAGCCGCAGCCCGGTGTCGGCGGTGATGGCCCGCCGCCCGTGGATGATCTCGCTGATCCGGGTCTGGGGCACGCCGATTTCCTGCGCCAGCCGGTAGGCGCTGATGCCCATCGGCACCAAGAACTCTTCGGCGAGAATTTCGCCGGGGTGGGTGGGTACCAAGTCGGCCATGATGTCTCCCCTTTCTAGTGGTAGTCGGTGAGTTCGACGTCGTCGGCGCCGCCGTCGCGCCAGGTGAAGCAGAGGCGATATTGGTCGTTGACTCGAATGCTGTGCTGCCCCTCGCGGGGCGGCTGTAGTTTCTCCAGCCGGTTGCCCGGCGGGACGCGGAGGTCGTTGATGTTCTCGGCTGCGTCGAGGATCTGCATTTTGCGGCGCGCCGCCTTGGCCAGCGTGGTGCTGATCCCTTTCGGCCGTCCCAGCTCCCAGACCTTCTGGGTGTCGCTGTCGCTGAACGAACGGATCACCCGACAATGCTAACGTGATACGTTACTAACGTCGATCGAGAGTACATGTCGGCTGTCCAGCGGCGCACTGAATCCAGACAAATCGAATGACGGCGCAACACTCACCGCTGGAGCCAGCGGTTCCGCATCGATCGATGCCGTTGCCGCGCTTGGCTACCGGGCCGCCGGGGCGACGTGCAGCTCGTCGAGCAGACGCCTGACGCGCTCTTCGATGTCGTCGCGGATGGGCCGGACCGCGTCGACGGATTGGCCGGCCGGATCGGGCAGCTCCCAGTTGACATAGCGCTTGCCGGGGAAGATCGGGCAGGCGTCGCCGCAGCCCATCGTGATGACGACGTCGGCGGCTTGGACGATCTCGTCGGTCCACGGCTTGGGGAACTCGCCGGTAATGTCGATGCCCACCTCGGCCATCGCGGCGATCGCGGCGGGATTGATCTCGTGGCCCGGCTCCGAACCGCCCGACCACGCCACCGCGCGGTCGCCGGCGAGGTGGGTGAAAAAGCCCATCGCCATCTGCGAGCGGCCGGCGTTGTGCGTGCACAGGAACAGCACGGTGGGCTTGCCGTCGCTGATCTTCCCCTCGACTCGTCCCAGCGCGTGCAGGCGCTGGCGGGCGAACCGTTCGGCCAACAACGGCAGGAAGTTCGGGACCGTCGCTCTTCCGGCGAACTGGTCGTAGGACGAATGCAGGAACCGTTCGATCGTCTCGGCGCCGAACGTGCCGTCGAACTCTCCCTGGAGTCGGGTGGCCGCTGTCTTGAGCGCCACCTTCTGGTCTATCGACAGGTCATGGCGGGGGCGGGCGGTGACGGGACTATCGGTCATTTCGGATTCCTTCGGTGGACGGAGACGACTGCGCAGGACCGGGGGCAGGAAAGAAGCGCCGCAGCGCGAGGGAGACATAGACCAGTGCCACCAGGACCGGCACCTCGATCAGCGGGCCGACGACACCGGCCAGCGCCTGACCCGACGTGGCGCCGTAGGTGGCGATCGCCACGGCGATGGCCAGCTCGAAGTTGTTGCCCGCGGCGGTGAACGCCAGCGTGGTGGTGCGCTGATAACCCAGCCGAAGCACCGCACCCGTCAGATAGCCGCCACCCCACATGATCGCGAAGTAGGCCAGCAGGGGCAGCGCGATGCGGGCGACGTCCCAGGGACGGCTGGTGATCTGTTCGCCCTGCAGCGCAAAGAGAATAACGATGGTGAACAGCAGCCCGTAGAGCGCCCACGGCCCCACCTTGGGCAGGAAACTCTGCTCGTACCACTGCCGCCCCTTGGCCTTTTCGCCGAGGCGACGTGACAGGTACCCGGCCAACAGCGGGATACCGAGGAAGATCAGCACCGACTTGGCGATCTGCCAGGGCGAGGTGTCGATACTGGCCTGTTCCCAGCCCAGCCATCCCGGCAGCACCGAGAGGTAGAACCACCCCAGCACCGCGAACATGAACACCTGGAAGACCGAGTTCAGCGCGACCAGCACCGCGGCGGCTTCCCGGTCGCCGCAGGCGAGGTCGTTCCAGATGATGACCATCGCGATGCAACGGGCCAGCCCGACGATGATCAGACCGGTGCGGTACTCGGGCAGGTCCGGCAGCATCAACCAGGCCAGCGCGAACATCAGCGCCGGACCCAGCAGCCAGTTCAACACCAGCGAGCTGACGAGCAGTTTGCGATCGCCGGTGACGGTGTCGAGGCGATCGTAGCGCACCTTGGCCAGCACCGGATACATCATGATCAACAGTCCGAGGGCGATCGGCAGCGAGATCCCGTCGACCGCAACGGCTTCCAGCGCTTGATTCAGCCCGGGTATCCAGCGGCCCAGCAGCAGGCCGACGACCATCGCGATGCCGATCCACACCGGCAGGAACCGGTCGAGCGATGAAAGCCTGCCGACCACCGGCGGCTCACCCACACTTGGCGTTCGAACCTCGCTCATGCGTCTGCCACCGCCAACGCCTCGGCGCCGTGGGGCGCACCGAGTAGCGAGGACAACGCGTGCAGGACCGTGGGAACGACCGCGTAGTACACCCACGTGCCGCGGCGCTCGGAGGTGAGCAGACCGGCTTCGCGCAACACCTTCAGGTGGTGTGACACCGTCGGTTGCCCGACATCCACGCCCACCGAGATGTCACAGACACAGGCTTCGCCGCCTGCATGACTGGCTACCGCGCTGAACAGCTGCAGCCGTACCGGGTCGGCCAAGGCCTTGAACTTCGTGGCCATGTCCACTGCCGCGAACGCCGACAGCGGCTCACGCAGCAGCGGTGGGGTGGGACAACAGACGGCATCGGCCCGCTGATTCGACATACATCGATATTGACAGATATCGAATCAGTCGCCAAATGAACATCGCGTAACCCGGCCGCCAACGCTCGGTGACCGTCAGCAGCAGGATGGCTGTTCCGACGCGCCCCGTGGGCTGGAACCGAAGGTCTCCGAGTCCTCCAGCACGGTGTAGACCTCCCACCGCTCCCCTGCCGGCCCGGTCACCCAGACCTTGTCCTGCGTGGCGAAGCAGCAGGTGGTGCCGATCTCCTCGTCGGTGAACAGGCCTTCGCCGCTGAGCCGGGCGATCTCGGCGTGCACTTGCTCGCTGGAGTCGACCTCGACTCCGAGGTGATTGAGGGTGCCGCCCTTGCCGGGGTTCTCCAACAGAACCAGCTTGAGCGGTGGCTCCGCGATCGCGAAGTTCGCGTAGCCGGGCTTCACCTTGGCAGGCCCGGTGTTGAACAGCTTGGCGTAGAACGCGATCGCCTCGTCGAGATCGTCGACGTTGAGTGCGAGTTGAACACGGGACATGAGTGAACCTCCATCTGTTTCGACATATATCGAACTATTGACGCGACCCACCCTGCCACCTTTTTGATATATGTCAAGAACAATGGCATGCTGGCCTGGTGCCCAAAGCGCTGCCGACGATCGACATCTCCGCGCCGGTGTGCTGCGCCCCGGTGGCGGCGGGCCCGATGAGCGACGACGACGCCCTCGAGGTGGCGCTGCGGCTGAAGGCCCTGGCCGATCCCGTTCGCGTCAAACTCATGTCGCTGCTGTTCAGCTCGTCGGCCGGGGAACAGACCAGCAGCGAACTGGCGGCCTCGGTCGGTCTCAGCGATGCCACGGTCAGCCACCACCTGACCCAGTTGCGCAAGGCCGGGTTGGTGATCTCCCAGCGGCGCGGGATGCACGTGCACCACCGCGCGCACCCGCACGCTCTCCAAGCGCTGTGCGCCGTCCTCGATCCCGATTGCTGCACCTGAGCCGTCCGCATCAATCGCCGAAAATCCGTTGTTTCGCGGCCAATCCGTCGGGAATCCACCCGGCACCGCCCCGCCGAACACGCACGGCGCCGGCGGATGACCGACCAGCCCGATCCAGGAGGACACATGGCTGACCAGAACAGCGGAGCCGAAGAAGGCATCAAAGGGACCGTCGAAGAGGTCAAAGGCAAGGCCAAGGAAGCGGCAGGTTCAGTGACCGGCCGCGACGACCTCACCGAAGAGGGCAAGGCCCAACAGGACAAGGCGGACGCCCAGCGCGACGCCGCACAGAAAGAGGCCGAAGCCGAATCCGCCCGCGGTGGCGCCAAAGCCGCCGAGAAGCGCCAGGAGTCCAACCAGTAGCTCGGGGGGCCCGGCCCACGCGGCCGGGCCTCACGTCGTGAAGGTCAGAAAGACTTGATCCAGCGCCACTGGCTGGTGCACCACGGTGTCGCCCCCTCAAGGCGGTCACCCACCGCCCGGACCACGCCGGGCCACTGCCACTGGTCGTAGTCGTCGCCGGTCAGCCATCCTCCGCGCCTCACCTTCGGAAGCCAGGCGTCGATGTCCTCGCAGACGCTCGCATAGTCGTGGCGCGCGTCCAGATGGACCCACGCCACCGATTGATCGGGGAACAAGCGTGACGCGCGCACGGAATCGCTGATGATCAACTGCACGTGGTCGGCGAACCCGCATGCGAGCACGTTGCGGTGCAGCAGGCCGGCCATCGTCCCGCCGCCGTGCTGCACGGCGTGGCTGTGCGCATTCGTGTTGCGCCTTCCCTCCGGCCCACTGCCCAGCGCGGTGTCCACCCCGACGATGTCGACCTCCAGGCCGCGGCCGGCAACCACATCGGCCAACGAGCAAATACTGCGCCCGAGGTAACAGCCCACCTCGACGAAGCGGTCGCCGTCGCCGAAGTGCGCGGCCGCCTCCTCCTGTCCGTCCCGCCAGTTGAACCAGCCGGGAATGTCCTGCCAGGACTGTACGAGCCGGTCGAAATCTGCCATCGGATTCGTCATCGGTTCCCATCATCTCTCGGCCCCCTCGCGGCCGCTCGCACGCATGCCCGAGCACTCCGCGGGCCGGACCAGCGTCGCTACCAGCAAGCAAAGCGAGTAGGGTCACCCTCTGACGACCCTCCAGGGGATGAACCAGTGATGACTGGCGCGCGTAACGAGATGACGACGGCAAGAGGAGGCAATCGTGGCGACGACGAGCCCACCCGGCGACACCACTGACAGTCCCGGAGCGCTGAAGGCGGCCTGGCGAGCGATGAAGCCCCCGGTCTTCATCCCGGCGTCGATCGTGATCTTCGGCCTCATCATCTTCTCGGTCATCTTCTCGTCGACCGCGGAGAATGCCTTCACCAATTTGAACTCCGCGATCAGCAGCGGAATCGGCTGGTGGTACATCCTGGCGGTCACCGGATTCGTCGTCTTCGCGCTGTACTGCGGCTTCTCCCGGATCGGCACGATCCGGCTGGGCCGCGACGTCGAGAAGCCCGAATTCCCGTTCTGGGCGTGGCTGGCGATGCTGTTCAGCGCCGGCATGGGCATCGGCCTGGTGTTCTACGGCGTGGCCGAGCCGCTGACCCACTACATCAATCCCCCGCCGGGGCTGGGTGTCGAAGGATCCACGCCCGACGCCGCGAACCAGGCGCTGTCGTTGACGCTGTTCCACTGGGGACTGCACGCCTGGGGCATCTACGTCGTGGTCGGTCTGGGCATGGCCTATATGACCTACCGTCGTGGCCGGCCGCTGTCGGTGCGCTGGCTGCTGGAGCCGCTGATCGGCCGCGAGAGGGTCGAAGGCTGGATCGGCAACACCGTCGACGTCGTCGCGATCGTCGGCACCCTGTTCGGCGTGGCCACTTCGCTGGGCTTCGGCATCACCCAGATCTCCGCGGGTTTGGAGTACCTGGGCTGGATCGAATCGAACAACTGGTGGACCGTCGGCATGATCGCCGCGATCACGCTGGTGGCGACGGCGTCGGTGATCCTGGGTGTCAGCCGCGGTATCAAGTGGTTGTCCAACATCAACATGGGCATGGCCGCGGGGCTGACGCTGTTCGTCCTGCTGCTGGGACCGACCCTGTTCCTGCTGCAGGCCTGGGTGCAGAACATGGGCAACTACGTGATGTCGCTGCCGCAGCTGATGCTGCGCACCGGGCCGTTCACCGACGGTGAGTGGCTGGGCAGCTGGACCATCTTCTACTGGGGTTGGTGGATCAGTTGGGCGCCCTTCGTCGGGATGTTCATCGCGCGCATCTCCCGAGGCCGCACGATCCGCCAGTTCGTCGGCGGTGTGCTGGTGGTCCCGACCATCATCGGGTCCCTGTGGTTCACGATCTTCGGTGACGCGGCGATCTTCCGCCAGCAGAACGAGGGCAACATGCTCGTCGACGGTGCGGTGGACACGAACACCTCGCTGTTCCGGCTGCTCGACGGTCTACCGCTGGGCGTCATCACCAGTGTGATCGCGATCTTCGTGATCGTGTTCTTCTTCGTCACGTCCTCGGACTCGGGGTCGCTGGTTGTCGACATCCTTTCGGCGGGTGGCGAACTGGATCCGCCGAAGGCCAGCCGCGTGTACTGGTGCCTGCTCGAGGGCCTGGCCGCGGCGGTCCTGCTGGTCATCGGCGGGCGGGCTCGCTGACCGCGCTGCAGACCGCCTCGATAGCGACGGCTGCACCGTTCTCGTTGGTGATGGTCGCCGCGTGCGTGGCGATGCTGCGCGCGTTCCGCTACGACCTGGCCACCACGCCGCAGTTCCTCAAGGTGTCCGCACCCGGCGAACTGTCCACGGTCAGCGGCGGCAACGGGACCAACGGTGGCCACCGGGCCAATGGCGACAACGGGCGTCACGACGTGTCCGCCACGCTGGCGGGTCTGGTCGCGGTGCACCGGATCGACGTCGACACCGTCACGGTCCACGAGACGACGGGCGAGGTCACCGTCGAGGAGCCGGTCGACCCGCTGGCCGACAGCGAAGGCGACTTCGAGGACGACAGCGTCGAGCAACGCTCGCAGAGCTGAACAACGCGGCGGCACCTCGCGAGGTGGCCGAGACGGTGGTCCGTAGGCTGAGCGGATGACCGATCCGGTACTGGTCCACGTCGAGGACCGCGTCGCCACGCTGACCGTCAACGACCCGGAGCGCCGCAACGCGGTCACCGCGGAGATCTCCGCGGCGCTGCGCGCGGCGGTCGACGCGGCCGAGGCCGACCCCGGCGTGCACGCACTGATCGTCACCGGCGCCGGTAAGGCGTTCTGCGCCGGTGCCGACCTCAGCGCGCTGGGCGAGGCCACCGAGGACGGTCTGATGGCGATCTACGACGGGTTCCTCGCGGTGGCGAACTGCGCGCTGCCGACGATCGCCGCCGTCAACGGTGCCGCGGTCGGTGCGGGCCTGAACCTGGCGTTGGCCGCCGATGTCCGCATCGCCGGTCCGGCGGCCCTGTTCGACCCGCGGTTCCAGAAGCTCGGCATCCATCCCGGCGGCGGGGCGACGTGGATGCTGCACCGGGCGGTGGGGCCCCAGGTGGCGCGGGCCTCGCTGCTGTTCGGGATGCGCTTCGACGCCGAAGCCGCGGTGCGGCACGGCCTGGCGCTCGAGATGGCCGACGACCCGGTCGCCGCGGCGCGTGAGCTCGCGGCCGGCCCGGCGGGGGCGCCCCGCGAGGTGGTCCTCGCGACCAAGGCGTCGATGCGTGCGACCGCCAACCCCGGCCTGGTCGACAGCGATCAACACCGCATCGCGGTGCACACCGAACTCGGGCCGCAGGCGACGTCGATCCTGTCCCCCGCCTTCGCCGAGCGTCTGGCGGCCGCCAAACGGCGCTGATTCAGTCGCGCAACGGCGCCAGCTGCACGATGCGCTCAGCTCGCCTGAGCACCGGGGCGTCCACCATCGTGCCTTCGAAAGCGAATACGCCTCGTTCCCGACGCGCCGTGTCCAGGACGCGGCGCGCCCAGTCGACCTGTTCCTCGGTCGGGGTGTAGGCGGTGCGGACGGCCTCCACCTGGCTGGGATGGATGGCCACCTTCGCGTCGAACCCGACCGCCACAGCGTCGTCGGCCTCGGCGCGCAGCCCGTCGAGGTTCTTGATGTCGAGGAACACCGAGTCCAGGGCCAGCCGTCCATAGGCCTTGGCGGCCAGCAGAGTCTGCGACCGCACGTGCCGCGCGACCTCGCGGTACGAGCCGTCCGGGTAGCGGTTGGCGGTGCCGCCGAGTACCGCGAAGAGGTCCTCGGCGCCCCACATCAGCGCGTAGGTGTTGTCGACGCGGGCCAGCTCGACGATGCGCAGCGCCGCCATGGGCGTCTCGATGAGGACGACGACGTCGCGGGGAGACAGCGCGCTGATCTGTTCGGGCGTCTCGGTCTTGGCGAGCATCACGGTGGTGTACGCGGTGCTCGCCAGCGCCGCCAGATCGCGCTGATGATCCGCAGTGTCGCTCGGGTTGACCCGCACGACGGTGCGGGACGGGTCCAGCGGGCTGTCCACCAGGGCCTGACGGGCGGCGGGGCGGTCCTTGGCGGCCACCCCGTCCTCCAGGTCGAGGATTACGACATCGGCTGCGGCAGCAGCCTTCTCGAAGCGCTCCGGCCGATCCGCCGGGCAGAACAACCACCCCGGCCCGGCCACCACCGTCATCGGTTGTCCTCCTGCGGGCGTTTGCGCACCATGGTCTTGCGCGACGCCGTGGCCACGACGTCACCGTGCTGGTTGCGGCCGGTGTGTGCGAAGGTCACGATTCCCTCGCCCGGGCGGCTCTTGGACTCACGTTTGTCGGTGACCTCGGTTTCGGCGTACAGCGTGTCCCCGTGGAAGAGCGGCTTGGGGAAGGCCACCTCGCCGAAGCCCAGATTGCCGACGATGGTGCCCTGAGTCAGCTGCGCCACCGACAGACCCACCAACGTCGACAGCGTGAACATCGAATTGACCAGCCGCTGGTTAAACGGTGGCAGCGCATCGGCGAACGCGGCGTCGAGGTGCAGCGCCTGGGTGTTCATCGTCAGCGTGGTGAACAGGACGTTGTCGGCCTCGGTGATCGTGCGGCCGGGCCGATGCTGGTACAGCACACCGGTTTCGAACTCCTCGAACCACAGCCCGCGCTGGGTGACGAGCCTCTTTTCGGATCCGTCGGTCACAGTCCGAGCTCCCGGCCGATCAGCATCAACTGCACCTCGGTGGTGCCCTCGCCGATCTCGAGGATCTTGCTGTCGCGGTAGTGGCGTGCCACGGCGTACTCGTTCATGAAGCCGTAGCCACCGAAGATCTGGGTGGCGTCGCGCGCGTTGTCCATCGCGGCCTCGCTGGCCACCAGCTTCGCGATCGCGGCCTGCTTCTTGAACGGCTTGCCCGACAACATCAACGCGGCTGCGTCGTAGTACGCGGCCCGCGCGACCTGTGCCCGGGTCTCCATCCGCGCGATCTTGAAGGCGATGGCCTGATTGGCCCCGATCGGCCGGCCGAACGCCTCGCGCTCTTTGGCGTACCTGACGCTCTCGTCGACGCAGCCCTGGGCCGCGCCCACCGACAGCGCGGCGATCGCGATGCGGCCTTCGTCGAGGATCCGCAGGAAGTTGGCATAGCCGCGACCACGCTCACCGAGCAGGTTCTCCTCGGGCACGCGGACGTCGTCGAAGCTGAGCGGGTGGGTGTCCGAGGCGTTCCAGCCGACCTTGTTGTAGGCCGGTTCGGCGGTGAAGCCCGGCGTCGGGACCGGCACCAGGATCGAGGAGATCTCCTTCTTGCCGTCCCGCTCGCCGGTGACCGCGGTGACGGTGACCAGCTTGGTGATGTCGGTGCCGGAGTTGGTGATGAACTGCTTGGAGCCATTGATGACCCAGCTCGACCCATCCATCTTCGCGGTGGTCTTCGTCGCGCCGGCGTCGCTGCCTCCGCCGGCCTCGGTCAACCCGAACGCACCCAGCGCCTTGCCCGAAGCCAGCAACGGCAACCACTGCTGCTTCTGCTCGTCGGTACCGAAGCGGTACACCGGCATCGCGCCCAACGAGACTCCCGCTTCCAGGGTGATCGCGACGCTCTGGTCCACCTTGCCGAGCTCTTCCAGCGCCAGGCAAAGCGCAAAGTAGTCGCCCCCCATGCCGCCGTACTCCTCGGGGAACGGCAGACCGAACAGGCCCATGTCGGCCATCCCGGCGACCACCTCGTAGGGGAACGAGTGCTCCTCGTCGTGTTTGGCCGCCACCGGCGCCACCACGGTCTGCGCGAAGTCGCGCACGGTCTTGGCGAGCTGCTCGTAGTGATCGGGAAGCGTTCCGGTCGCCAGGAATTCAGTCATGATCTAGGGCTCCTCGGTTGCGGTTATCCGGGCCAGAAGCTGACCCACCTTCACCTGCTCGCCCGCGGCGACGAGCAGTTCCACCGCGCCGTCGACCGGGGCGGTCAGTGTGTGTTCCATCTTCATCGCTTCCACGGTGACGACCACCGTGCCCGCGGTGACCGTGGCGCCGTCTGCCACGGCGACGGCGACCACCGAGCCGGGCATCGGGCTGGTCAGTTCGGCGTCGCCGCTGTGCGCGTCGTCGGGACGCACCGGCGCCTCGCGCACCTCCTCGACCATCGTGGTGCGCCCGCCACCGGCCAGCCACACCTGGCTGCCAGCGGCTGCCACCAGATACTCGGTGCGCAGACCGTCGAGGGTGACGGCGAGCTGATCACCGTCCGACGACACGGTCAGTGACCGCGGCTGCCCGCCCTCGACGGTGGCGGTCGCGTCCTGCGGGCTGCCGGTCAGCCAGACGTGATCGGTGCGCTCGCCGGCCCGCAGCCGGAACGGCGTCGACGCCCGTCCGCCGATGCGCCAGCCCGACGGGATCTCCCAGGCGCTCGTCGGGCGGTCCGGCCAGGACCGCAGCCACCGGTGGGCCGCGGCCGCGATCATCTCGTCGTCGCGGGCCGGCATGGCCGCGAAGTCCGGGGAGCGACGGTCCAGCAGCCCGGTGTCGAGGCGGCCCGCGACGACGTCGGAGTCGGCGAGCAGGAAACGCAGGAACTCGATGTTGGTGGTCAGTCCGAGGACAGCGGTGTCGGCCAGCGCGGTGTCCAGCGCTCGCAACGCCTGCGGCCGGTCGCCGGCGTGGGCGATCACCTTGGCCAGCATCGGGTCGTAATCGCTGCCGACCACCGCACCGTCGGCCAGACCCGAGTCGACCCGGACACCGGGCCCGCGGGGATCACGGACGGCCAGCACCGTTCCCCCGGTGGGCAGGAATCCGTGCGCCGGATCCTCGGCGTAAACCCGGGCCTCGATGGCGTGCCCGGTCAACGCGATGTCGTCCTGCACCCACGGCAGCGTCTCCCCCGCCGCCACTCGCACCTGCAGCTCGACCAGATCCAGCCCGGTGACCATCTCGGTCACCGGGTGCTCGACCTGCAGGCGGGTGTTCATCTCCATGAAGAAGAACTCGTCGGGCCGGTCGGCGGAGACGATGAACTCGACGGTGCCCGCGCCGGTGTAGTCGACGCTGCGCGCGGTGTCGCAGGCGGCCGCGCCGATCCGTGCCCGGGCCGCCGGGTCCAGCAGCGGTGAGGGCGCCTCCTCGATCACCTTCTGATGCCGGCGTTGCAGACTGCATTCCCGTTCACCGAGATGCACCACGTTGCCGTGGCCATCGGCGATCACCTGCACCTCGATGTGTCGCGGGTTGAGCACGAACCGCTCGATGAACAACGTCTCGTCACCGAACGCCGACGCGGCCTCACGCCGGGCCGACGCGAGAGCGGCGGGCAGCTCGGCGGCGTCGTGCACGACGCGCATTCCCTTCCCGCCGCCACCCGCCGACGGTTTTACCAGCACCGGGTAACCGACCTCCGCGGCACCGGCGATCAGATCCTCGTCGGTCAGGCCGGGTCGGGACACGCCGGGAACGACGGGTACCCCGAACGCCGAGACCGCTGCCTTCGCGGCGATCTTGTCGCCCATCGTCTCGATCGCCCGCACCGGCGGACCGATGAAGACCACCCCTCGGTCGTGCAGCGCGGCGGCGAAAGACGCATTCTCCGAGAGGAAGCCGTAGCCGGGATGCACGGCTTGAGCACCGGTGCGCTCGACGGCATCCAGGAGTGCATCGATACTCAGGTAGCTCTGCCGGGCAGGCGCGGGGCCGAGCCGGACTGCCACGTCGGCCTCGCGAACATGACGTGCGTCGGCATCGGCGTCGCTGAACACCGCGACCGAACGGATCCCCATGGCCTGCAACGTGCGGATGACGCGCACCGCGATCTCGCCGCGGTTGGCGACCAGGACCGTATCGAAGGTCTGCGAAGAATTCATGGCCTGTGTCATCTGCGCATCACATCCTGAACACGCCGTAGGACACCGGCTCCACAGGAGCCTGGCCGACGACTGAAAGTGCGAGTCCGACAACCATTCTGGTGTCGGCCGGGTCGATCACGCCGTCGTCCCACAACCGGGCCGTCGAATAGTACGGGTTGCCCTGGTGTTCGTACTGGGCGCGGATGGGTGCCTTGAACGCCTCTTCTTCCTCCGCGGTCATGTCACCGCGCACGGTGGCCAGTACCGACGCGGCCTGTTCCCCACCCATCACCGAGATCCGCGCGTTCGGCCACATCCACAGGAATCGTGGGGAGTACGCCCGCCCGCACATCGAGTAGTTTCCGGCGCCGTACGACCCGCCGATCACGACGGTCAGCTTGGGCACCCGGGCGCACGCGACCGCGGTGACCATCTTGGCGCCGTGCTTGGCGATGCCCCCTGCCTCGTAGTCACGGCCCACCATGAACCCGGAGATGTTCTGCAGGAACAGCAGTGGTACCAGACGCTTGTCGCACAGCTCGATGAAATGTGCACCCTTGACCGCGGACTCGCCGAACAGCACGCCGTTGTTGGCGACGATGCCGACCGGGTGACCGTGGATGTGGGCGAAGCCGGTGACCAGGGTGGTCCCGTAATTGGCCTTGAACTCGTCGAACTCGCCGCCGTCGACGATGCGGGTGATCACCTCGTGCACGTCGTAGGGCACGCGCGAGTCGACCGGAACCACGTCGTACAGTTCGCGCTGGTCGGCCGGCGGCTCACCCATCGGCAGCACCTCCCAGGGCGGAGCGGCCGGCGGCGCCAACGTGCCGACGATGCGACGCACGATGCGCAACGCATCACGATCGTCGTGCGCGAGGTGGTCGGTGACGCCGGAGACCTTCGAGTGCAGGCCGCCACCTCCGAGTTCCTCTGCGGTGACGACCTCGCCGGTGGCCGCTTTCACCAGCGGCGGCCCGCCGAGGAAGATGGTGCCCTGGTCGCGAACGATGACCGCTTCGTCGCTCATGGCCGGCACGTAGGCGCCGCCCGCGGTGCACGAGCCGAGCACCGCAGCGATCTGCGCGATCCCCTGGGCACTCATCGTGGCCTGGTTGTAGAAGATCCGCCCGAAGTGCTCGCGGTCTGGGAAGACCTCGTCCTGGCGGGGCAGGAACGCTCCCCCGGAGTCGACGAGATACACGCAGGGCAACCGGTTCTGCAGCGCGATCTCCTGTGCGCGCAGGTGCTTCTTGACCGTGACGGGGTAGTAGGTGCCCCCCTTGACCGTCGCATCGTTGGCCACGATCATGCATTCCCGGCCCGCCACCCGACCGATGCCGGCGATCATGCCCGCGCCCGGGCATTCGTCGTCGTACATCCCGTCGGCGGCCAGGGCCGCGAGTTCGAGGAATGGGCTGCCCGGATCGAGCAGACCGTCGACCCGGTCGCGTGGTAGCAGCTTGCCCCTGCCGACGTGGCGGTCGCGGGCCCGCTGCGGGCCGCCCAGCGCAGCGGTGGCCAGTTTGGTGCGCAACTGCTCGACCAGCGCCAGATGGTCCTCACGGTGGGATGTCCGCGCTGCCATCGATGCCCGCCTCAACTCGAGTTAATGACCACTAACCGGTGGTATGTTAATCATGATTAACTCGCCTTGTCCACCATCACCGCGCCGGAGGTTCGCGTCATGACCGCTACCGACGCCGCCTCTCGGCGCAATCGCGCGAAATCCGATCGCCGCAGCCAGCTGATCGCCGCGGCCGAGCGGCTGATCGCCGAAAGCGGTTACCTGGCCGTGCGCCTGGAGGACATCGGCGCTGCGGCCGGGGTGAGCGGGCCTGCGATCTACCGACACTTCCCCAACAAAGAAGCACTGCTGACCGAGCTGCTGGTCGGCATCAGCACCCGCCTGCTGGCCGGCGCCTCAGCTGTCGCGGAGGCCGCGGCCGACGCCGAGTCCGCGCTGGCCGCCCTGATCGACTTCCACCTCGACTTCGCGCTCGGAGAATCCGATCTGATCCGAATCCAGGACCGCGACCTGGGGAACCTCCCGACACCGGCCAAACGCCAGGTACGCCGCGCGCAGCGTCAATACGTCGAGATCTGGGTCGCAGTGCTGCGCCGCCGCAACCCGACGGTGACGGAGACGGAAGCCCGGGTGATGGCGCATGCGACGTTCGGGTTGTTGAACTCGACGGCGCACAGCATGAAGCCCGGACTCACCAAAGCGGCCGAGGCCAGCTCGCGAACCGTCTTGAGAGCGATGACGGTCGCCGCGCTGACCCCGGCCGAATGACTGTGCGGTGGGCGCTAATACCACGCCTTGCGACCACCCACCGGGCGTCCGATGGATCCGAGGATCCAGAACACGGCGCCGATGACCAGCAGCACCACACCGATGTAGGTGAGGATCGAAATTCCGAAAACGAGACCCAGGATAAGCAGGATCGCACCGAGCACGATCATGTCCGCTCCGTTTCTTCCAGTGTCCAGTCAGCGTCTTACTGACTGGGTTGCGGGATGTTGCATTCCGTGACTTCGGGGTTGACTCCCGCATAGTTGAGCGGACCGGCGACGACGGTCAGGGCGATACTCCCGGCGGTGGCGCAATTGGCTTCGCCCCCACTGAAGTAGTCGCGCTGATACGCCGCGAACACGCCGATCAGTAACCAGACGAGCACAATGACCCCGAGAGCTCCTCGCATGTCCTGTCTCCTCCGTCCACGCGCCACCGTGGCGCGCAGCAAAGCTTTACCCGCCTGACAATTCCGGTAAACCTATCGACGGTCAGTGGCCGAAAGCCGCGGTGAGCCAGGCGGTCATCGCCTTGAGCAGCACCGCACGGTTCTCGCGTTTGTCGATCTCGTGGCCATCGTCGTCGAACAACAGCAGTTCGGTCTTGCGGCCCAGTGCGGTCAGGGCGTCGTGCATCTGAAACGACTCCGACGGCGGCACATTGGTGTCATTGAGACCGTGCACCAACAACAGCGGAGCCGTCAGCGCCTGCGCCCGCGGCAGGGGCGACAACCGCTCCAGCAGATCCTGGTCGCTGACGGGGTGGCCGTACTTCGGGTAGGCCGCCGCCGCGATCCACGGCTCGGTGGTGCGGTACCAGCTGTTCAGATCGCTCATCCCGCAGATGCTGATGCCCGCTGCGAACGTGTCCGGGTGAAACGCCAACGCCGCCTGCGTCAGGTAGCCGCCGTAGGACCACCCGCAGCACGCCACGCAGCCCTGCGGCGCGTATCCGTTGCCCACCAGATAATGCACCGCATCGGCGACATCGTCGATTGCGGCGAAGCGTCGCTCGCGATCGTCGGCGTGCATGAACGCCCGCCCGAACCCGCCCGAGCCGCGGACGTTGGGCAGGAACACACAGATGCCGGCGTCGACGAGGCCGGGGAAGAATTCGTTGTAGCCGGGCCTGCCCTGCCCCTCGGGACCGCCGTGCAGGAACAGCATCGCTCCGATCGTCGGCGTCCCTTCCGGCGGCCGGAACAACCATCCGGTGAAGCGCATTCCGTCACGGGCGGTGACGGTTTCCAATGTGGGCTCCGCCGACAGCGGACCGGTGCTGGGGACCCGGTCGACCATCTCCCATTCGCCGGTACGCGGATCGACCAGTTCGACGGTCGGAGGTTTGCCCGGGCCCTCGACAGTGAGCGCCAACATCGAGCCACCCGCGCTGATGCTCAGTTCGCTGGCGACCATACCGGGCAACGGGATCGGGTCGTAGAGCGTGTTGTCGCCGAATTCGAGAACTTGTAACTCGCTGGCGCCGTGGAGGTTCCACAACATCGCCACCGTCGACAGATCGTCGCTGACGGTGAACTCGTCGAGCTCGTATCCCGGCCGCTCGGCCAACACCTGATAGGCCACACCGTCGGCGGTCACCGTGACCTCGAGCAGCCGGGCGTGCTGGGCGCCGTTCTCGCTGCGGATGATCGCACGCACGTAGCCCTCGGTGCTGTTGAGGCCGTAGTCCTTGGCGGGGTGGTAGAGCTCGAGAACCTCACCTTCCACGCCCGAGCGCAGCCGCCGCGGGCTGTGGTCGTCGAGGATGATGCCGGTGTCGGTGGTCGATCCCGGGTCGTACGGCAGCAGCGCCGTCTCGGTGAGTCCACGCAGCATGATCAGGTCCCGATAGCCGCGCGGACCAACCCGCACCAACGCCGCCCCCGCCCACGCATCCACCAGCCGCCCGCCGGAGCGGCGGTCCAGCACGATCGACGACTGGCCGGACGGATCGATCAGACACGAGCTGCCGACCCCGTCCTCACCGGTGAGGATCGCCGCCACCTGGGTGCCATCCCAGCCGATCAGTTCGGCAGTGCCCTCCACCCCGGACGGCCAGAAGTCGATCCGGCGCGCGTCGCGATCGTCGGGATCGGTTGTCACCACCCAAATCTGGCTACGGGTTCCACCCTCGGGCGCCACCTGGCACGCCAGCCAGTGGCCGTCGGCCGAGTGCATCACCCGGGTGACGGGCCCCTCGACGGGCAACTCCACGTCACGCGACGAGCTGGCACGCCAGCCCCGCAGGAACCGCTGCACCGCGCGCGGGTAGCCGCCGTCGTCGACCAGATGGGCGAATGCGGTCGCATCCGGCGACATCGACGCGCCATATATCCGACGAACCTGTTCACCCACGATGGTTGATTGTGCACGCTCGTCCTGCCCGGCGCGGTACGAGCCCGCGACGAAGCAGACTGTGCAGCTGCACAGGTACCCTGCAGCCATGAGGTGGGCATGACGGATTCACCGAACCGCGGGCAGTGGGGCAACCGGGACGAGCCGACACAGGCGTTCGGCAACGGCTACCCCGGCCAGGTCGACCCGGCGTATGCCAGCCAGATGCCCTACGGGCCGCCGTATCAACCGCCCGCCCCGACCAGGCCGCTGCCCGGATACCCGCCCTACGGGTACGACCCGTACGCCGGCGGCGGCCAGTACCCACCCTCCTACCCTCCCGGCCAGGGCGGCGAGCCCCCCGAACCCGACGGCCCCAAGTCACCGCGGTGGTTGTGGGTCGTCGCCGGCGTTGCGGTGGTGACGGTGATCGGCCTGGTCATCGCGTTGGTGATCGTCAACAGCTCCCAGCAGGAAACCATGGTGGCGCCGCTGCCCTCGCAGCCCGAGCCGAGTTTCGCACCTCCCACCGAGCGCACCCCGACCACGACGTCGCGCACGCCGCCACGTCCGGTCCTGCCGCTGCCCACACCGTCGACGAGGCCGTCGCCGACACCGCCCACCACGACCGCGCCCGGCGCGACCGACACCGTCGTCTACAACGTCTCGGGTAGCGGTCGCGCGATCAACATCACCTACGTCGACACCGGTGGCCTGCTGCAGACCGAGTTCAACGTGATGCTGCCGTGGAGCCGGGAGGTGACGCTGCCGCAGCCCGGCGAGGATTCGGCCAGCATCAGCATCATCAACGTCGGCCGCGAGGTGAACTGCTCGATCACGGTGAACGGCACCCAGATCGAACAGCGCACCGGAGCCGGGCTGACCATCTGCGCGGCGACGCGTTAATCCACGGACCGGCTGGTCGCCCGGCGATGCGGGGCGCGCACGCCCAGCATGGCCAGCAAACCCAGCGCCAACACCACGATCAGTCCGCCCATCCCGGCGCGGTCGGCGTCGAAGATGTCGATGAACAGCGAGAACAACCACGGAGCGAGGAAGGTCGCGGCCCGCCCGGCGGTGGTGTAGAGCCCGAACGCGACGCCCTCGTTGCCGGGCTCCGTGAGGCGCAGCATCAGGGTGCGCGCCGAGGACAGCACCGGGCCGATGAACAGGCACAGCATCAGCCCGCATGCCCAGAACGCGGCGGGCCCCGACAGCACCAGCAGCGCCGTTCCCACCGCGATCATCGCGCTCAACGACGTCACGATCACCCGCTTGGAGCCGAACCAATCGTCGGCGCGCCCGCCCAGCACCGCTCCGACGGCAGCAACCACCGAGGCGGCCATCCCGAAGAGCAGCACGTCCGCCTGCGAGACGCCGTACACCGTGACACCGAGCACCGCGCCGAAGGTGAAGACCCCGGCCAGGCCGTCGCGGAACACCGCGCTGGCCCCCAGGTAGTAGACGACGTTGCGGTCGCGGCGCCATTCGTCGCGCAGCGCGCGACCGAGGCGACGGTAGGCGGCCAGCACGCCGATCCGTTCGGCCGGTTCGCGCGTCACCGGCGCCGGCACCGAGACCAGCAGAGGCAGCGCGAACAACCCGAACCAGGCGGCGACCAGCAGCATCGCCGCGCGGATGTTCTGGCCGTCGGCCGCGGGCAGGTCGAGCAGACCGCGGGTTTCGCCATCACCGGAGATGAACCCGACATAGACCACCAGCAGCGCCAGGACACTGCCGAAATACCCCAGCGCCAAACCGAATCCGGATACCGCGCCCGCATTCCGCGGGGTCGAGAGCTGCCGCAGCATCGCGTTGTAGGGCACCGTGGCGAGCTCACTGCAGGCGGCGGTGCACGCGAGCAGGATCAGACCGGGCCACAGGAACCGCACGTCGTCGCGGATCAGCGCCATCGACGCCGTCAGCAGGACCACCAGACCCGTGAGCGCGGCCAGCGCGCGGCGACGCCGCGCGGGTGCGTCGACCCACACCCCGGTCAGAGGTGCCAGCACGGCGACCAGAAGTCCCGCCGCCGCCAGGGCGCGGCCCAGCCAGCTGGCCGGACTGGTCGGCCCGGGCAGGCCTTCGCCGACGGTGCTCGTCAGATACACCGAGAACACGAACGTGATGACGATCGCATTGACCGCGGTGGCACCGAAGTCCCACAACGCCCAGGCCAGGATGCGCGATCGAGGTGCCGCGGCGGCTGGCGCCTCGGTCGGAGGCGACGGCTGGCTCATGGGTGCCCACGATATAGTCCGGCCCATGCCAGTACCTGCCCCCAGCGCCAACGCCCGCGCAGTCGTCACCGGAGCGTCGCAGAACATCGGTGAGGCGCTGGCCGTCGAACTCGCCGCGCGCGGACATCACCTGATCATCACCGCCCGCCGCGGCGAGGTTCTGGAGGCATTGGCCGAGCGGCTGCGCGAGCAGTACGGGGTGACCGTCGAGGTGCGCGCCGTCAATCTGGCCGACCCGGTCGCCCGGGGTGAACTGTGCGACGAGTTGGCCACCCGCGAGATCTCCATCCTGTGCGCCAACGCCGGAACGGCGACCTTCGGTCCCGTCGCCACGCTGGATCCTGCTGAGGAGCAAAAGCAGGTGCAGCTCAACGTCCTCGGTGTGCACGACCTCGTGCTGGCGGTGCTGCCCGGCATGGTGGAGCGGCGTGCCGGCGGCATCCTCATCAGCGGTTCAGCGGCCGGCAACTCGCCCATCCCGAACAACGCGACCTACGCCGCGACCAAGGCTTTCGCCAACACCTTCAGTGAATCGCTGCGCGGCGAACTGAAACCCCTCGGCGTGCACGTCACCGTGCTGGCGCCGGGTCCCGTCCGCACCGAGCTGCCCGACCCCGGCGACCAGTCGATCGTGGAACGGTTGATCCCCGACTTCCTGTGGATCGACACCGTGTACACCGCCAAGGTGTCGCTGGATGGGTTGGAGCGCAACAAGATGCGCGTCGTGCCGGGACTGACGTCGAAGGCGATGTCAGCGGCCAGCGGGTATGCCCCCCGGTCGGTCGTCGCACCCATCGTCGGGGCGGTCTACAAGAAACTCGGCGGGAGCTGAGGATTCGCGGACGGCGAGCTTTCAGCGGCCGCGACTGAGTTTTCAGCGGCCGCGACTGGGCCTTCAGCGGCGGCGCGCGGTCTTCAGCGGCGGCGCCGCCGTCCGGTGCCGAGGATGCTGCGGGTGATCTCACGCCCGATCACCGTTCCCGCCGAGCGCATCGCGCTCTTGAACGCCGGGCTGTCCATCACCTTGTCGAGCAGCCCAGGCTCGGCCGGCCGAACGGGCTCGGGCATCGGCGGGATGTCGGGCAGCTCCCACGGTGGTAGCCCGGTGGCGGGCGGCAACGGTGGTAGCTCGGCGGCCGGCGGTTCCGGTTCGGGCGGTGCCAGCCGGGCAGCGAGCTGTTCGTATGCCGACTCCCGGTCCACCGTGACGCCGTACCGCGCCTGCAGGGCGCTGGCACCGGCGGCGCCGGCGATGGCGTCGGGTCCGATCGCGTCCATCGACGAACGCGGCGCCCGCATCCGGGTCCACGCCACCGGGGTGGGCACCCCCGTCTCGGAGAGCACGGTCACCACCGCCTCACCGATGCCCAGCGAGGTCAACGCCGACTCCAGGTCGTAGACCTCGGTCTTCGGGTACGTACGCACCGTCCTGGTCAGCGACTTCTGGTCGTCGGGGGTGAACGCACGCAGCGCATGCTGGATGCGGGCACCGAGCTGACTCAACACGTCTTTGGGGACGTCGGTGGGTAGCTGGGTGCAGAAGAACACCCCGACACCTTTGGACCGGATCAGCTTGACGGTCTGCTCGACCTGGGCCAGGAAGGCTTTGGAGGCGTCGGAGAAGAGGAGGTGCGCCTCGTCGAAGACGAACACCAACTTGGGTTTGTCGAGGTCACCCACCTCGGGCAGCGTGGTGAACAGATCGGCGAGCACCCACATCAAAAATGTGGAGAACAACACGGGACGGGCGGCCTGGTCACCGAGTTCGAGCAGCGTGATGACGCCCTGCCCGGACGGGTCGACGCGCATCAGATCACCCGGTTCGAGCTCCGGTTCACCGAAGAACGTGTCAGCTCCCTCGGCTTCCAGATTGACCAGAGCGCGAAGTATCACCCCGGCGGTCGTCGTGGACACCGCGCCCAGCGCTTTGAGCTGTGGCTTGCCGTCGTCGCTGATCAGATACCCGATCACCGAGCGCAGATCCTTGAGGTCCAGCAGCGGCAAGCCCTGCTTGTCGGCCCAGTGGAAGACCAGCCCGAGCGTCGATTCCTGAGTCTGGTTCAGTCCCAGCACCTTCGACAACAGGATCGGACCGAAACTGGTGATCGTGGCGCGCACCGGCACCCCGACCCCGGCTGTGCCCAACGACAGGAACTCCACCGGAAACGCCTGCGGCGCCCAGCTGTCACCGGTGTCGGCGGCGCGCGCGGAGATCTTGTCACCGGGCGCACCGGGGCGCGACAGTCCGGACAGGTCACCCTTCACGTCGGCCATCACCACCGGCACACCAGCCGCCGAGAGTTGCTCGGCGATCACCTGCAGTGACTTGGTCTTGCCGGTCCCCGTGGCTCCGGCAACGAGACCGTGACGGTTCAGCGTCGCCAGCGGGACGCGCACCCGCGCGGTGGGATCACACACGCCGTCGACGACCACCGCGCCCAATTCCAGCGCCGCCCCGTCGGCGGCATAACCTGCGGCGATCTGCTGAGCAGCCGTCGCCGTCGACTCCGTGCTCATGATCGAACACTACTGGGCCAGGCACGTACTTCGGAGGGTGAAGTCAGCCCGGCCAGACCGTGGGGCTTACTGTGAAACGCTGTGCGCGACGAACTGGTGTGGATCGACTGCGAGATGACCGGGCTGGACCTCAAGTCCGACCTGTTGATCGAAATCGCGGTCCTGGTGACCGACTCCGAACTCAACGTCCTCGGCGATGGCGTCGACGTCGTCATCCATGCCGGTGACGACGCGCTGTCGTCGATGATCGACGTGGTGGCCCAGATGCACGACAAATCGGGTCTCACCGAGGAGGTGCGGGCGTCGACCATCGATGTGGCCACCGCCGAGGAGATGGTGCTCGACTACATCCGCACCCACGTCAAGCAGGCCAAGACCGCCCCGCTGGCCGGTAACTCGATCGCCACCGACCGGGGTTTCTTGGCCCGCGACATGCCCAAACTCGACGACTACCTGCACTACCGGATGATCGACGTCAGCTCGATCAAGGAGCTGTGCCGGCGCTGGTATCCGCGAATCTACTTCGGCCAGCCCGAGAAGGGCCTCGCCCACCGCGCGCTGGCCGACATCCACGAGTCCATCCGCGAGCTGAAGTACTACCGGCAGACGGCGTTCGTAGCCCCGCCGGGCCCGTCGACCGGCGAGATCGCCGACGTCGCGGCGGCGCTGGGTCCGGCTTCACCTGCGGATTCGGGTACTGATTCGATCGATGAGGGTTCCAGCAGCTAGTATCTAGCACGCCGCACATGCGGCAATGGTGGCTGTAGTTCAGTTGGTAGAGCACCAGGTTGTGATCCTGGCTGTCGCGGGTTCGAGTCCCGTCAGCCACCCGTTAACGGGAACGCCGTCTACGCAAGTAGGCGGCGTTTCTGCGTTCTGACCATCACGCGCCTCCCGCAACGACGAAGCCCACCGCAGCGGCTGCGGTGGGCTTCGTTGAAAGCGATCCAGGAGGGTCAGACGTTGGCGTTGCCTTCCTTCCACTGCTCCCACGGGATGTTCCAGTCACCGAGGCCGTCGGTGCCCGGCAACGTCGAACCGACCGTGTTGACGATCTCCACGATGTCGCCGCGCTTGGAGTTGTCGTAGAACCACTGGCCGTTGCTGGTGCTGACGTTGATGCAGCCGTGGCTGACGTTGCTGTAGCCCTGGCTGCCCACCGACCACGGGGCGGCGTGGACGTAGATGCCGCTGTAGGAGATCTGGGTGGCCCAGTCGACCTCGGTGCGGTAGCCGTTGGGTGAGTTGACCGCCACGCCGTAGGTGGACGAGTCCATCACCATGTGCGAGCGCCGGTCACCCACGATGTAGACACCGTTGTTCGTCGGTGTGCTGTTCTTGCCCATCGACACCGGCATCGTCTTGACGACCTCACCGTTGCGCGTCACGGTCAGCGTCTTGGTGCTGTCGTCGACGGTGGTGATCACCTCGTCGCCGATGGTGAAGTTCGTCGACACGTTGTCCTGCCCGTACAGGCCGTCGCCCAGGTCGACCCCGTAGGTGTTGACCGACACCTCCACCGCGGTGCCCGGCTCCCAGTAGTCGGCGGGACGCCACCGGACCTCACGGTTGCTCAGCCAGTAGAAGGCACCCTCGACCGGCGGGTTGGTCTTGACGGTGATCGCGCGCTGGGCGGCCAACCGGTTCGGGATGTTCTCGTCGAAGCGGATGGCGACGGGTTGACCGATGCCGACGACCTCGCCCTCGTTGGGCAGGACATACGGCATCGTCAGGTTCTCCGGCGAATGCGTCTCGAACGTCATCTGCCGACTGGTGGCGCCGCCGAGGCCCAGCGACTGCGCGTTGAGCGTGTAGCTCTTGTTGTAGCCGAGCGGCTCGGTGGTCTGCCACGTCAGACCGTCCTTGGACAGCTTGCCCTCGACCTGCTCGCCGCTCGCGTTGACCATCGTCACCGCCCCCAGCACGCCGAACTCGGCGCTGACCGTCACCGGGGAGTCGACACTGACGCCGACCGCCCCGTCCTGCACCGAGGAGGTGAGCTTGGGCACCAGCAGGTCGCCGTAGGGGGTGCCCTTGTCGCTGATCACCTGCGGCGCAGGCGCCTCGGCAGGGCCGCCGCAGGCGGTGAGCAGGAGTGCGATCGCAGGAACCAGGGCGGCGACGGTCAACCAGACCCGGTTGCGTCGCACACGGTTCGCCGTGCTGACCTGCCACATACTGCGCTCCACCTCACATACAAATTGATACGACGAAAACACTCGGATCGATTCTACGGCTCGATTGTGACGGGTAGGCGACGCCGACGTCGCTTCCCGGTACCGCGCGGACAACGTGATTTCTCCCTGTGCCGCGGGCCTGTTATTGTCGCACACGCGCGCCGTTAGCTCAGTTGGTAGAGCAGCTGACTCTTAATCAGCGGGTCCGGGGTTCGAAACCCTGACGGCGCACCACACAGAAACCCTGCTTCGGCGGGGTTTTTGTGGTTTACCGGGCCCAGCCGGGCGGACAACTGTCCGACGCCTGTGCTGACCGAGCCCGCCCAGAGTTGTGCATCGTCTCTCCGCCGCGTTCATCCGATCGCGCCAACGCCGGTCCGAAGTCTCCTACGATCAGCCGAATGAGCCGGGCTGTTCACCGCGCGTCACCGGTTCGTCCACGCCGGCGTCAGCACGCGGCAAGGACCCGGCCGGGAACGACTCCGCTGTGCTTCCGACCGTCTGGCATCCATTCATTTCTCTCCGCTGACCGACGGGCAACACCGTCACACGCCTAGTACCGAGGACCCCGACATGACGGACTCGACGTTTCAGCTACTGGCCATCGGGCTGTACTTCGCAGCGATGATCGCCATCGGTGTCTACGCCTACCGCCAGACCAATGATCTGGACGACTACATGCTCGCCGGGCGCAAACTCAGCCCCGGTGTCGCGGCGCTGTCCGCGGGAGCGTCCGACATGTCCGGCTGGCTGCTGCTCGGCGTGCCCGGCGCCATCTACGCCACCGGACTCGGGGAGTCCTGGATCGTGATCGGCCTCGTCATCGGGGCGTATCTGAACTGGCGCTTCGTCGCCCCGCGCTTGCGCGCCTACACCGAGATCGCGAACAACTCGATCACCGTACCGAGCTTCTTCGAGAACCGGCTACGAGATCATTCACACATCCTGCGGATCACCGCCGGGGCGATCATCCTGGTGTTCTTCACCTTCTATGTGTCGAGCGGCATGGTGGCGGGCGGAGTGTTCTTCGAAGCCACGTTCGGCTCGTCCTACCTGGTGGGCATGCTGCTCGTCGCCGGAATCACCCTGAGCTACACGCTGTTCGGCGGATTCCTGGGCGCAACCCTCACCGATGTCGCGCAAGGCCTGCTGATGCTCGCCACCCTCATCGCGGTTCCCGTCGTCACGATCATCGCCGCGGGCGGACCCGGCGAGGTGATCGACGCGATCAACGCCGCCGACGCTGCGCACAACCTCGCCGACCCCGCTGACGAAATTCACCGCACCTCGTTGTTCTTCGGCGGCAGCGTGCTGGCGATCCTGTCCGCCGCGGCATGGGGGCTCGGCTACTTCGGCCAGCCCCACATCATCGTCCGGTTCATGGCGCTGCGCTCCCCCGCCGACGCCAAAGCCGGCCGCCGGATCGGCATCAGCTGGATGGTGCTCAGCTCCGTCGGCGCCATCGCCACCGGGTTCGCCGGCCTGGCGTACTTCTACAGTCGCGGCGAGACACTCGACAACGCCGAGACGGTGTTCCTCCAGTTGGCGCAGGTGATGTTCCACCCGTTCGTGGCCGGCATCGTGCTCGCGGCGGTACTCGCCGCGATCATGTCGACGATCTCCTCGCAGCTGATCGTCTGCTCGTCCGCACTCGTCGAAGACATCTATCGCGCGTTCGGCAAGGAAACCAGCCCGACAAGGCTGGTCAACTACGGCCGGCTCGGGGTGCTGACCGTCGCGGTGGTGGCGATCCTGCTCGCCCTGAACCCTGACGGCACGATCCTCGATCTGGTGGGCTTCGCCTGGGCGGGCTTCGGCGCGGCGTTCGGCCCGCTGATCATCTTGTCGCTGTTCTGGCGCCGACTCACTTCAGCCGGCGCGATCGCCGGCATGCTCAGCGGCGCGGTGGTCGTCGGCGTCTGGGGCCAGACCGACGCACTGGCCAGCGTCATGTACGAGATCGTTCCCGGCTTCATCGCCTGCGGTGTGGTGGCCGTCGCGGTGTCGCTGCTCACCAGGCGTCAGAACGACGACATCGAGCGCGAGTTCACGGAGATGAATGCGGCAGTTCAGGAACCGGCTCCGCTCGCCTGAGTAGCCCTTTCCCGCAACGCTTCTCCCGACCGGCAGGGCGGGTCAGGCGACCGCCATGCCCACCGTCAGCCCTGCCACCCCGCCCACCTCGGCGGCGACGGTCGGCAGCGCCAACTCGACGGCCTCGACATTGATGAAGCCCAACTGCAGCAGGTTCTCGTACGGCGTGGCCGAACCCACCAACTGGAGCTTGAGCTGCGAGTCCGGTGCCATCGTGTAGGCGATCTGCTCCAGGTCGATGGACACGGTGTGCGTGCGGCCGTCGAGCGTCACCGGGATGGGAGTCACCAAGTTGCCCAACACCAAGCCGGTGGTTTCGTCGACCAACTGCCCGTAGATGTGGCGACTCGTTCCCAGCCCCGAGTACGTGATGGTCAGTTCGGGCGCGCCGACGATCTGCACGGTGGCCTCCGGGGACGGCACCTCGACGTCGATGGCCAGCGCCGCTTCCGAGGCCAGCGCCGGGGACACCAGAAGCGGTGTCGGCGACTGTGTCTGCGGCCCGGAGCCGCCCAGCAGCGGCAGGATCGGCAGGAAACCACCGGCCCCGGCGACGACGAGGGACTCTCCGTAGAAAGCCGGGTCCGACGGCAGCAGATCCGAGAAGAAGTAGTCACCGTTCTGGTCGAACCACTCGAACCGTGGTCCGGTGGGCACCAACTCGTTTCCGTTGACGTACTTGTCGAGCCAATCCAGCGTCGAGTCGATCAGCAGCGGGGTCTGCAGCGGGCTGATCGGATCAAGGCAGACGCCGTGACCACCGCACGCCCAGATCATGTCGACCGGGGTGCCGGTCGCCTCCAGCAGCATTGCGTTGGTGACGGCCTGCGCCAGGGTGAACAAACCGTCGGCGGTGCCCTGGATCAGCAGCGTGGGCGCGGTGATACCGCTCACCAGCACGGTGGGCCCGCTGCTGGCCAGGATGGCCTGCTGGGTCTCGGTGATGAAGCCCAGCAGATCGCCGAGGATGATGGCCGGGTAGATCTGCGAGTTGATCCGCGCGCCCCCTTCCAACAAATCCAGTCCCAGCAGGGTCGCCCACGCGGTCTTGAAGGCCTCGGTCGGATACAGCGCCTCGTTCAGCGAATTCCACGCGATCACGGGGACGATGGCTTCGATCCGGTCATCGATCCCTGCCGCAACCAACTGGATTCCGCCGCCGTAGGAACCGCCCACCATGCCGACCACGGGGTCCCCCGGGCCATCCAGCAGCGTCTCGGGCCGGGTCGCCACCCAGTCCAGGATCGCCTGCACGTCGCGGCCCTCGAAGAACGGGTTGTCCAGCTGCAGCACGCCGCCGGAAGCGAACTCGCCACGCGGATCCCAGGTCACCACGTTGTAGCCGGCGTCGCGCAGCGGCACCAGCCCCGGAACCAGGTTGAACACCGTCGTCACAGAGGTGGGGTCGATGTTGCCCGGGTCGCCCAGGCCCGGCCCGTTCAGAACGGTCGACGCGGTTTCACCGGCCGCCAGTCCTGAGGCCGGGAAGAAGTTCGTGCTGATCTTCACGCCGTCGAACGAGGTGACCATCGTGGTGAAGGCGACCGGCGCACCGACGGGCACCAGTTCGCCCACATTGACGTCGATCGGCGCGATGACGCGGTACCCGATGAACGGTTGCAGGATGGTGCCCAGGATCGGAATCTGCTGCAGGCCGAGCACGATCGGCTGGACGAAGTCGCCCAGCAACGGAATCTTCTCCAGGAAGCGGACCAGCCCGGTCTGCTCGCTGACCATCACCGTGAACTGCTCGGTGCCGCCCGACTCGACGACGGACAGGTCCGGCAGGAACGAGAAGCTGCCGTCTGCGGCGAGGGTGATCTTCCCGCCCTGGTTCGGATCATCGATGATGGTGTAGATCAACGGGTTTCCCCGTGAATCGGTGGCGCCGACGTTGCCGTAGATGACGCCGTCGAGGAACTCGAGCACGGGGTTCACCGACACCGGTCCGCTCTCGAGTTCGCGACGGGCGGCCGCTGCCATCGCCCATTCCATGGGCGAGTTCATCGGCGGCGCCGCCGGCCCCCCACCCGCGAACGGGTTGAGGAGCCCGACCATCTCGGTGAGGGTGGCGTCTGGCACGGTCGCGGTGGCGTCGACCGGCTCTTTGGTTGCAGCCGTCTGCTCGGCCGGCGCTGTCGGTTCGGTGGCTGCACGGCCGGCCACGGCCTCGGGGGAGGCCAGCCATTCGACGGCTTGACCCTGCCGCTCGGCCGCGAGGTCGGCGTCGACCTCGTCGCTCGCCGCAGCTGAGTCGACGTCATCGCCGGCAGTCGCCGAGTCGACGTCGTCGACCACCTCCGCGGCGGCTTCGGGCTCTGCGGACACATAGCCGCCGCTGTTCACCGAATCGACCCCGTCGACGTCTCCGCCGACCTCGACACCCTCGTCGACGCCGAGATCAGCGTCGAGGTCCTCGCCGTCACCGGCCGCGTCATCGCCGTCGTCGCCCCCAGAAGCGTCGTCGCCCTCGGAAGCGTCGTCGCCCTCGGACTCGTCTGCGGCGTCGTCGCTGTCAGAGGCGTCGTCGCTGTCAGAGGCACCGTCGCTGTCGCCCGCATTCGCCGTTTGGCTCGAAGCGCCGGCGGCCGAACTGTCGCTGCCGCCTGTGGAGGAGCCTGCCGAGCTACCCGACGACGCACTCGAACCCGACTCTCCGGAGCCGGTGTCCGCAGCCGCGACACCGTAGCCCGTCAGGACCGCAGCCCCGACACCCAGGGCGACCGCGAGGCCACCGATCCGACCGACATGTGCCGCTGCGCCCATAACGTCCTCCCACCGACCCGCGAATGCCGGGCAAATATAAGCCGCGTCAATAGCCGGGCACCGGGGATTGCCGAAAAGCGTCACAGGCAAATGGCAACTGGTACGCGCGTGCAGTATTCGGGGAGTCGCTCAGATCAACGCATCAACGGCGAAATGGCGCGAACGATGGCTGGCAAAGCCGTCTGATGTCACGCGTTCGACCTGAGGCAAGGCAGTCGCATAGCCTCAGCCTTCGTCGCCGGCCGCGCTCGGCCGACCGTGATCAGCGACGGGGAGCGAACCCGCCCGGGCCGGGCTGACCGAGGAGCGGGTTGCCCTGGCCCGCGCCAGGCTGCCCGGCATGCTCGCGTTGATGCTGCTGAATCGCCTGAACCAGCGGATTGTCCTTCATCAACTGGCGACGGTCTTCTTCGGAGAGCTCATAGAAGGTCCACATCCCCCACGCGGCCGGCCGGATGTAGAGCGTCACCTTCTGCCGCTTGCGGGTGTTCTGCGGAAGCATCGCCGGAACGGGAACGACCCGATCGAGCGTGACGGCGCCCACCAACTCCTGGGCGAGCTTGTCGATGTCAGCCGAGTCCTGGAGTTCGTACACCGAGGACTGGTGACTCGGCTGCGTCGCGCCCTGGAGGGCCAGGAACCAGGCCATGCCGGCCTCCTTTGCTGTCGTGGACAGCGCCAGCGTAGAGGACGCGTTAGCCCCGGTGCTTGCCAGCACCTCCCGCCTACCCGACACGGGGCGCACAGCGGATTTGCCGACAAGAGGTATCCAGCGGCTGGTTTACGCTGGCGAAAATTCTTGGGATTTTTCGAGCGTGCGTTCCGAAACTGTGCTAGAGCTCACTGCCCGGGTAGCACCCGCAAGCTGGTCACGATCGCTTCGAGGGTAACCATAGGAATAGCAGGCCGAATATTAACGGCTTATGCGCTGGGAAAAGAGTTGCAGTAGTGCTATGGTTGCCGTTAGCTGTTAGATATGGTCCCCACATCGGGCAAACCATGTACGGGTGAAGTGAGGAATTAGCTGATGGCAGGCCTGGCCGATCCGGCGCCGGTGGGGACCGGTGGTGAGAACTCAGCCGATCGAGTAACTGGCCAATACCCGGTCGCGATCCACACCTGCTCCCGGCTGGGCCGGGTGGCCAACCCGCCCGGCTTCACGTTCCCGACGTGGCTGCGAGGTGGCCGGCGGCGCTGAATCGTCCGCTCAGGGCTGGCGAAGGCGACGCACGGTCACGACGATGACCACCAGTCCGACCCCGGCCAGCGAGGCCGCCACGGCCGGCTGGCGAACGAACCGCACCACCCCTGCCTTCAGATCGTCGGCGAGCCGGCGCGGGTTGGCGCGGGCAGCGAGAGAGTCCACGGTCAGGGCCAACTGCTCCCGGGCCTCGTCGATCTCAGCCTTGATGCTGTCGGGATCGCGGTCCGCCACATCTGCCTCCGTGCCTCATTGCCTACTGTGCTCATCCACCGACGGCGTGCCTGTTCACCAACGGCGCGCCCATGCACCAACGGTGTCGTCCTGCCGCACTACCCTAGATCAGCCGGGGCGAGACCGAGCGCGCCGGTCGCTTCAGATCGCACCGGACCCCGCGACACCGGAGGACAGCTACCCATGCCGCAGACCCCACGCCTCGAAGTGGGCGACACCGCTCCCGCTTTCAGCCTGCCCGACGCCGACGGCAACACCGTCAAACTCTCGGACTACAAGGGCCGCAAAGTCATCGTGTATTTCTACCCGGCAGCCTCCACCCCCGGCTGCACGAAGGAGGCCTGCGACTTCCGGGACAACCTCGCCGAGCTCAACGACGCCGGTCTGGACGTCGTCGGCATCTCACCGGACAAACCCGAGAAACTGGCCAAGTTCCGCGACAAGGAGGGCCTGACGTTCCCGTTGCTGGCCGACCCCGACCGCACGGTGCTCGAGGCCTGGGGCGCCTACGGCGAGAAGACCATGTACGGCAAAACCGTGCAGGGCGTCATCCGGTCGACCTTCGTCGTCGACGAGAAAGGCAAGATCGCGTTGGTGCAGTACAACATCCGCGCGACGGGCCACGTCGCCAAACTACGTCGCGATTTGTCGGTCTGATCGAGCCAGGCGGTCCAACAGCAGCGCTTCCGCGGTCGCCGCACGCTCCAGTACGCCGAGGTGCAGGCTCTCGTTGATGCTGTGCGCCTGGGTGTCGGGGTCCTCGACTCCCGTCACCAGAATCTTGGCGTCCGGAAAAGCCGAAGCGAACGCCGCGATGAACGGGATCGAGCCGCCCACTCCGGCGTCGATCGCGTCGTTCCCCCAGGCCTGACGGAAGGCCGCGCGCGCCGCGTCGTAGACGGGCCCGCTCGGGTCGATCGCATACGGCTCGCCGACGTCGCCCGGCGTCACGGTGACCTGCGCACCCCAGGGCGTGTGCTGCTCGAGGTGGCGGGTGAGCGCAGCCAGGTGTTCGGCGGCGTCACCGCCCGGCGCCACCCGCATGCTCACCTTGGCGCGGGCGCATGGTGTCAAGGTGTTGGACGCCTTAGCGATCGGCGTGGTGTCGATACCGACGACGGTGATCGCCGGTTTCGCCCACAGACGCTGCGCCACCGAGCCCGAGCCGATCTCCTGCACACCGTCGAGCAGACCGGTGTCGGCCCGCACCCGTTCCGGGGTGTACTCCACGGGCGCGGCAGTCGATTCGTGCAACCCGTCGACCGCGACGTTGCCCTCGTCGTCGTGCAGGCTGGCCAGCAGCCGCACCAACACGCTCAGCGCGTCGGGCACGACACCACCCCACATGCCCGAGTGCAGCCCGTGGTCCAGGGTGGCGACCTCCACGATGCAGTCGGCCAGCCCGCGCAGCGACACCGTCAGCGACGGGACCTCGGTGCTCCAGTTGTCCGAGTCGGCGATCACGATGACATCGGCGGCCAGGGCGTCGCGGTGCGCGGCCAGCAGTCGCGACAACGACGGGGAGCCCGACTCCTCCTCGCCCTCGACGAAGACCGTCACCCCGACGGGCGGATTCCCGCCGTGCGCACGGAACGCGGCCAGATGGGTGGCAATGCCTGCCTTGTCGTCGGCCGTTCCGCGGCCGTAGAGCCGCCCGTCGCGTTCGGTCGGCTCGAACGGCTCCGAATACCACTGCGACCGATCGCCTTCCGGCTGCACGTCGTGGTGGGCGTAGAGCAGAACCGTCGGAGCACCCGGCGGCGGAGGGTGGTGCGCGATGACAGCGGGGGCGCCACCTTCGGCCACGATGCGTACGTCACCGAATCCGGCCTCCGACAACAACTTCGCGACCTCTTCGGCGCTGCGCTGCACCTCGCCGCGCCGGTCGGGGTCGGCCCACACCGACTCGATGCGTACCAGGTTCTCCAGGTCGGCGCGCACCGCTGGGAGCACGTCGCGCACCCGCGTCGTGATGTCAGTCATGCGTCGAGGTTAACGGCTCGTCGTCGCCGGGCGACTCGGCTCGGCGGCGCTCCTCGGCGACGCGATCCTTGCTGCGCAACAGTCGCAGAAGTGTCACCAGCACCAGACCGCCGACGAGGTTGCCTGCCGCGGTGTAGCCGAACCACCCGAGCCAGTCCAGGTAACCGAACGGTGCCTCACCGGTGATCAGCGCACCGAAGATCAACAGCGAGTCCAGGATGGAGTGGAACAGCTGCAGACCCGCGAGCAGGAACGCCCCCGCGATGGCGGCGGCGATCTTGGCCGGCACCGAGTCGGTGCCGTGCTGCATGCGGGTCATCAGCGTGATCACCATGCCGCCCAACAACGACAGCGCGATCGTCTCCGCCGACAGCGGCGCCGTCGCATAGTGCGATGCGGATTCGATGGTCTGCGCGTGCAACTGCGGCAGCGCCGTCATCATCACCGCCATCAACACCCAGCCGCCGGCGAGATTGGCGACCAGCGTGCCGCTCCACAGCTTCATCAGCTGCCCGAAACTGGCCCGCTTGGCGGCCACTGTCGTGACCGGGACCAAGAAGCCCTCGGTGAACAGTTCGCTGCGCCCCAGCAGCAGCGCAAGGAAACCGATCGAGAATGCCAGACCGGCCAGCAGCGGCTCGTGGGTGACGTTCAGCACCGCCAGGTAGGCCAACACTCCCACGGCGATGTCGGTGCCGCCGAAGAAGCCCGTCACGAGGACTTCGCGCCAGCTGCGGTGCAGGCGCTGGGTGCCCTCGTCGACCATGCGACGGAAGGCGTACTCCAGGGCGTCTTCGATGGGGCTGTCAGATTCCCCCAGCTGCCGGCGCTGCTGGTCGGTTTCGGTCAAGGTCGTCCTCCGATGCGGCAAAGTGATCCGCCGGGATACCCGAAACGCCGGGCCGTCAACCGGCGGTGCGGGCACGCGTAGCGCGCTCGGCCACCCCGGTCTGCGGCCATTGCCCTAGATCGGCGCGACCCGCCCCGCCCAGGGCATCGCCTGTTCCAGTTGAGCGGCCAACTTGACCAGCAGGGACTCACCGGCCAGCGGCGCAACGAACTGGACCCCCATCGGCAGGCCCTCCGGCGTCCAATGCAGTGGAAGCGAGATTGCCGGACGCCCAGTCAGATTCGCCAACTGGGTGTAGGGCACCCAGTTGAGGTTCTTGTCGACCATGTCGTCGACGATCTTGGTGTACTTCAGGAACCGGGCTGTCCGGGTCTTGAGCAGAGCATCGGCCGCCCGGGCCAGTGCCACCGGGAGTTCGAACTCGCCGATCGTCGGCGGTGGAGTGGCCAATGTGGGGGTCAGCAACAGATCGTAGGACTCGAAGAACGTACTCAGCCGGCGGGTGTGCGCATGCCGGCGTTCCACGGCATCCACATAGTCGACGCTGCTCGTGGCGCGACCGAGCGCCGCCATGATCAACGTGTCCCGTTCGAACGACTCGTCCCCCGCACCGCTGAGCCGCTTGGCCTCGGCCACCTCCCATGCCGCGACCACGAACCAGGTCAGCAGGAAGTCACGCGCCAACTCGGCATCGTCGTAGGGCGCCTCAGGCAGTTCGTCGACCTGGTGACCCAGCTCGGTCAACGCGCGCACGGTCGTAGCCACCGCAGCGTAGGCCTCCCGGTGCGGCGTCGGCGTGATCGCCGAAGGCACCCGCACGCCGATCCGCAGCGCACCGGGATCCTGGCCCACGCACGATGTCAGGGACGACGGCGGCATGGCCGGGACGTAGGGCCCGAACGGTTCGCCGCCGCTGATCACATCGAGCATTCCCGCGGTGTCGCGCACCGTGCGCGACACCACACCCTGCACAGCGGAGCCGTGCATGGCCTCACCGGCCAGCGGGCCTGACGGCGTCAGACCGCGACCGGGTTTCAGACCCACCAGCCCGCAGCAGGCCGCGGGGATCCGGATGGACCCGCCTCCGTCGTTGGCGCCCGCGCAGGCCACGATCCCGGCCGCGACCGCCGCAGCCGACCCGCCCGAGGAGCCGCCCGGGGTCCGGTCGGTGTCCCACGGATTACGTGCCGATCCCCACGCGAGGGGTTCGGTGACCCCTTTCGCGCCGAACTCGGGGGTGTTGGTCTTCCCGAAGATGACCAGGCCCGCGTCGATCCAACGCTGCACCACCGTGGCGTGCTCGGCGGACGGGGTCGACATCAACGCCCGCGAGCCGGCGGACGTCGGCAGTCCCGCGTAGTCCTGGGCGAGGTCCTTGATCAGGAACGGCACACCGGAGAACGGTCCCTGCGGCCGGTCCGGCGGGACTGCTGGGACGTCACGCACGACGGCGTTGATCCGCGGATTGACCGCGGCCGCACGCTCGCGGGCCAGCGTCAGCAACTCCGCCGCGGACACCTGTCGGTCGGCTACCAGCTTCGCCAGCGATGTGGCGTCATGGGCGCGGTACTCCTCGAAGTCCATGGCCAGACCGTACGGCCTCACCGTCTACCGGGTCACGAAAGCAGCAGGGTCTGCAGGAACGCCGGGGACGAGTACTAGCGCTCCTCGAGGACGGCCACCGCGGCGGCGGTGTCGGCCTCATGGGTCAGCGACAGATGAATGGTCACCTCTTTGAGGTGCTCGGCCACCGCCCCCGACAGCCGCACCCGCGGCCGCCCCCACATGTCGGTGATCACCTCGATGTCGCGGTGGATGCCCTCGGGCAGCACCGGCCGTTTCGAGAACCGCGACACCGACCACGCCTTGATGACGGCTTCCTTGGCCGCCCACCGCGCCGCGAGGTGGCGCGCCGCCGACGAACTCTTGTCGGCGGCGTCGCGCCGCTCACCCGGGGTGAACGTCTCGGCGAACACCGTGCCCGGCCGGTCCACCTGCTCGGCGAACTCAGGAATGGAGACGAGGTCGATGCCTATCCCGACGATGGCCACGCGCAGCACGCTATCGCACGGTTCACCGCAGATACACGCCGTTCTCGCCGAGCCGGGACGCCGTGTCGAGCAGCATCGCGGCTTCCTGCGCCTTCTCGGAATGCTCGCTGTCGAAGCGACGGTCGGCGGGCCGCTCGTACATCGGCCGTCCGCCGGCGATCGCCGAGGCCAGCCGGTGCTGTCCGGCCAACGAGCGCTCCTGCGCCCGTGCGGCGTAGGTCTCCCGCTGCTCGGGGCTGAGCGTGGCCAGGAAGGCCTGCGGATGCACCAACGCGATCAGACCCGACACGTGGCCGAAGCCGAGGCTGGTGACCAGACCGGCCTTGAGCGGGTACTTCTCGCCCATCCGCAGCGTCTCCCGCGGCCACACGAAGTGCGCCGAGGTGGCCAGCTCGTCGTCGACACAGTCCAGGCTGCGGTTGGGCGGGATGACACCGTCGCGCAGAACCTGGCACAGACCCATCATCTGGAACACCGCCGCGCCGCCCTTGGCGTGCCCGGTCAGGCTCTTCTGGCTGATGACGAACAGCGGGGCGCCGTCCGAACGTCCCAGCGAGTCGGCCAGCCGCTCGTGCAGCTCGGTCTCGTTGGGATCGTTGGCCAATGTCGAGGTGTCGTGCTTGGAGATCACCGCGATGTCGTCGGCACCCACCCCCAGCTTGGCCAGTGACCGCGCCAGCATCGAGTCGCGGCCGCCGCGGCCCGCACCCAGCGCACCCAGCCCGGGGGCCGGAATCGAGGTGTGCACACCGTCGGCGAACGACTGTGCGTACCCGACAACCGCCAGCACCGGCAGACCCATCTTCACCGCCAGGTCCCCGCGGGCCAGCAACACCGTGCCCCCACCCTCGGCCTCCAGGAAGCCGAGACGGCGACGGTCGTTGGCGCGGGAGAACTTCGAGTCACTGATGCCCTTGCCGCGCATCACCTCGGTGTCGGCGGTGGCCGCCATGTCACCGAAGCCGATGATGGCTTCCAGCGTCAGGTCGTCGAAACCGCCGGCGACCACCAACTCGGCCTTGCCGAGCTTGATCTTGTCGACGCCCTCTTCGACCGACACCGCCGCGGTCGCGCACGCACCCACCGGATGCACCATCGCACCGTAACCGCCGACATAGGACTGCATCACATGGGCGGCAACGACGTTGGGCAGCACCTCCTGCAGGATGTCGTTCGGCTTGGACCTGCCCAGCAGGTTGCCGTGGTACATGGTCTGCATCGAGGTCATGCCGCCCATGCCGGTGCCCTGCGTCGAGGCCACCAGACTGGGATGCACGTAGCGCATCAGCTCGGCCGGGGTGAAGCCCGAGGACAGGAACGCATCGACGGTGGCGACGATGTTCCACAACGCCACCCGGTCGATGGAGGTCGCCATGTCCTGGCTGATGCCCCACACCGTCGGGTCGAATCCGGTCGGGATCTGGGCGCCGACGGTCCGCGACAACTTGGTCTTGCGCGGCACCCGAATCTCGGTGCCCGCCTTGCGGATCACCTCCCAGTCCCCGGAGTCGGGGATCGGCCGGGCCGCGGTGTGCTCGGGATCGAACTCGACGAACGCCCGCGCGTCGGCCTCGCTGGAGACCACGAAGCGGAAGTCCTTGTCCAGGAACACACTGACCAGCAACGGCGAGGCGTGATCAGGATCGATGGCCCCGTCGTCGACGAACTCCCGGATGCCGCAGCGCTGCACGACCTCGTCGTGGTAACGCTCGACCAGCTCGGACTCGTCCACCAGGTCACCGGATTCGGTGTCATACCAACCGGGTTGGGGGTCGTCCTCCCACTTGATCAACCCGGTCGTCCACGCGAGCTCGAGCACACCGGCCGCGGACAGCTCGTTGTCGACCTCCATCTCGAAGCGGGTACGCGACGAGCCGTACGGGCCGAGTTCGGCGCCGCCGACGATGACGACCAGGTCGGCGGGATCGACGTCGAGATCCGCCCATTCCGGCGCCGGCGCACCGGCGTGCGGACGCGGCGGCGACGGCAGCGCGGCGATCAGGTGATCGGCGGCCACGTCCTCGTCGTCCTCGTCGACCGAACCGGTCGCCTCCTCGCGGGCCTTGGTGGCCAGCTCCGACAGATCGAGCTCGGCCTCGGCCAGGCCGCCGGTGAGGTCGGCCCGCACGGGTTCGCGGGCCGCGGCGACCTTGGTCTCGACGTCGCACAGATCCAGCAGCATGGCGGCCATCTGCTCGGTCGAGTAGGTGGTCACCCCCGCTTCCTCGACCGCGTCGACGATCACGTCGTTGTGGCCCATCAGGCCGGTGCCTCGGGTCCACCCGATCAGCGCGTGCGCCAGGCTGACCCGCTGTGCCCAGGACGTCTCGGCCTTCCACCGGGACACCACCGCGTCCAGGGCCGACTTCGACTCGCCGTAGGCGCCGTCGCCGCCGAACATGCCGCGGTTCGGCGAACCGGGCAGCACGACATGCAACCGGGCCGCGATGTCGCGGTCTGCGCTGATGTGCGACAGGCCCGCGATGAGCCGCTGCACGGCCCACAACAGAACCTTCATCTCCATCTCCGAGCGCGATCCGGCCTCCGACAGGTCGCCGCCGACGCGCGGCGCAGCGAACGGGAACAGCAGCGTCGGGGTCAGGGCGTCCTTGATGTGGATGGACTTGGGCCCGAGGCTCTCGGTCTGCTCGGTACCGACCCATTCGACCAGTGCGTCGATGTCGTTGTAGGAGGCCATGTTCGCCGGCAACACCCACAGCTTGGCGCCGAACCGGGCGTGGTCGCGATAGAGCGTGCGGTAGAACGCGAGCCGGCTGTCGTCCAGGCGGGAGGTAGTCGCGATGACGGTGGCGCCGCCGTCGAGCAACTGGGCCACCACCGAGGCCGCGATGGACCCCTTCGATGCGCCGGTCACCACAGCCACCTCGTCGCTGTAGCGACCCTTGCCCGGATTCTCCGCACCCGCGGCAGCGCGCGCGTAGAGCGAGGCGTGGACGTTGCGGCCGGCGGCCAGCGCCTTGCCCTGCCAGTAGGTGGCCTGGGTGCCGACCACGTGGCCGGCGCCCTCGAAGCGCTCCGACAGGTGCGCCCACTGTGCGTCGACGTCGTCCTCGTCCATCAGCCAGATGCGGACCAGATCCTCACGGGCACTGGCCCATCGGTCGTCGAGCAGCACGGCCTTGCGCCCGTCGAACGACGGCGCCACCAGGCGCGGCCAGTCCGATCCGAGTTCGGCGGTCACCAGGTCGATGAGCTCCGCATCGGCTGAGGCGTCCGGCGTGGCGAACGGTGCGCCCAGGCCGAGCTCGTCGAGGATGGTGCGGGCCGTCGCGGCCAGCACACCGTCGGGCCCGGTGACCTTCTCGGCGAACTCACCCAGAGCCGCCGAGTCGACCACCCCGCCGGCGGCGCCGCCGGCGGACGGCAGCGACACCGGTACACCCTGGCGGGCACCGATCGCGGCGACCGCGGCGTCGATGACCTTGTCGACCGACGCGGCATCGGCCAGCGCGCCGTCGTGCAGCCCGCCGAGCGCGCCGCCGCGCACGCTGGACCCCTCCCGGGTGCCCAGCGCGACCTCGACGGTGGCGTGCTTGGCCCAGCCGTCGCCGAGTTCCCAGGTCTTCTTGACCCGCTCGGTGATGTAGGCCGGCCGCTTGCCGGACGGTCCGAGGACGGTACGCAGCTGATCGTTGATCGCATCGGAGAGCACCGGGCCGAACGGCTTGTAGGTGCGGGCCAGCTTGGTCACCTGCCCCTTGAGGCCGGCCAGATCGGCCTCGGCGGCACCGTCGATGGCGCCGAGGTTCAGCTCCGAACCGAGGTCGACGAGCATCTGGTTGCGTCGCGACGACGCGCCGTCGGTGATGGACTCGATGGAGTCCAGCGGCTCGATCTGGTCGATGCGGATCTTCGCCGACAGCGCGATCAGCGCCGTCGTGGCGTCGGCGGCGTCGAACGTCAGATCATCCGGACGCGGACCACCACTGGGCGCCGCGGGGGCGGGGGCGGCCGGGGCCGCCTCGACCGGTGCCGCCTCGGCCATCGCGGGTGCGGCGTCCGCCGGAGCGGCGGCTTCCTCGAAGTCCGGTTCGGGATCGGTGTCGGTCGCGAACAGCACCGCCGCATCACGCTCGGCGTTGAGCACCTCGGTGGTGTTGTGCGAGTACTCCGGCAGCTTGAGCGTGTTGGTCGCCAGACCCGCGACGGTCGGCGCGTTCTTGACGCCGATCTCGACGAAGCGCTCGACGCCGAGACCGCCCGCCGCCTCCTCGATGAACAGCAGATCCTGGGTTTCGATCCAGCGCACCGGGCTGGCGAACTGCCAGGCCAGCAGCTCGATGACGAGCTTGCGACACAGATCCGCAGGCCGCTCGTTGCGCCACGTGTCGTAGTCGGCCAGGATTTCGTCGAGCGGCTCGGCCGGCACCAGGTCCCGGACCTCCTGGATGAAGTCGCGGTCGAGGGTGAACGGCCGCGGCACCAGGTTGGGGATGTAGCGCCCGATCAACAGTTCGGGGTCGGCGCCGCGCGGCATGACCCGCTCGAGGGCGCGGCGGAAGTCGGCCACGCCGACCCGCAGCACCGACGAGTGGAACGGCACGTCGATGCCGGGCACCAGGATGAACGACCGCTTGCCGCCGCTGATCTCGCGACGCCGCTCGACCTCCTCCTCCAGTGCCTCCAACCCGGCGACGGTGCCCGCGATCGCGTACTGGGCGCCGCGCAGGTTGAAGTTGACGATCTCGAGAAACTCTCCGGTTCGCTCGGAGATCTCGGCGACGAACGCCGTCACGTCGGCGTCGTCGAGGTCGATCTGCGAGGGACGGATGGCCGCCAGCCGGTAGTTCGACCGTCCCGCCGCGTCGCGCGGCACGATGTCGTGCATCTTGGAACCGCGGTGGAACACGACCTCCAGCAGCGCGGGCAGCTCATACACGCCCGACACACAGGCCAGCGCTGTGTACTCACCGACCGAATGGCCGCAGGCGATCGCACCCTCGACGAACGCACCCTGCTCACGCATCTCGGCGACCTGAGCCGCGGCGACCGTGGCCATCGCGACCTGGGTGAACTGCGTCAGGTACAGCACGCCCTCGGGGTGGTGGTAGTGCACACCGGAGGCGATCAGGCTGGTCGGGTTGTCACGCACGACGTGCAGCACCGAGAAGCCCAGCGTCTCGCGGGTGAACTTGTCCGCCGAGTCCCAGACCTTGCGGGCGGCCTTGGACCTGGCCCGCACGTCCATGCCCATGCCCTTGGACTGGATGCCCTGGCCGGGGAACGCGTAGACGGTCTTCGGCGCCGCCAGCTGGGCGGTCGCCGACATGACCAACTCGGAGCCGACGCGGGCGGCGACCTCGATGATCTCCGCACCCCGGTCGATGCCGACCCGGTCGACGCGGAACTCGATCTCGTCGCCGGGCAGCACCATGCCCAGGAATCGGGACGTCCAGCCCACCAGCCGGGCGGGCGGGGTGGCCCGGCCGTCGGTGGCGGTGACCGCGTGCTGGGCGGCCGCGGACAGCCACATGCCGTGCACGATGGGCTGCTTCAGCCCGGCCAGCAACGCGGCGGCACGGTCGGTGTGAATCGGGTTGTGATCGCCGGAGACCACAGCGAACGCACTCATGTCGACCGGAGCGTTGACCACGACGTCACGCCGGCGCCGGCGCGGGGTGTCGGTGGCGTTGTCGGTGATGGCACCGCCCGCGCGAGCGGGGTCGGCGAGCTCGGCGGCGCCGGTGCGGCCGCGGATCGCGAACCGCTCCTCGAGAGTGACCAGCACTTTGTCGGGTTCGGCTGCCTCGGCGATGGTGACGCTGACCGGGACGACGCGACCCACCTCGGTGTCGGTGGCCGACTGGGCGGTCGCGGTGACGACCAGGTCCGTCTTGCTCGCCGGCATCGCGGCCAGCAGGTGCGCCGCGTGGTCGAGGTGCACCAGGCTCAGCAGGCCCTCGACGACCGGGAAACCGTCGTCGGTGAGCGCCGAACCGATCGCGGAGAACACCGCCGGCCAGCACAGGCCGACCAGGGCGTCGGGCACCAGCGTCAGGCCGGGGGCCAGCGGCGCACCGAACGTCGCGGTGACGCCGGTGTGGTCGGCGACCTTCTCCGGATCCCACGACACGCTCACCCGGGCGGTGTTGTCCTCCACCGGCGGCAGGGCGTCCGGTCCGTCGACGCCGGCCGCGATGGCCAGCACCGCGCGCATCGCCGTCGACGCGTCTTCGACGGTGACGATCGGCATGCCGCCGTCGACGGTGGCCGACGGCAGCGTGAAGCGGATGTCGATCCAGATGTCGGACAGCGGCACGCTCAGCGTGACCGTGACCTTGCCGGCGTCGTCGGTCGCCTGCTCCAGGCGCGCACCGGTGTTCGGGTGGGTGGCGCTGGGCTTGCCCGGTACGTCGTTGACCTGCCACTCGCGCGGCGCACCGATGCGGTGCACCGGGTTGATGGCGGTGCGCCCGGCCCACAACACGTCGGGCGAGTCGAGCACGACGGCCAGCGGGCCCGTCACATCGGCGCGCGCCTGGCGGCGCGAGACCATCGGAACCGGCGCGGCGCCGTCGGCCAGCACGCGGTCGACGATCTGTTGTTCGAAACGGTCCAGCAGTTCGCCGACGGGCTCGTCGACGCGGGTGATACCGGCGACGGCCTGGGTACCGGGGATGATGCACACCTGGTCGGCGGTGTAGCGCGCGTCGTGGGCCTGCCACAGCGAGTCGCTGCGCCACCACCGGCGGACGTCCTTGTCGATGACCGGCACGAAGTTGACCGGCTTGCCGGGCTTCTTGCACAGCGTCACGAAGAACGGCACATCGGCGGGGTGCAGCCGCACCGTCTCGGCGTCCGGATAGCGGGCCAGCAGCGCGGCGACCGCGGTGTCGGGGTTGTCCAGCAGCGCCTGGCCGTCGGAGCTCTCGTCGAACAGCGACTCGATGGAGCCGGAGTCCTTCTCGTGCAGACGCGCCTCGGCCCGCTTGAGCATGGCCTCGAAGCGCTCCCGCCAGGTGTCGGCCAGCCAGGGGCTGCCGGGTTGCAGCGTGTCGGCGGTGCTGTTGCCGTCGCCGATGGCCAGCTCGATGTAGCGCTGCAGCCACCGCAGGTAGGTCATCTCACCGACGTCGCCGAAGTACGGCTTGGCGGTGTCTGCCATCGCGGCGATGATCTCGTCGCGACGCTCGGCGACCGCGTCGGCGTCACCGGCGACCTCGTCGAGCAGCCGCCCGCAGCGCGAGGCGGTGTTGTCGATCTCGTGGATGTCGGCGCCGAGCTGGCTGCGACCGCTGGCCATGCCGTTGATGGCCTTGCCCGCGCCCACCCAGGTGTCGGTGCCGTTGGTCTGCACGAGCATCTGCTTGACCGCCGGGGAGGTGGTGGCCTCTTTGGTGGCCATCGCCGCGGTGCCGACGAGGATGCCGTCGACCGGCATCGAGGGGAAGCCGTAGGGCTTGGACCAGTCACCGGAGAGATAGTCCGCCGCCCGCTCGGGGGTACCGATGCCGCCACCGACACAGATGGTGATGTTGCGGTGCTTGCGCAGATCGCCATAGGTGGTCAGCAGCAGATCGTCGAGATCCTCCCAGGAGTGGTGGCCACCGGCCCGGCCGCCCTCGACGTGGACGATGACGTCTTTGTCCCCGGCTTCGGTGGCGATCTTGATGACGGACTTGATCTGGTCGACCGTGCCCGGCTTGAACACCACATGGCTGATGCCGACGCTGTTGAGCTCCTCGATCAGCTCGACGGCCTCGTCGAGCTCGGGGATGCCCGCGGTGACGACCACGCCGTCGATGGGCGCGCCGGACTGGCGCGCCTTCTGCACCAGGCGCTTACCACCGACCTGCAGCTTCCACAGGTAGGGGTCGAGGAACAACGAGTTGAACTGGATCGCGCGACCGGGTTCCAAGAGCTCGCCCAGCTCTTGGATACGCGCATCGAAGATCTCCTCGGTCACCTGTCCCCCGCCGGCCAGCTCGGCCCAGTGGCCGGCGTTGGCCGCGGCGGCGACGATCTTGGCGTCCACGGTGGTCGGCGTCATCCCGGCCAGCAGGATCGGGGAACGGCCGGTGAGTCGGGTGAACTTGGTCGACACCTTGACCGAACCGTCGGGCAGGGTGATGGGCGCAGGGGCGTAGCTGGACCAGGCCGGCGCGATGTCGGGGGCGGCACCGACGGTGAACAGGCTGCGCTGACCGGCGCGCGTCGCGGCCGCCACGATGCCGATCCCCAGGCCGCGGATCACCGGTGCGGTCAGGCGGGTGACGGTGTCACTGGGCCCCAGGTCGACGATCCACTTGGCGCCGGCGGCGGCCAGACCCTCGACCTCGGCGACCCAGTCGACCGGGCGCACGAAGATGGTCTCGGTCAGTTCCCGGGTCAGCTCGGCGTCCAGGCCGGTCCGGGCGGCCCACTCGTCGACGAGGTCGACGCCGCTGGCCAGGCGCGGGGTGTGGAAGCCGACCTCGACATTGAGCTGATTGAACACGGGCCGGAACACCGCGCCGCCGCGGGTCTTGTTCTTGCGCTCGGCCTCTTCTTTCTCGGTGATCTTCTCGCAGTACAGCTCGAAGCGGGCCAGCTGCTCCGGGGTTCCGGTGATCACGACCGAACGCCTGCCGTTGCGGATGGACAACGCGGGCGGCAGCACCGTGCGGACGTCCTGGGCGAACTCGTCGAGGAGTTCGGCCATCCGGGCGGGGTCGACATTGGTGACCGAGACCATGGGCGACTTGTCCCCGCGCCCGACCATGCCGCAACGCCGCGACACCAGGGATCCAGCGGCGCCGATGAGCTGGCCGATGGCGAGCAGCTCGACGTCGCGGTTGCCGCCGGCCTTGAGTGCCTCCACGGCGGTGACACCCTGTGAGTGCCCGGCGATGGCGACCGGAGGATGACCGGTCAGGTCGAGGCCTTGACGCTTGAGGGCGCGCATCGCGGCCATCTGGGTGAGCAGGATGCCCGGCCCGGAGATCGCCGCGGTGGTGAGGTCCTTGGCGGCAGGCAGCGGCTCCTCGGCGGCCAGCGCGCGGATCCACTTCAGCGGCTCGAAGCCGATGGGGCGAACCACGACCAGCTCGCGGGCCAGCGGCTCCAGCAGTAGTTCGGCCTCGCCGACCAGCGCGCTGATCTCCGACTCGATCCCGGCCGAGTTCACCAGTTCCTCGAGGTTCTCCAGCCAGGGGCCGCCCTGCCCGCCGAAGGCCACGGCGTAGGGCTCGCCGGAATGCAACCGATCGACGAGGGCGTGCGTGCCTGACAGGGGTTCGTGGTCCGGTCCCGATCCGTTCGGAGTGCCGGTGGCCGCACGGTGCTGGTCGTTGATCGTCACGTCTGGTGTTCTCCTCGGTACTGCAATCGGGCTGCGATCGCGCTGGCCCGCGTTTCCTCGGGCAGTGGGCTCGTGGGTGCTGGCCTGCACTCCGTTGCGGGGCCATCGGCGATTCGGCGTCGAATCCGGCTGGTTCGGACCGCGGCCGTGAAGTCGTGAGGACGGGGTCCGGCACAGTGCGTGGAACACTGCGGTCAGGGCTCGCCCTCGTGGCGCGGTGGTCTCTCCAACCGTTGTAAGAGTGTCATAAGAGACTGAGTAAGTTTCGCGCCCAGAATGGTTACTGGCGAGTTCTACGCGTGGGTAACAGAACGATGCGTAACGCGCGCCGCCGGGTGGTCCGAACCGTTGCGGTACAAACGTCCTGCATGCGGGTGGTTACGCTTGAGTAAGAACGAAGTAGCAGATCAAAGCAGTTTTGTTATCGAATCGTTATCTGAAATTTCGCGTTCTCGCGGCGGCGCAGTTCGTTGTCGCCGAGCATGACACTTTGACTCGACGTGGCGTGCGGGATCGTTTCGCCTGTCGTCCGAGTTTGCTGCGAAAACTTACCGGTCAGTAAGTCCCGCGACCCGTGCCCGCTGTCATGCGCGTTCGGGGCCCGACAACCGCGCTCCCGCAGCCACTTTGGCCCGCGCGCAGGCGCCACTCAGGCTCCGCGCCCCGGCTCCCACGCGCCGGTCAGCAGGATCCCCGCCGTGTAGTCCGATGCCGACGCCACCATGTGGCGGCGGGTGGCCTGGTCGAACTTGGTGGCCACGACCTCCTGACCGAGCTCGCGATAGTCGTCCACCATCCGCCGGATCTCGGCCATCTCGTCGGGCTCAGGTAGATAGCCAGGGCCGACCCGGGCCTGGAACAACTCGACGAGACTGGCGACGAATGCTTCGGCCAGATCATCGACCGAGTCATCGGACGCCTCGAGGAAGCGCACCAGGGCCCGCACGTAGAGGCGATGATCGGGGGCCCGGGACAGGATGTCGGCGGCGGGACCGTCGATCAACCTGACCTTGCCGGCCACGATCTCGGCCATGCCGTATGCCACCAGCTTGCGGGCTTCGACGCTGTCTGGCCCGAGACCGAACCCGTCGTCGTCGACCTCGGGCTCTTCGTCTGGGGCTTCGCCGTCCCGGGGCCCCAGCACGGCCCGCTGCAGACCGAGAATGTCGGCCAGGTCGGTTCCCTGGCGCATGCTGGCGAAGAACTCGGCGATGTGGGCCGAGTTGTAACCCTTGCTCAGCAGCTGGCTGATGGTGTTGAGCTGGGACAGGTGGTAATCGTCGTAGAGGGCGGCCCGGCCGTCCCTGCGCGGCGGGTCCAGGAGCCCACGCTCGCGGTAGGCGCGGATGTTGCGCACGCTGACACCCGAGACCCTCGCCAGCTCCTCCAGCCGGTACTCAGCCAAGACCCCACCCCCCGTTGTGCGGTCGGCCTCGGTCGAACGCGTTCATGCGACCACTGTAGTCCCGAGGGCAACCTTTTGAGCGAAGTTACCAAGCGGACAAAACAAATGTTTACTGAACCGCAAAAAACCGCTTGGAACTGAGTTGATCTCGCTCTTCCCAAGCACTTGCTGGCAAGTGTCTGCGAATCTAGCGAACTTTGCTCCGCACGCCGCGGCACACGGGTTGGCACGGACGCGCCGCGGTGCGCGAAGATGGTGCAGCGTCCTTCACCGAATGCAGGACATCAGGACGACGTTGGTCGAATTCGGTCCGCCGTCACGCTGTCACTTTTTGTCGAGAGGTTCGCCGTGCGTCCCTGGATTGTCTGGACGACCGGGCTTCTCGCCTACATCGTGGCTGTGCTGGACCGCACCACGCTCGGCGTCTCCGGGCTCGCCGCCGCCGACCGGTTCAGCACCGGCCCCGGCTTGCTGTCGACCTTCGTGGTGCTCCAGGTGGTCGTCTACGCGGGTGCGCAGATCCCCGCCGGTGTGTTGCTCGACCGCTTCGGTTCCAAGGCGTTGATCGCCGCCGGCGGCGTGTTGATGGCCTCCGGTCAGCTGGTGCTCGCCTTCACCGAGTCCCTGCCGACGGCCATCGCTGCGCGCGCAGTTGTCGGACTCGGGGACGCCGTCACCTTCATCTCGGTGCTGCGCCTGGTGCCGCACTGGTTCGCGATGCGTCAGGTACCGCTGGTGACCCAGCTGACCGGCATCTGCGGTCAGCTCGGTCAGGTGCTGTCGGCAGTGCCGTTCCTGGCGGTGCTGACGGCGATGGGCTGGACCGTCGCCTATGTGTCCGTGGCAGCACTGGGTGTGCTGTCCATCGTGCTCACGCTGGCCGTCGTCAAGAACACCCCCGACGGGACCACCACGACCCGCGAACCCACCTCGGTGCGCGACACCCTGTCCAGCGTGAAGACCGTCTGGCTTCGTCCTGGCACCCGGCTGGGCTTCTTCACCCACATGGGCACCCAGTTCTCGGTCACCGTGTTCGCCCTCATGTGGGGGGTGCCGTATCTGACCGTGGCGCAGGGCCTGTCCGCAGGGGTAGCCGGCGCCCTGCTCACCATGTCGGTCGCCGCCGCGATCTCTTCGGGCGTGCTGGTCGGGGTGTTCACCGGACGCCATCCGCACCGACGCTCGCGACTGGTCCTCGCGATCATCGCCAGCAACGCCCTGGCATGGTCGGTGGTTCTGGCGCTTCCCGGCCCGGCCCCGCTGTGGTTACTCGTCGTGCTGGTCGTGGTCATCTCGGTGGGCGGCCCGGGTTCTATGGTCGGCTTCGACTTCGCCCGGACCTTCAACCCGAGCACCACACTGGGAACCGCGCAGGGCATGGTCAACATGGGCGGCTTCCTTGCCTCGCTACTGCTGATGCAGGCGATGGGCGTGATCCTGGAGGCCACCGGCGGCCTGTCGTTCGACTCGTTCCGGATCGCCTGGACCCTGCAGTACGTGGTCTGGAGCGTCGCGGTCGTCGGGATCCTCGTCACGCGGCGCAAAGCGCGCCGGCTGCTGCGCCTGCAGGACGATCGCAGCCTGCTGGAAGGCATCGAGAAGTAGTCGGCCGCTAACCGCTGCGCAGCGTTTCGGCCACCGCGTCAGCAGTGTGGCGGTGCCCGCGGACTTCGTAACCGACCACCCATACGACCGGCGCGATCGTCACCACGAGCAGGCAGTTGGCCATGGAGATCCCGCCGACGGCGAGCGCCACGGCAAGTCCCAGAACCGCCAGCGTGACGGCCAGCAACGCGACGTGGAAGACCGCGGTCGTCCGCAGCATCGCGGCGTACAGGGCGAACATCATGACGATGAACACCGCCACCGGGATCACGACCGACAGCACGGTCGCGGTCGAACTCAGCTCGGAGTGATCCTCGATGTAGTACGCCGCGGCGTGCAGCCCGGCGCCCGTCGCCACGATTGCGGCGAACACGACGATGTGCAGGTAGCCGAACTGGAAGGAACGCTCGCGGCGCGCGTGCAGGACGTCGGCGTGCGGCAGCACGAAATACGCCCACCACATGCCGAACGTGAGACCGATGCCGGCCACCCCGACGAAGACCGCCTCCACCGACCAGCCCTGCTCGCCGACGACAGCGGACAGGGATGCCACGGTGCCGACCACACCCTCACCCAGCGTGATGATGGTGAACAGGCCGTACCGCTCGGCGATGTGATGGGCATGCCAGGGCGTGCCGCCGGCGCGGGACTCGGCGAGGACCGGCCCCATCAACTCGACGCCGATGAGCGCCAACACCATCAATGCGGTCACCGGGAGCGAGGCGTGAACGAAGATGGAGGCGATCCATCCGACCTGCGCGACCGTGATCCACCCGGCGTAGGTCAGACAGGCCCGCCGCCGCGGACGGTCCTGCACCGCGGCGCGCACCCATTGGCCGACCATCGCGACCCGCATCACCACGTAGCCGGCCACCACGACGCTGGTGTCGACATGACCACCGTGCTCGATGGACGTGTACAGCTGCGGCAGGCCCAGCGCCAGCACGACCACACCGACCATCTGGATCATCGTCATGAGCCGGTAGACCCAGTCGTCGGTGTCGTAGGCGGAGGCGAACCAGCTGAAATTGATCCACGCCCAGCTGACTGCGAACGTGGCCAACGCGAAACCGGCCAGACCGGCGGCGATGTGATCGGCTGCCAGCAGGTGTGCGAACTCCGAGGCCGCAATGCCGAACGCCACGACGAACGTCAGATCGAACAGCAGCTCCAGCGGAGTGGCCGCCCGGTGCGGTTCGTGGGGGTCGCGGCCCACCATGGGCAGGAACCGGTGCGCCCGGCTGGTGGATGTCTGCCCGTCGTCGCTCACCGCGCCCCCTTCGAAATCGGCGTCAAAGCTACCGGAGATACGCTTCGCGGTATGGGCATGGCGGTCGCTGTGGTGTTGGCTGCGGGCCTGGGCACCCGCGTGGGCGCCGACGGCAACAAGGCGTACCTGCCGCTGGCCGGTCGAAGCATGCTGGCCTGGTCGCTGCTGACCCCTGCCGAGCATCCCGACATCGACCGCACGATCCTGGTCTTCCGGCGCGGCGAACGCGACCTGGCTGCGGCCACCCTGCGCCGCGAGCTCCCGCATGCCGTGGTCGAACTGGTCGAGGGGGGCGACACCCGGCACGCATCGGAGTTCAACGTGCTTGGTCATCTGGCCCCCGACATCGAGGCCGGCACCGTCGACGTCATCGCCATCCACGACGCGGCCCGCCCCCTCGCCGAGCCCGAGATGTACCGCAACGCGGTCGCACTGGCTCGCGAGCACGGCGGCGCACTGCCGGGCCTCCCGTTGCGACATGTCGCCGGCGTCGCCGAAGCGACGCTGGTCGCCGGCGTCGCCCCAGAGACGCTGCGCCCCACAGTCGGCCAGGGCGAGCTGATGCGGGTGCAGACTCCGCAAGCCTTCCGGGCGCCCGAGTTGTGGCGGGCCTACCGGTGTGCCGAACGCGACGGGTTCACCGGGACCGACACCTCCTCGTGCGTCGAGCACTACACCGATCTCGAGGTCCGCACCTTCCCCGGGAGTGCGACGAACCTGAAGGTCACCTATCTGCGGGACGTGGCGGTGGCCGATCTTCTTCTCAACGCCCGGGTGGGTTCTGGGCCGACTGCAGCACCGCGCTGAGATAGCCCGAGTCTCTGGGCAGCTCGACTGTCACCGCTTCGGCATCTCCCTCGACGAGAGTGGGCCGCAGCCCGGCCGACAACGTGAGGGCGAGGTCGTCGAACGTCCCGTCGGTGTCCTCCGCCAGCAGCGTCGTCAGCGTGCCGGCGGCGTATCCGCGCGGGTACTGCACGCTGCGCAGCATGGCGCGATCGACGGTTGCGGTCACCGATCCCGCGGCGTCCACCGCCTTGACACTGTCGGTGACCGGCAGTGTCGGCCAGGCCGCGGACGCTCCCTCCGTCAGCGCATCTCTGATGCGATCGACCAGGTTCGGCGGCACCACCGGCCATTCGATGTCGTGCAGCAGTACCGGCGCGTCGCGGTCGATCTCGGCGAGGGCGGCAGCGACGCACTGGGCCCGCCCGGCTGCCGGTTCGGCAGCCACCAGCTTCAACGAAAACCCTTGACCCGCAGCTATTTCCCCCGCGCGATCCGGCAGGGCCGCACGCACCGACGGCATCAGCTCCCAGGCCGTGACGACCACGACCTCGGCGCAGGGACGCAACCCCTCGAGGATGCGCGACAACGGCGACATGCCTGCAACGGGCGTGAACACCGCCTCCGGGCGCGGGTCGAGGTCCGCAGGCAGGGGCAGGATCGCCGTCACATTCACGACGCCGAGGGTATCGCTGCCCGGGTTTACCGGGCCTACACCGGATCGAAGGAGTCAATCAACCAGTTGCCGTCGACCTTCGTCAGTCGGACCTTCACGCTGCTGGCGGCGAATGCCCCGTCGGGGTTCTCCTGGCTCGTGGTGGTCTGATTGATGAACACGAGTACTTCGGCGGAGTCGGGCTGAATGTCGGAGACCGCGGCCCGCACCACCGATGCGGCGGTCTTGACCGACTTCTCCCGCGCAGCCGGGGTCACGATCTGTTCGGTGAATTGGGTGTAATACGACAGAAAGTCGCCGGTCAGCCGAGCTTTGGCGGCGGCGAAGTCCTGGTCGAGCGACTCCGGTGAATACGACAGCAACGCAACCGTTCCGCTGGTCGCCGCGTCGAGCGCAACCTGTTCTGCGGCAGCGTCGGTTTGCTGATCGGGGCGGTACCGCTCCAGATATAGCCAAGCGGTCAATCCTGCCGACGCGACCAGAGCAGCCGCGAGCAGGAGCGCGGCCGCCTGAGTCCGGAGCGTCTGCCGCACACCGCGCCGTCGCGGCACCTCGGCTGTCTCGTCGACCGCTGTGTCAGCGTGGCCGTCGGCCGACGTCGTTTCGCCTCCTGCCGGGTCGGCTTCAGCGTCGTCGACGTTCTCAGCAGTGTCGGACTGGTCTGCCGCGGCCTCCTGTTCAGCTGTCGCGTCCTGTTCAGCTGTCGCGTCCGGGTCGGCCGTCGCGTCCTGGTCGGCTTTGCGATCCTCGCTCACGGCACGAACTCCACTTTCGACATCTTGAGTTGGTCGCCCTCACGCTGCAGGTGCACGCTCAGCCGCCACGTCCGCGGTTCCTGATTTGCGCCGCCGGTGTTGGTGACCCGCGACGACGCCGCGACCAGGACGACAGCGGAGTCCTCGGTCATCGACTCCACGCCGGTCGCGTTGACCGACACTTCGGTGATGACCTTCGAGTCCTGGGCAACCTGGACGAAGTCCTGGGCCTGCAACTCGAAGTCGTCCTTGAACTGGCCGGTCGAGTTGTCGATGATGCGCTGCACATCCTCTTCGGCGTTGTTGAAGTTCAACGACATCAACGTCACCACGCTCTGGCGCGCCGCGGCGCTGTACTCGGCGTCGAGTTGGCGCAGCCGCTCGGCCTCGCGGTGTTCCCAGATCATGTATCCGCTCAGCGCCAGCAGCGCGGCGGTCACCAGGATCACCAACGCGGCGACGATGCCCCGCCAGGTCGGTCGCGGAAGCCGAGGACGTCGTCGACGCGCGGGGGCCGCATCCTCCACGTCAGCATGGTCGTCACCGTCGGCACCGAGGTCATCCTCGACGACCTCAGGAACATCGTCGGCGACCTCGGTTGCGCCTTCGGCAGCGGCAACGTCGGCGTCATGGGCATCGGGGACGGCAGTGGCGTCGGTGGCTTCGGTGGCGTCCTCGGCAGGCGCGACGTCGGTCGGGCTGTCCGGGGTCTGGCCGGTCGGCTCACCCGCTGACGAGACCTGGACCGCTTCCTCGGCCTCCCGGCGAAGGCGAAGCGCCCGTGCCCGGGCACGCGCGGCAGCCGCGGCGGCTTCCGCCTCGGCAGCCTCGGCCTCTGCCTCCTCGGCAAGCGCGCGAGCACGTTCGGCATCACCACCACCGGGGGTGGACGCTGTTTCGTCGATCCGGTCCGCGTCGATCACCGACGCACGTCGCCTGAAAGGCGGCACGGCCGACCTCCTTCTCTACCCATCCCCCTGTTTGCGCAAATCACGAGAACACCATTCTTCGATTCTGCGCATCGAGCCGACGATACCCGTCCTGTACACCGCCCGGCAAAGCCCGCTGGCTGCGAGAATGCCGATTACCGGCTGGGTGTCCCCTCAGCGCCGATGACCCTCCAGTTTGTCCTTCATGACCTTGCCGGTGGCGTTCAATGGCAACTCGTCGAGGAACTCTACATATCGCGGCACCTTGAAACCGGCCATTCGGTCGCGACTCCACGCGATCATCTCTTCTGCGCTCGGCGGCGGGCTGCCGTCGGCGGTCGTGGTGACCAGAAACGCCTTACCTACCTGGCCCAGCCGCTCGTCGGGCACTCCGATGACAGCCGCCTGGGCCACCGCCGGATGCTCGAGCAGGAAGCCTTCGATCTCGGCCGGGTACGCGTTGAAGCCGCCGACGATGAACATGTCCTTCTTGCGCCCGACGATGCGTAGCCTGCCCGCCGCGTCGAGGGTGCCGAGGTCGCCGGTGTGCAACCACCCGTCGGGATCGATGGTTTGCGCGGTGGACTCGGGGTCGTCGAGGTAACCCTGCATGACGGTGTAGCCGCGCACCAGCACTTCCCCGTCGTCGGCGATTCGCACCTCAACGCCATCACACGCCACGCCCGCGGTCGTGGCGATGTCCTCGAAGGAATCCCCGGGCCGCGACAACGTCACGGTTCCGGCCTCGGTCAGCCCGTAACCGGTCGCCAGCGTCTGGAAGGGCAGCTCCTCGTGCACCCGGCGCACCAGCTCCACCGGAATGTCGGCGGCGCCGGTGACGCCGGCACGAAGACTGGCCAGTTTGGACTTGTCCGCGACCGCCAGCAGTGAGTGGTAGAGCGTCGGGGGGCCGGGGAGCATGGTGATCTGTTCGGTGGCGATGAGGTCGACGACCCTGCCTACCTCGAACACCGGCACGGGAAGCATCGTGGCACCGCGGATGAACGACGCGATCAGGCCCGCCTTGTAACCGAAGGTGTGGAAGTAGGGGTTCACCATCAGGTAGCGGTCTCCCTCGCGCAAGTCGGCGAGTTCGCACCATTCCTCGTACAGCCTCAGGTTCTGGCTGTGGTTCATCATCACGCCCTTGGGTCGTCCGGTCGTCCCGGACGTGAAGATGATGTCGGAGATGTCGGTGGACTCCACGGGCCGGCTGAACGGCTTTCCGCTGCCGAGGAAATCGGATTTCAGATCGATGACGGGGACACCGCTCGGCGCAACGTATTCGGCGCCCAGGAATCCCTGTTGGACCAACACGGCCTTGGCGCCGCTGCGGGTGATGATGTCTGCGGCTTCCTCGGCCTTGAACCGGGTGTTGACGGGCACCAGCACGCCGCCTGCGGTGAGCAGTCCGAACGCCGCGATGATCCACTCGACGGAGTTGGGCGCCCACACCGACGCGCGGTCGCCTTTGGTGATGCCAAATTCGGCGAAAGCACCGGCAGCACAACGAATCCGGTCGAAGAGATCCGCGAAGGACAGGCGCAGCGGACCGTCGACGACCGCTTCCGCGTCGCCGAATCGGTCCGCCGCGCCGGCGACCAACTCAGGGAGGGTCCGGTACCTCACACCGTGACGAGGCGACCCAGGTTGCCGCCCATGATCTTGGCCTGATCGTCGACCGAGAGGTGCTCGAGAGCGGTGACGTAGTGCGTCGGCTCGGCCAGGCCCTCGGGGTGCGGCCAGTCCGACCCGTAGAGCACCTGATCCACGCCGACCAGGTTGATCAGGTCGTCGATGCCCTCCTCGTAGAACGGGCTGATGTAGATGCGGTTCTTGATCTCTTCCATCGGGTTGCCCGGGAAGGCTTCCGGCGCTTTCTTGAAGACCTCGGCCATCGAATCCAGTAGCGGGAACATCCATTTCGAGCCCGCCTCGACGATGCCCACCTTGAGCTTGGGGTGGCGGAACAGTGCGCCGTGGATCACCCAGGACGCCACCGCGTCCTGGATGGGTCGCCACTCGTTGAGGATGTTCATCGCGTTGGTCTGGAACGGCAGCATCTCCTGGGCGACGCCGTCCCACTCGGAGGTGTAGCGCGAGTAGCCGCTGTCCGAGGAGTGCATGCCGACGAACACGTCGTATTCAACGCATTTCTCCCAGAACGGGTCGAACTCCGGCAGCGCGAACGACCGCGGACCGCGGAAGCCGGGCACCGGGGCGGGACGGATCAGGATCGCGCGAGCTCCGCGCTTGACCGCCCAGTCCAGCTCCTCGATCGCCTTCTCGACGATGGGCAGCGTGATGACCGGCGTGGTGAAGATGCGGTTCTGGTAGTTGAACCCCCACACCTCGTCGAGCCACTGGTTCAGCGAGTGGATGATGACGTGGATGGCGACCGGGTCGTCGCGCAGCCGCTCCTCGATGAGGCTGGCCAGCGTCGGGAACATCAGCGAGCGGTCGACACCGAGTTCGTCCATCAGCTTCAGCCGCGGTTCGGGCTCGAAGAAGGCGGGGATGGACCGCATCGGCTCACCGAACAGTTCGCGCTTGCTCTTGCCCTCCGGGTTGCCGAACTTGAAGTACTCCTCCCAGGCGCCCGGCTTGGCGACGTGGGAGAACGTGGGGTTCGGAATGTAATTGGAGATCTGACCCTTGATCGCGATCTTGGTGCGGCCGTTGACCTCGACGTACTGGACGACGTCCTTGTACTCCTTGGGCAGGTACTTGGTCATCGCCTCGGGCGGCTCGTACAGATGGTTGTCCGCATCGAACAGCGGGAACGGGATGTCGACCCGGTGTGACAGTTGCCCCATGAAAAACTCCTTTTCCTCTTTGGAGAATCATATTCTCACGGTGGGCGCCGTGGCAATAACGCCCCTGCCGTCCGCCTGCGCCTCGCGCACGAGTTGACGCACCCGGAACTTCTGCACCTTGCCGCTGGCGGTGCGGGGGAAGTCGTCGGTTTCGAGCAACCGCTCCGGCCAGGCCTGCCGGGCCACTCCCTCGGCTTCGAAGTGCGCCCGAACCTGCTCGAGGGTCGGCATGACCGCGCCGTCCCGGATCCGCAGAACCGCGGCGGCATGCTCGCCCAAGCGCGCATCGGGGGCGGCGACGACGACCGCCTCGGCCACCGCAGGCATCGACAGCAGTACTTCCTCGACCTCCAGTGCGCTGATGTTCTCCCCGCCGCGGATGATGACGTCGGCCTTGCGGTCGGTGATCGTCAGGTATCCCTCCTCGTCGAGCACCCCGATGTCGCCGGTGCGGTACCAACCGTCCTCGTCGAACGACTGCGCGGTCAGGTCGTCGTCGGTGTATCCCAGGCACAGGTCCGGCCCACGGCTGAAGATCTCGCCGTCGGGCCCGAGCCTGATCTCCACCCCCGGACGCGGGTCACCGTCGGTGAACAGGCGTTTGTCCTCGGGCGCCGTCGGCCCCGAACCGGTGATCGACGGGTGCTCGGTGCTGCCGTAGGCACGGAACACGAACATCCCCAGGTCGTTGAGGCGCTGTGTCACCGCCGCGGGAACCGACGACCCGCCCAGTCCCACGGTGGTGAAGTGCTTCAGGTGCTCGGGGCGGCAATCGGGATGGTCGAGCAGGCTGGTGACGAAGAAGGGCGGGCCGCCGCCGATGGACAACCCGTCCTGCTCGATGAGTTCGAGAACCTTGCCCGGATCCCATACGTCGCACAGGTCGACGGGCGCACCCTCCAGAACCGGGATCAGCAGCGCACCGATCATGCCGATGAAGTGCCCGACCGGCGTGGCGGTCAGCTGCCGCCCCCGGCCGGGCGGATAGTTCGCCAGGAGCTGTCGCGTTTCGCAGCTCAGCGTCTGGTGACTGTGAATCACGCCCTTGGGATCGCGGGTGGTGCCGGACGTGAAGGCGATCAGTGCCGGCGCGGCGGGGTCGGTGGCCATCGTGCCGTCCATCGGTTCGTCGGCGAGCAGGTCGTCGAAGTGCTGTTCGTGGCCGCTGAGCTCGTCCGCGGCACCGACCATGCCGACGAGGGGGATGTCGGCGCACAGGTCCTGCTGATAGCGCATGCGTCCGAACTGCGCGGTGGTGATAAACACGCGTGGTGCGGCGGTTGCGAGGATGTGGCTCAGTTCCTTGCGTCCGTAGAAGTGCACGATCGGCACGATCACGGCGCCGAGCAGGGCTGAGGCCCAGAAGGTCAGCGCGGCCTCGCGCCAGTTGGGCAGCTGCAGTGCGACGACGTCACCGGGTCCGATTCCGCGGGACCGCAACCCGGCGGCCAGCCGTCGCGCGTCTCGTTCCATGTCGGCGAACGTCCCGGAATACGGCCGGACCGCCGAATGCACGCAGAACTCGGCCTGCGGGTTGTCGCGCAGCCCGTTGGCCACGAGATCACCGAGGGTTTCCCGCGTCCACCAACCCTCGCGCTCGTACCGCTCGACCAACTCGGGAGGGATAATCCGCATGCTGGAGTGGGCCGCCTTCCGTCCGGAGGAGATGCCACCGCGATGCTATTCTCCGCCCGCGAGAATGCCAATACCGAAGATGGAGAATGAGTGATGGTCGACCTGGAATTCGACGACGAGTTGGCCATCATCACCATCGACCGCCCGCACGCCCGCAACGCGATCTCGCTGGAGACGATGGGCCAACTCGAGAAGGCCCTCGACGGTGCCGAGGGCGCGAGGGGTCTGGTGCTCACCGGCGCCGGCGACCGAGCCTTCGTCTCCGGCGGCGACCTCAAGGAACTCAGCGCGCTGCGCACGGTCGAGCAGGCGTCGGCGATGTCGTTTCGCATGCGGTCGATCTGCGATCGCATCGCCGGTTTCCCGGTACCCGTCATCGCCGCCTTGAACGGCCATGCCCTGGGCGGGGGCGCCGAGTTCGCGGTGGCCGCCGACATCCGGCTGGCTGCCGACGACGTCAAGATCGGCTTCAACCAGGTCGCGCTGGCGATCATGCCGGCATGGGGCGGCGCCGAACGACTCGTCGAACTGGTGGGCTACAGCAAGGCGCTGTTGCTTGCCGGCACCGGACGGATCCTGGCCGCCACCGAGGCCGAACGCATCGGGCTGATCGACCAGGTCATCCCCCGCGCGTCCTTCGACCAGCAGTGGCGGCTCATCGCCCGAACCCTCGCGAGCCCGCAGGCCGGACAGGTCAAGCGCGTGATGCGTGGCGTCCCCACAACCGAGGCGGTCGCGGCATTCGCAGACTTGTGGGTCGCCGACCAGCACTGGGCCGCAGCGGACAAGGTGATGAACAAGGGCAAGTAGCCCGGGAGGCCGCGAGGCGACGCTGGCTGGCGAGGCCGCGACGCTGCGAGGCGAGGGGCAAGGCTGGCGACGCTGCGAGGCGAGGTGGCGAGGCCGCGACGCGGCGACGCGGCGAGGCGGCGACGCTGCGAGGCGAGGTGGCGAGGCGGCGACGCTGGCGAGGCCATGACGCTGCGAGCGTACGGTTTCTGACGAAAAACCGGCCATACGCGTCAGAAACCGTACGCTCGAAGCGATCTCCAGACGTTCCGCAACCGCGTCACCTAGGTTCCGCGATGTCTTCCACTCGGAGCGGCACCGCGACACCGCGCGCGGAGCGGCGCCGCGACACCGCGCGCGGAGCTGCACCCGACCACCGGGCCGGACCATGCGCCGCTGCTGTTCTCCCTAGACGAGAACGTCATTTCCGATTATCGTCAATCGGGTGTCGACATCGCAGCGGGCCCTCGCGCCCGAGATCTCCACCTGGCCGGATGACGAACCACAGCTCATCGGCAGTACCTGCGCCACCTGCGGCGCCACCACTTTCCCGGTTCAGCGGCACTGCCCCAAGTGCAGCGGCGCCGACATGTCGGAGGTGCGGTTGCCGCGGCGCGGCACCCTGGTCGCCTGGACGACGCAGGGATTTCCGCCCGGTCCTCCGTACAAGGGCCCGACCGGCAAGGACTTCGTGCCGTTCGGAGTGGGCCTGGTCCAACTCGACGACGTCATCCGCGTCGAGGGCCGACTCACCGAGAGTGACCCTGCCAAGCTGGAATTCGGCCAGGAGGTGGAGCTGACGATGGTGCCGTTCACGACCGATGAGGACGGCACCGAGGTCATGACGTTCGCCTTCCAGCCCGCCTAGAGAGGACAAACACCTCATGACCAACGACGTCGCCATCATCGGCGTAGGTCTGCACCCCTTCGGCCGCTTCGACAAGACCGCAATGGAGATGGGCGCCGAGGCCATTCATTCAGCCCTCGCCGACGCCGGCGTCGAGTGGAAGGACATCCAGTTCGGTTTCGGCGGCAGCTATGAGGTGTCCAACCCCGACGCAGTGACCCGACTGGTGGGCCTCACCGGCATCACCTTCACCAACGTGTTCAACGCCTGCGCCACCGCCGCATCGGCGATCCAGCAGACCGCCGACACCATCCGCCTCGGCAAGTATGACGTCGGCATCGCGATCGGCCTCGACAAGCACCCGCGCGGCGCGTTCACCGACGATCCCGCCAAGCTCGCCCTGCCCCAGTGGTACGCCGAGAACGGCCAATTCGTCACCACCAAGTTCTTCGGCATGAAAGCCAACCACTACCTGCACAAGCACGGTATCTCGGAGGAGACACTGGCCCGGGTGGCCAACAAGAACTTCCGCAACGGAGCGTTGAACCCGAACGCGTTCCGCCGCAAGGAGATCTCGATCGACGAGATCATGGCGTCGCCGGTGCTGAACTATCCGCTTCGTCAGTACATGTTCTGCGCGCCCGACGAGGGTGCCGCAGCGGTGATCATGTGTCGCGGCGACATCGCGCACAAGTTCACCGACAAGCCGGTCTTCGTGCGGGCCAGCGAGATTCGCACGCGAACGCACGGCGCCTACGAGGTCCACGCCACGTCGGCCCCGTTGGACGAGGACGCCTCACCGACGGTGTATGCAGCTCGGGCCGCCTACGAGGCCGCCGGGATCGGTCCCGAGGACGTCGACGTCGCCCAGCTCCAGGACACCGACGCCGGGGCCGAGGTGATCCACATGGCCGAGACCGGCCTGTGCGCCGACGGTGAGCAGGAGAAGTTGCTGGCCGATGGTGCGACGGAGATCCACGGCAGCATCCCGGTCAACACGGACGGCGGACTGATCGCCAACGGTGAACCGATCGGGGCTTCAGGGCTGCGTCAGATGCACGAACTGGTCCGCCAGCTGCGCGGTGAGGCGGGTGACCGCCAGGTTCCGGGCTCACCGCGGGTGGGCCTGGCCCAGGTGTACGGCGCGCCGGGCACCGCTTCGGCGACGATCCTGTCGGTGTAGCGGGCGTCAGCGATGCTCGGCGGTGGCGCTCACCTGTCCGGCCACCGCGGGCATCGGCTCGCCCTCGAGTCGCCGGATCCACCGCTCGCAGAACGCAAAGGTCTCCTCATGCCCGGTGTCGATGCCCAGGGCTCGTTCCATCACCAGCGCCTGCGACACGCTCGTGGCGAACACCGTCCACACCACCGGCGGCACGTCTGCGGTGTTGTGGCCGTAGCGCCGCAGCGCCTCGGTGATCGCGCGGTTCTGCTCCTGCCGGAACCGCTCGGCGTAGTAGACGATCTCGGCGCGAAGAGCTTTGCGATGGTTCGCCAGCCCCATGAACTCCATCGTCAGCCGGGTGGCCTCCGGCGCGGTGCTGAACCGCCACAGCGCCCACAACGGCTGCGGCGACTGCAGAGCAGTCGTCAGCACGGCCAGCCCCTCCTCGGCGCGGCGATGGAAGACGGCCAGGAACAGATCCTCCATGGTGCGAAAGTAGTAATGCACCAACTGCGGTTTCAGGCCCGCACGGTCGGCGACGCGGCGCGACGTCACCGCGGCGTAGCCCTCCTCGAGCAGCAGCTGCTCGGCGGCATCGAGGAGCACGACGCGGTTCTTCGCGTCCGGGGCTCCGATTCGCCTCGGCGATGCCATCCGTCACCCCCGTTCGTGTGCCGCGGTTTCCGCCGCGTCGTCCTTGACCCTAACTCTTACCCCATGCTAAGCAGGTGCTCAGCATTTTTGAACGCGCTCATCTCGTCCAGACGAGCCGCCAGCCCCGGGAGGCACAACACATGACCGACTTCGACACGATCGACTACTTCACCGATCCGTCTCTCGTGCCCGACCCCCACCCGTACTTCGACCACCTGCGCAGCAGGTGTCCGGTGGTCAAGGAGCCGCACTACGGTGTGCTCGCGGTGACCGGCTACGAGGAAGCCGCGACGGTCCTCAAGGACAGCGACACGTTCTCGTCGTGCATCGCCGTGGCAGGCCCGTTCCCACCGCTGCCGTTCACCCCGGAGGGCGACGACATCACCGACCAGATCACCGCACATCGGCCCCAGATGCCGATGTTCGAGCACATGGTCACCATGGATCCCCCCGACCACACCAATGCGCGTTCGTTGCTGAACCGACTGCTGACGCCCAGCCGGCTCAAGGAGAACGAGGATTTCATGTGGCGCCTGGCCGACGAGGTTCTCGATGACTTCATCGAGGCCGGCCGCTGCGAATTCCTCACCGCGTACGCGAAACCGTTCTCTCTACTGGTGATTGCCGACCTGCTGGGCGTACCCGAATCGGACCATGACGAGTTCCGCACCGTGCTCGGCGCACCCCGCCCCGGAGCCAACGTCGGCTCGCTCGACCACAGCGACCTGGTCGGCGCGAACCCGCTGGAGTGGCTGGACGAGAAGTTCATCGGTTACCTGGAAGAGCGTCGCGAGAATCCGCGCGACGACGTGCTCACTGCGCTGGCGACGGCGAAGTACCCGGACGGTTCGACGCCGCCGGTGATCGAGGTGGTTCGTTCGGCGACGTTCCTGTTCGCCGCGGGCCAGGAGACCACCACCAAGCTGCTGTCCGCATCGCTGCGCGTTCTCGGCGATCATCCGGACATCCAGCAGAGGCTGCGCGCTGATCGCAGCCGGATCCCGATCTTCGTCGAGGAGGCGCTGCGGATGGACGCGCCGGTGAAAAGCCAGTTCCGGCTTGCCAAGAAGCCGACCAAGGTCGGTGACATCGACGTGCCCGCGGGCACGACGATGATGGTGTGCCCCGGTGCGGTCAACCGCGATCCGCACCGTTTCGAGCACCCGCACGAGTTCGACCTGGACCGCAAGAATGTCCGCGAGCACATCGCCTTCGGCCGCGGCGTGCACTCCTGCCCGGGCGGCCCGCTGGCCCGCGTCGAGGGACGGGTTTCCATCGAGCGAATCCTGGACCGGATGGGCAACATCGAAATCGACGCCGACAAGCACGGCGCCCCGGGGGAGCGCCGTTACACCTACGAGCCGACGTTCATCCTGCGCGGCCTGACCGAGCTCAACATCACCTTCGACCCTGTGCGGTAACGGTGCAAGGGAAACGGTGACAGGCGCAAGAGCGACGTTCTAATATTTGACAATGCTCCTCTGCAGATGGATTCCGCGTGTCTGCGTGGCGGGTCTGTTCACAACCACCGCGGTACTCGCCGTCGCGTCGGCGCAGGCCCAGCCGGTGATGCACCAGATCCGCTACACCGTCGGAGCAAGCCAGGACATCGCCAACGCGGAGATCTACTACCGCGACGTCGATCCGCCCAATTGGGCTGACTACAGCCACAATCCGTACCTGTACACCCCGAACGCCGAGGTGAACCTGGGACCGAATCAGCCCTGGGTACTGGAAGCGACCCTGGCCAACCCCGACGACTGGGCGATGGTGGTGGTCGGTCTCCCCGGTCCCACCACAGCTCCGTTACAGGAGCCGGGTTTCGTGTGCGAGCTTCGCGTCGACGACGTCGTGGTCGCGACGGACTCCGGAACCAAGGGCGCGCTCTGCTCCATCCGGCCCTGGTGACCGTGGTCCCGAGTACTGCGGCGACCTGACTTCTGCGGCGATCTGACTTCTGCGGCGATCTGACTTCTGCGGCAACATCACTACCGCGACGGCCTCACTCCCGCGGCGGCGTCACTACTGCGGCGGGGGATTTCCGCCGCCGGCCGACTGGTCGCCGCGCGCCCAGAAGGACCGGTTGTCCTTGCTGATACACGTCAGGAACAGACCGTCAGGCGCCTGCGCGACCTCACCCTCCAAGGCCGGGCACAGGTCACCCTCGATCTTGACGCCGTGCATCTCGGGTGAGCGGAACCAGCGCGGCTCGTACCGCCGCGGCGAACCGCAGAACACCAGCCGGCCCCAATTGGTCACCCCGAACACGTAGTAGGTGGTGTTGTTGCAGTACGACCCGAGCACCACATTGGGCTGTATGCCGGGCACGCAGTTCGGATAATTGCACTCCGCGCCGGGCGGTGGCGGTGGGGGCTGGGCGGCCGCCGACGGACCGGTGGTCAGCCAGCCGGATGCCGCCAGAGCAGCCGATGCTGCGACGAGGAGGTAGCGCACCCGACCATTTTTCCATGTGCGGGAACGAAATTCTCGCTTTTGGAGAGCGTAGCTCTGGCCACGATTAGGCTGAAAGGATGCGTGCATCAGGTGTACTCGTTGGCATCGCCGCGACAGCGGCAGTGGTACTGGCCGGCGTGAATCTGGCCCCCGCGGCACAGGCCGACGACTTCGGTACCGACATCAGTGGAACCTGGCGGGTGTTCTCCAACGGAGAATGGGCCCGCACCAACGAGGTTCTCATCGATCAGCAGTCGGTACTGGAGACGTGGACGGTCAACACCACCTGCGTGAGCCCCATCGAGTGCTACGGCGAAGTCACCAGCAGCCTCGGCTGGACCGGCTCTGCCTACCTCGCCGATTACTGGTATGTCGAGCACGAGGTGCCCAACTGGATGCCCTGCCCCAACGGCACATTCGCCACCGGCCACCAGAAGTTCATCCTCACCGGCTGGGACCCCGCCATCGAGCGAACGATCCGGCGGAATATAACGACGTTCATCGGCCGAAACGTGACCAAGAGCAACAGCGGCGCGTGCGGCGTCAACCAACCCAAGGTCATCGAACTGCCGGTCCGGATGGAGAAGATCAGCTGACGCACGCCCGATCTGTTGCTCGGCGTCAGGTCGGCATCAGGTCGGTCCAGGACTTCGGTATGTCCCCACCTACCGTGGTCAACTGCTGCACCTGACCGTCCGGGCTGACGAATTGTCCGGTCTGAGGATCATAGGGCACAGCCGCTACTGAGGGCCCGACCGCCGACTCACCGCCAAAGGCACTGGGAGCGGCGGGAACCGCTTGATCCGGATTGAGCGGGCCCTGTCCCGGCGGTAGCGGGGCAGGCGGCGGCGGCCCTGCCGGAATCGGTGGTGGCGGTGCACCCGCAGGCGCCAACTCCGGCGCAAAAGGGGTCGGGGCCAGTTCCGGCGACAACGGCGGAGTCCCGGCCGGAACAGCACCCGGCGGCAGTGGCGTGCCCTCCACCGGCGCGTAGATCCGTTCCTCGAAGTCCACCCGGTCGTCGAGCGGAATGCCCTGCGCGATGAGGTTCGGGTCGAACGGATACGGCCCCAACAGGTGCTGCCGCATCGTAGTGGGCACGAACCCGCGCGGATCGTTGCACAGCTCGACTGTCGGTGCGCGCTTGCCCGGATGGCCCATACACGGGTAGTTGCGCGCGCCGCGGACATTGAGCGGGGAGTCCTGAGGCAGCTTGCAGTACAGCCCATCTGGGGTGTCGATCGTGGTCTCGTCCTCGGGTGAGCGCCATTGCGACGGCGGCAGGAACCCTACCGTGCAGGGATTCGGGTCGCTGATGGTGAGCGCGAAGTCACCCATAGGCAGGCCCGTCGGATTGTTCTGCGGCAGGCCAAACGATTGCTGCGCGGCGATGATGCTGGGGAACAACACCAGCAGCTGCTCCAGAGACGGATTGTATGTCACGAGGATCTGGCCGACCGTGGTCAGGTTGGACAGCAGGATGGGCAGAGTCGGTTTGATCCCGTCCAGCAGCGCGCTGACTTCCTGTGTGAATCCCGGGCCTTGCTGCAGGATGGCGCGCACCTCGGGGTCGTTCTGCACGACCTGTTCCGAAATGCCGTTCAAGCTGCGCGCCCAGGTGCGGATGGCATCGGTGGTCTCAGCCTGCGATTCCAGAAGTGGCCCGCTGTCGTCCACCAATGCGCGCGTCTCTGTCGCGATTCCGCTCATGTCCTCAGTCACCGTGGACGCGGAATCGAGCAAGGAGGCGAAGTCGGGTCCGGCGCCATTGAACGCGAGGAACGTCTCATCGAGCAGATCCGGGATGCGGTCCTTGGGCAGACTCTCCACCAAGGCGCCCAACTGGTCGAGCATTGGGCCTACCGCCTGGGGAATCGTGGTGTCGCCCCTTGCGATCCGTGAACCGTCCTCGAGGTAGGGGCCTGAGTCGGTGCGAGGACGCAGGTCGACGTACTGTTCGCCGACCGCCGACACGCTGCGGACCTCGGCTTCCAGGTTCGCCGGGACCTTGGGTGACGTGTCGAGCGACAACGTCGCCTCCGCCCCGGTTTCGGTGAGGCGCACCTCACGGACTTTGCCGATCTGCACTCCGCGATAGGTCACGTTCGCGAACTCGTAGAGACCGCCGGAGGCTGGTAGTTCCATCGTGACCGTCAACCGGCCGGCGCCGAGCAGCGTGGGTAGCTGAATGTAGGCGAACACCATGACCGCCACCCCGACGATCGACGCGATCGTGAACAGCATCAACTGTGTTCGAACGAACCGGGTGAGCATCAGCCACCACCTCCGGGGACCGGCGGGACCTCACCGGGCGGCGAGGGCGCTGCCGGTTCGGGTACTTGCTCGCCGTACGGGCCGGCGAAGATCTGCGACGACGTGATCGGCGCCGACTGCGGCAGCCACGGCGCACTGGGTGGGGGTGGAACAACGGGCAGCAACGGACCCGCCGCCGGCGGCATGCCGGCCGTACCCGCTGTCAGCTCGGCGGGCGGCGCCGCGTCCGGCGGGGGCGGCGCAACGCCGAGCATCATGGGATCGTAAGAGTAATTGAGGTAGTACGGATCACCCGGTGCGGGTATGAGCTTCGCGTTCTCGTCACCCCAGCGGGTGCCGAGCAGCAGCGTCTTCTTCAGCCGGGGGTAGGTGATGTCGAACGTCGCATACAGGTTGATGTAGTCGCCGCGGGTGATCCGGTCGGCGAATGTGGGACCGTACGGGAAAGCCGATGCCCAGAGCACCGCGAGATTCAGGTCGGGTCCGACGTCGGCCAGCGCGCCGAGGATCGGCCCCAGGTTCTCCAAGTTCTGCACCAGGTCGTCGCCGGCGTCGTTGACCAGTCCGGCGGCGGTGTCGCTGAACTGGCCCAACTTCTCCAGCGCGGTGGTGAACCGGGGCCGCTCGGTGATCAGCACATCGATGGCGGGTGGAATGTCCTGCAGCGCTTGGTCGATGACCGCCTGTTGACCGGCGAAGGTCCCGGCCACCCGGCGCAGCTGCTGGATCGAGGCGATGATGTTGTCGCGTTGCTGGTCGAGCACTCCGACGAAATCGTCGAGACGGGTCAGCAGCTCGCGTATCTCATCTTCGCGCCCGGACAACCCGGTGTTCATGTTGTGGATGATGTCCCCGAGCTGACCGAGCCCACCACCGTTGACCACGGTCGACAACGCGGCCAGGGTCTGCTCGGTGGTGGGATAGGTCGACGATTCGTTGAGCGGCAGCGTGGCTCCCGGCTGAAGCCTGCCGGCCGGTTCCTCGCCGAGTGGCGGGTCGAGCGCAAGGTGCATCGAGCCCAGCAAGCTGGTCTGCCCCACAGTGGCGACCGCGTTCGCGGGCACCACGACATCCGGCTTGACCGAGATGTCCACGCTGGCGTGCCAGTCCTGCACGTTCATCTCGCCGACACTGCCAACGATGACGTTGTCGATCATCACCGGCGAGTTCGATTCGAGGGTCGCCACATTGGGGATCTCGACGTGATAGGTCACGGCATCGGGGCCCCGGCCCACCGCACCAGGTAGCGGCAGCGAGTTGACACCCTGGAATGCGCAACCGGACAGCGACAGCGCGACGCTGCACCCGAATATGCTCAGTCGCTGAGCTCCGCGGATCATGACGGCGGCGTCCCTTCTGCCGGCAACAGCGGACCTGGCGCCGAGGGCGGAGCCGCGGGCGCCGGCGTGGGCGGTAGCAACAGTCCGTCGACGGTCTGCGGCTGGGCCGGAATATTGGAGATGATGTTGGGCGGCCCGGGGATCGGCGCACCGGGGAACAGCGCCGGCGACGGGATGGCCGGAGCGTCGTCATCGGGCGTGTACAACCCGGGCGGGCCGGGCGGGGCGTTCCAACCAGGTGGCGGGGGGACATCCCCGGCTCCGACGTAGGCCGACACGTCCGGGAACGGCTCTGGCGGGTCCCCCGGCCCGGCACCGCCGGGGGCCAGCTTCGGATCGGTGTAGATGAGCCGATCCGGGTTCACCGCGGGACGCAGATAGGCATTGATCGGGAAGGGCAGGTTGGCGAAGTTCAGCAGCCGCAGCGCCGGACCGAGGTAGTTCGCACACAGCTTGGCGGTCTCCGGCGCCGTGGTGTTGGCCACTCCCCCGATCAGTCCGCACACGAACCACACCGGGTTCGAGAAGTTGTTGAGCGCGAAGGCGCCGGTGACCGAACCACCGTTGGGGTAGAAGATGTTGTTGAAGTTGCCGATCGCGTTCGGTGTGATGTGCAGGACGTTCTCGAAATCCAATTGGTGATCGACCAGGACCTGGGTGACCTCTTTGAGGCTGCGGATCTGCTCGGTGGTCTGGTCTCTGCTGCCGGCGACGAAGCGCTGTACCTCGCCCATCGCCACCGACAGGTCGGACAGCGCAGCGTCCAGATCCGACCTGCTGTCGTTGACGACGCTGGTCAGACTGGCCAACCGGTTCTGGAACTGGACGATCTGCACCTTGCTGTCCCGCAGCGCGCCGACGAAGACCTGCAAATTCTTGATGATGTCGACGATGTTGCCGCTGCCCTCGGCGAAGATGCGGGCGGCACCGGACAGCTGAGCCAGCGTCTGCCGTAGCTTCGCGCCGTTGCCGTCCATCGCGTTGGCGGCGCTGTCGACGAACCGGGAGATCGACGTGCCCGACTCGTCCGCCTGCGGACCGAGTTCGGTGGCCAGACGCATCAATTGGTCCTTGACTTCGTCCCATTCGACCGGAACGGCGGTGCGATCACTCGGAATCACGGCGCCGTCGCGCATCGTAGGCCCGCCGCCGTCCCGATAGGCAGGGGTCAGCTGCACGTAGCGGGCCGCCACCAGGTTCTGGGCGACGATCACCGCGTTCGCATCTGCCGGAACCGGCACATCGCTGTTGATTTCGAGCGTCATCTTGGTCTCGGTACCCGCGGGCTCGATCCCGCTGATCGTGCCCACCTTGACCCCCGAGACCCGGACCTCGTCACCGGGGTAGATCGCCGTGGCAGTCGGGAAATAGGCCGTGATGGTCTTGGGTCCGAAGAACACCTGCCGGACCAGGAATGCCGCACCGGCGACGAGAACCAGCGCCAGCACGATCGCCGTGCCGGCGACCAGACGCTTACGGGTTGCCGTCATTGGGAAGATCTCCTGGCTGCGGGATGCTGTTGACGGGGAACGGAAGCTCGGCACGCGGACCCGCGTTGTCGGGCGGCTGACCGGCTTCCACACCGCGCCGGAAGCCGAAGGCGTAGTCGAGGAACGGCTGCAGCAGCTGCGCCGGCTGCAGGTTGGGTACCAACGCGTTGTAATAGGCTCCGTTGGAGACGATCTCGCCCTGGGTCAGATAGTACTTCGCGGCACCAGGCAACATCTTCGCCAGGTTGTCCCGGTTCCGCTCCAGCATCCTGGTGACGTTGTTCAGCCTCTCCAGTGCCGGGGCCAGTTCCTGTTCGTTGTCGGCCACCACTCCGATCAACTGCTGCGAGACCGCTGAGATACTCGACAGCAAGCTGGTGATCGCGTAGCGCCGGTCGTTGAGGACCGCGACGAGGTCGTTGGCGTTCAGGATGAGCGCGTTGACCTGTCGGCTGCGTTCCGAGAAGATTCCGGTGACCTCGCCGGCGGTCTGCAGCAGCTCGGCCAAACTCTCGTTACGGTTGTTCAACGCGTTGGACACCCGCGACAGCCCGTCGAAGGTGGGGCCGAGCTGCGGCGACACCTGATCGAGCGTCTGGGCCAAGGTGTCCAGCGACTGATTCAGCGATTCGGTGTCGGTGGCCGCGGTGTTGGCGGTGAGATCGCTGAGTGCATCTGTCAAGGCGTACGGCGATGTCGTCCGCGTCGTCGGGATCACCGTCTGGGGATCGAGCGTGCCGCTGCCCGCGGACTCGAGAGCCAGCACGCGTTCACCGAGCAGCGTTCCGGTCTTGATGTGCGCGGTGGTGTCGGAGCCGAGCGCGTATTGACCGGCGATCGTGAATCCGACCAGGGCATCGCCGTTGTCGAGCCCGATCGAGGACACCGAGCCAACCTTGATTCCGGATACCGTGACGTCGTTGCCGACGGTGAGGCCGCCTGCTTCGGTGAACAACGCTTGATAACGAACTGCCGTTGCCCACTGCACCAGTCTTTCCGGCTGCAGACCGACCGCGATCACCAGGATGATGGTGACGAGACCGATGAATCCGGCTCTGGCGAGCTGTGCGCCGCGATACTTCAGCATCTACTCGTCCACGCACCTTCCGGTCTCTTGCTTGATCCAGGGGAACACCACGGTGCGGCCCTCCAGATCACTGGCGCGGAAGGAGATACCGCAGATGTAGTAGGGGAACCACGCGCCGTAGGAACCGACCCGGGCCAGCTTTCTGTAGATCTCGGGGAGCCGCTGAATAGTCGCGTCGAGCCGTTCCAGATCGTTGTCCACCAGCGGGGCCAACCGGTTGAGTTCGTCGACCGTGTTGGCCAGCGGCGCCCGCCCGCGGGCGAGCAGGTCGGCCAACGATGTCGTGCCGTTGTCGAGCGCCTCGATGGCAGTACCGATCGGATCGCGATCCGTGGACAACCCGGAAACCAGCTGTTCGAGCTTGTCGATCGCACCCGAGAACTGTTCGCCGTCGTCGGCCAACGTATCCAGTACTGCCCGCAGGTCGTCGATCAGCTGCTCGATGACCTGGTTGTTGTCAGCCAGTGAGTTGGTGAACGACGAGGTCTTGGAGAACAGTGACTCCAACGTGCCGCCCTGCCCCTGCAGAATCTGCACCAGCGACGACGTCAGCGCGTTGACGTCTTCCGGGTTCAGGCCCTGAATCACCGGTTTGAGGCCACCGAGAAGCAGATCCAGGTCGAGCGCCGGCGCAGTGCGATCCTCGGGGATCCGCCCGCCGACCGGGAGAATTTTCGTCGAGTCCGGGGTGTCGATGAGTTCCATGTACCGGTCGCCGACCAGGTTGAGATACCGGATGGCCGCGGTGGTCCCCTGAGTCAGGGCGATGTCGCGATCGGCGTCGAACGTGACCAGCACGTTGCGGTCCTGCTGCAAGTCGACCCCGGTGACGGTACCCACCCGGATGCCGGCGATCCGTACGGTGTCGCCGGTCTTCAACCGGGAAGCATCGGTGAACACGGCGGAGTACTCGTTGGTCGGCCCAGTTCTCGCATCGCTGAAAACCATGAACAGGAAGGCGGTGAGCACGATCATCACGACGCCGAAAGCGCCGAATTTGATGAGGGTTCCAGTTGATCGCGTCATCCGGGCATCCCGATCTGTGCGGTGTTGCGCGGGGGTCCGTCCAGGGGGCCGAACAGCCAGTTCTTGAGCCCTTCGGAGTTCAGCAGAATTCCGGCGTTGCCGTATTTCGAAGGGTTTGAGCCGATGTCGCCGATGATCTGCGGCGGCACGAACTCTGCCGGCTGTTCGGGCAGACCGAGTTCGTCGCAATAGTCCGCACCGCCGCTGGAGGCCGCCACCTTGGGCAGATCGCCGGGATAACGGTAGCGCTCGACGCCCAGTGTCAGGCCGGCGGACACGATGACACCCGAGTACTGCGGCGCCGATCTCGCGAACGGCACCAGGCCGCCGATGCCGCACCACAGCGACCGACGGTAATCGTGCAGCACGGTCGTGGTGGGTATCAACACGTCCAGCACATCGGTCAACGCCTGCCGGTTACCGCCCACCACCTCGTTGCCGAGGTCGGCCAGACCGATAGCGCTGACCAGGAACTCATCCAGGTTCTGCTGCTCCTCGACGATCGAATTGCTCAGCGTGGTCGTGTTCTCGATGGTGGAGACGATGTCCGAACCGGCATCGGCGTAGGCGTTGAGCGTCGGGACAGCCAGTTCGATGTCACGGGCAAGGTTGGGCAGGCTTGGTTCCAGTTCGGCCAGCACGGCGTTGAAGTCGGTCAGGGTCTGGCCGAATTTCTCCCCGCGCCCGTTGAACGCCTGGGCGATCGCACCCAGGGTCTCGTTGAGTTTGGCGGGGTCGATCGAGTCGAGAACGTCGACCAACTGTTGGAAGACGGTGTTCACCTCGACGGTGACATGCTCGCCCTGGAGCACCTGTCCGGCCGACAGGGTTCCCGACGGGTCGGACGGAGGCGCGAGTTGGACGAACTTGGCGCCGAATACCGTCGAAGCGGCGATGTCGACGTTCACGTTCGACGGGATCAACCGCATCTGCGACGGATCCATGGCCAGCGTGAGCTCGGCCATCCCGTCCGGCCGGTAGGAGATCGACTCGACGCTGCCCACCTGAACGCCGCGCATCTTGACCTTGGCGTCGGGGTTCATCACCAGGCCGGCGCGCGGGGACACCACGGTCACGGTGTCGGTCTTGGTGAAGACGCCGTTGAAGAATGCCAGCGCAACGACGAGCACCGCGACCAGTGCCACGATCAGTCCGAGTCCGGCCAGCGGACGGACGTAACTCTTGCTCAACGCGCCCTCCTAGCCCGACAAGTTGAAGTTGCCGTTGGATCCGTACACCGCCAGCGACACCAGAAGCGTCACGGTCACGACCACGATCAGCGAGGTCCGCACCGCATTGCCGACGGCCGCGCCGACACCCGACGGACCGCCGGACGCGAAGTAGCCGAAGTACGTGTGCACCAGCAAGATCGCGATCGCCATCAGCACGGCCTGCAGGAAGGACCAGAGCAGGTCGATGGGATTGAGGAAAGTGTCGAAATAGTGCGCGTACAGGCCGCCCGACTGGCCCAGCAACACCACCGTCGTGAATTGCGACGCCAGGAACGACAGGATCACCGCGATCGCGTACAACGGCGTCACCGCAACCATGCCCGCCACGATTCGGGTCGAGACCAGGTACGGCACCGGCGGGATGCCCATCGACTCCAGCGCGTCGATCTCTTCGTTGATCCTCATCGCGCCCAGTTGTGCAGTCACGCCGGCGCCGAACGTCGCCGCCAACCCGATGCCGGCGACCACCGGGGCCGCGATGCGAACGTTGATGAACGCCGCCAGGAACCCGGTCAACGCCTCGATGCCGATGTTGCCCAGAGAGCTGTAACCCTGGATGGCGAGCACGCCGCCGGTGGCCAGTGTCAGGAAGCCGACGATCACCACGGTGCCGCCGATCATCGCCAGAGTGCCCGCGCCCATCGAGATCTCGGCGATCAGGCGGACGGTCTCCTTGCGGAAATGCATGGCGGCGTAGGGTGTCCCGGCGACCGCCCGCCCGTAGAACAAGGTGTGGTCGCCGATCCGCGACAGCCAGTCCACCGGCCGTCGTGCCGTGCCGACCAGCCGCGGAAACCGTGACCGCAGGACTGCCGAAGTGCTCACGTCGGCCCCTAACCCGTCGTCATCCGGATACCGATGGCCGTGACCACGACGTTGATGACGAACAGCGCCATGAAGGCGTACACGACGGTCTCGTTGACGGCGTTGCCCACCGCCTTGGCCCCACCACCGGTGATGGTCAGCCCGCGGTAACACGCGACCAGCCCGGCGATCAGACCGAACAGGGCCGCCTTGATACAAGAAATGATCACCTCGGGCACCCCGGTGAGCAAGGTCAAACCGGCGGCGAACGCTCCCGGGTTCACGTCCTGGACGAACACCGAGAACACATAGCCGCCGAGGATGCCGATGATCACCACCAGACTGTTCAGCAACAACGCCACGAGTCCCGCAGCCAGCATCCGCGGGGTGACAAGCCGCTGTACCGGATTGATGCCCAGCACCTCCATGGCTTCGATCTCCTCACGAATGGTGCGAGACCCCAGGTCGGCGCACATCGCCGTCGCACCCGCACCCGCCACCACCAGCACCGTCACCATGGGCCCCAACTGGGTGACCGCACCGAAGGCCGCGCCTGCACCGGACAGGTCGGCCGCTCCGAGTTCTCGAAGGAGAATGTTGAGCGTGAACGAGACCAGTGTCGTGAACGGGATCGCCACCAACAGGGTCGGGGCCATCGCCACCCGCGCGACGAACCACGACTGCTCGAGGAATTCACGCCACTGGAATGGCCTGACAAACACAAACCGCACGGCGTCCAGTGCCATCGCGAAGAACCCGCCGATCGCCTGCATGGCCCCGGACAACCCGTTGGGCATGCTGATGCCGGTGGTCCAACGCTCCGGACCCTTCACCGCCATCAGTGGGGTCCTCCTGGCCCGTCGATGATCGTCGCAGCTGATACCGCGGACCGACGGCCGAAGTCATGGGCCAGCGCGATTCGGGCACCGTCGCCCTGGTTGACGGCCTCGAGAAATCCGTAGCCATCGAGCCTCTCGGCGAAGCCGAGGTCCTCATAGCTCATGAGTTCGGTCCCGGTGCGGAAGTCGTGCGCCTCGGCAACATCGACATCCGATGGCTGGTCGGCGAACGGGTCCGCCACGACCTCCGTCGCGAGCACCAGCGCTGTGGCACCGTCATTCTGAGGTGTGCAGTCGTACAGTCGGAAAGGCGTCACGACCGTCGGTGCGTTCAGGTCCTGCTCCATCGTGATCTCACAGCGCTGCTGCGCCGCGGGGTTGTCGGCTTTGTGGCGGTAGTTCTTGACTGCCGGCATGGCTAAGTGTTCTTCAGTTGCAGAAGATTCGTGGAGATATGGGCGAACATGTAATTTCGAACCTGCCAGGCAGCCCGTCACCCGCTGGGACGATCCCCCGCAACGCAGGCGGGTCCCGACGGGCGCGACGAATGGCATGCGATCTCTCCAGTGGTACAGACAGCAGGAATCAGGTGACGGCGCCAGCCGTCTTGAGCTCGATGATGCGGTCCCAGTCCAGCCCCATTTCCAGCAGGATCTCGTCGGTCTGTTCGGCGAATCCAGGCGCTGGCCCCGACTTTGGGGCGGCGACGTCGAACTGCACCGGATTGGCCACCAACTCGAGTTCGCCGGCCTGCACGAGGTATTCGTTGGCGCGAACCTGTGCGTCCTCGGCGGCCTGAAGTGTGTCTTGGACCGGGGCCCACGGGCCGGCCAGGGTGGCGAATCGTTCGCTCCACTCCACCAGGGGGCGCTTCTTCATGGCTTCGGTGAGTATCTCCGTGGCCGCCTCGGTGTTCTCGGCGATCGACTCGGCGGTGGCGAAGCGGGGATCGTCGATCAGCTCCTCCAGGTCCATGTGCCGACACACGTCGGCCCAGAACTTGGTGGGCTGCATCATCACAAAGGAGATGTAACGGTCGTCGGCCGTTGGATAGAGGCCGACCAGCGGATTGATCGGCGAGCCGTGCACACCGGGCGGGAACGCCTCCATGCGTTGGTCGAGGTGTTTCGTCAGCGCCACCGTATGTCCCATCGACCAGAGACCACTGCCCAGCAGCGACACGTCGACGACCGAAGGCTCTCCCGTGCGTTCGCGTTTGAGCAGCGCCGCGGCGATGCCGCCGGCCAGGTTCGTGCCCGAGATGGTGTCCCCGTACGCCGGGCCGGGCGGGCCGATCATGCCAGGCATGTCCGGCGGGGTGATGGTGCGCGCCGTGCCGGCCCGGCACCAGAACGCGGTCATGTCGTAGCCGCCCTTGACCGATTCTCCGCCGCGCGGTCCCAGAGCGCTGCCACGGGCATAGATGATGTCCGGGTTGACCGCACGGATGTCGTCGACGTCGATGCCGAACTTCTGGCGATGACCGGGAAGGAAGCTGGTGAGGAAAACGTCGGAGCGTCGGGCCAGCTCCAGCAGCGTTTCCCTGCCTTCCGGCACCGACATGTCCAGACCGATGCTGCGCTTGAGCCGGTTGGCGTGCTCGATGTTGGGGTTCGGATCACCTTCGACACGCAACAACCCGGTCTGACGCAGCCCGCGCTGCGGGTCTCCGGTGACGGCGTGCTCGACCTTGACGACGTCGGCTCCCCACTCGGCGAGCACTGCGCCCGCCGACGGAACGAAGCCGTACATGGCGACCTCGAGAACGCGGATTCCGTCCAGCGGTTTGCTGCTCATACGATTTCCTTCTTCGCGCAAGCGCTCATCAGCCCACCACCTCTGCGAGCGTCTTGGACTCCAGGAACTCCTCGAGACCGGCGCGGCCCATCTCGCGACCGATGCCGGACTGTTTGTATCCGCCGAACGGGCTGTCCGGGCTAAAGTAGTTGCCGCCGTTGATCGAGAAGGTGCCGGTGCGGATCCGCCGAGCGAGCGCCTTGGCGCGTTCGGCGCTACCGAACACCGCGCCGGACAGTCCGTAGATCGAGTTGTTCGCGATGCGCACCGCGTCGTCGTCATCGGTGTAGGAGATGACGACCAGAACGGGTCCGAACACCTCTTCCTGGGCGATTTCGCTGTCCGGTTCGACGTCGGCGAGCAGAGTGGGCGTGTAGAAGAAGCCGGGGTCGACCTTCTCGCCGCCGGTGACCAGTGTCGCGCCGGCGGCGACGGCGCGATGCACCATCGCGTCGACCTTGTCGCGCTGCTTCTCACTGATCAGCGGGCCCATGTAGGTCTTCGGGTCGGCGGGGTCGCCGTAGCGGACGAGTCCGAAGTTGTTCTTGATCATCTCGACGATCTGGTCCTTGTGCTTCTCCGGCACCAACAGTCGCGATGTCAGCGCGCACCCCTGGCCGGCATGAGTGACCATGCTGAAGGCCGAGAACAGCGCTGCGGTGTTGAAATCGGCGTCGTCGAGGACGATGGCGGCGGACTTGCCGCCGAGTTCGAGGAACACCTTTTTCAGGGTGTCGCTGGCCGCGGCCATGATCGCCCGGCCGGTCGGTGTCGACCCGGTGAAGGTGACCATGTCGACGTCCGGGCTCGTGGTCAACGCGACGCCGACGGCGGGATCCGCGCCGGAGAGCACGTTGACGACGCCGGCCGGGATGTCGGTGTGGTTGGCGATCAACTCGCCCAGCGCGAGGGTCACGAGCGGGGTGTCGGGGGCGGACTTGAGGACCACGGTGCAACCAGCCGCCAGCGCCGGCGCGAGCTTCGCCAGGGCGAGTTGGTTGGGATAGTTGTAGGCGATGATCGCGGCGACGACGCCTGCTGCTTCCTTCTCCACCCAGCGGTGGTGCTGCATGCCGCGGCTCTCGATGTTGCCGAGGTCTTCGGTCATCGGATAGGTCTTCAGCAGATCGGCGTAGTAGCGCACGATCTCGATCGGACCGTCCAGCTGAGCGCCCTGGCACAGCGACTCGGTGGCTCCCACCTCGGCGATGGTCAGCTCGGCGAGCCCATCGCGGTGGTCGAGCAGCGCCCGATGCAGCTGCTCGAGGCATCGGACCCGCAATTCGGTGTCGGTCGCCCACTTCCCCTCGTCGAAGGCGTGGCGGGCCGCCGCGACCGCCGCCTCGGCGTCGGCGACGGACGCGTCGGGGGCGTAACCGAGGACGTCACCGGTGGCGGGGTTCAGCGACGCGAACGTGTGCTGGGCCTCGAGCAGCTGACCGCCGATCAGCAGGCGACGGGCCACCTCGCGACGGTTACCGTTTGCGTCCTGACGATCGTTCGAGATCGTGGCTGTGTCCTGCATCGTCCTCCTCCGGAGTGACCCCGGGATGTGTGACTCAAGTCGTGCTGCTGTCTCACTGTGATGGAAACTGCATTCTCATCTTCGGCGAATCATACATTCGCTCGGAGAGAACTCAAGCAAATGGACCGCACCGCGGCTGCCTGCACGGAACCATGCGACAGTCGAGCGACAAACGTCTCACCAGTGCGAACATCGGACTCGCGTTGTCTTGCGAGAGTGCAGTATGCGAGAGTACGGTTCTCATAATCGAAAGGCCGATTCTTGGAGAGTGAGGGCTGCTTGTGAGGACCGCTGTGGTGACCGGTGGCGCTTCGGGCATCGGCGCCGCGATCGCTGATCGTCTTCGGGCCGACGGCCTTCAGGTGGCAACCCTCGACCTCAACGCCGGCGAGGAGAAGTTCTGCTACACCGCCGACGTCACCGACCGCGCGGCGGTCGACGCCGCCCTGGAGGACATCCGCGCCGAGCTTGGACCGGTGACGGTCCTCGTCAACGCGGCCGGTCTCGATCGGTTCAAACGGTTCAGCGATCTCACGTTCGACGAGTGGCAGAAGGTCATCGACGTCAATTTGAACGGCACGTTCCATTGCATCCAAGCCGTGCTGCCCGACATGGTCGAGGCCGGGTGGGGACGTATCGTCAACATCTCGTCGTCGAGCACGCATTCCGGCCAGCCCTTCATGGCCCCCTACGTGGCGGCCAAGTCGGCGGTCAACGGATTGACCAAGTCACTGGCCCTCGAGTACGGCCCGCAGGGCATCACGGTCAACGCGGTTCCACCAGGATTCATCGACACCCCCATGCTGCGCAAGGCAGAGCAGCGCGGCTTCCTGGGCGACACCGCGAAGCAGATCGAGGCCACCCCGGTCCGCCGGATGGGCCGGCCCGAGGACATCGCGGCCGCATGCTCCTTCTTCATCTCCGATGACGCCAGCTATATCACCGGTCAGATTCTGGGCGTCAACGGCGGCCGGAACACCTGAGACACCGAAAGGGAGCGGGAGGAACATGGGACGCGTTCAAGGGAAGGTCGCCTTCATCACCGGCGCGGCGCGCGGTCAGGGCCGCAGTCATGCCGTCCGGCTCGCCGAGGAAGGTGCGGACATCATCGCGGTCGACCTGTGCGAGGACATCGACACCATCGGCTATCCGATGGCAACCGCCGACGATCTCGACGAGACAGCCGCCTTCGTCGAGAAGACCGGCCAGCGCATCGTCACCGCCAAGGCCGATGTCCGAGACGCCACGCAGCTGAAGAAGGCTCTCGAGGAGGGCATTTCGCAGCTGGGCGGGCTGGATATCGTCGTCGCCCAGGCCGGCATCGCAGGCATGAAAGGCGATCCCCCGATGCAGGCCTGGACCGATGTGATCAACACGAACCTGGTCGGCACCATCAACGCCATCCAGGTTGCGTTGCCCCATCTCAAGGAGGGCGCGTCGATCGTTGCCACCGGCTCGACCGCCGCGCTCATGGATGCTCACAACAAGCCGAATCCGGGCAATGATCCCGGCGGGATGGCCTACATGACGTCCAAACGCCTGCTTTCCCAGTACGTGCACGACCTGTCGACGAACCTGGCCGTCCGCGGCATCCGCGCCAACGTCGTGCACCCGACCAACTGCAACACCGACATGCTGCAGAGCCCGCCGATGTACAAGTCGTTCCGACCCGATCTCGACAACCCCACCCGCGCCGACGCCGAGCCGGTCTTCGGCGTTCAGCAGGCCATGAAGGTCAACTTCATCGAACCCGAGGACATCAGCAACGCGATTCTGTGGCTGGTTTCCGACGAGGCCCGGTATGTCACCGGTATGCAGCTGCGCGTGGACGCCGGCGGCTACCTCAAGTGGTACGACTGGCACGTCTAGGAGGACGGCGCATGAAGGTTTTTGTGGATTCGGGACGGTGCCAGGGGCACACATTGTGCTCGATGATCGCGCCGGACTCGTTCGAACTCAGCGACATCGACGGCACCGCCTCTCCGGTCAACGAGGTCGTGCCCGCCGACCAGGAGGACGCGGTGCGCGAGGCTGCGCACTCCTGCCCCGAACAAGCCATCTCGATCGAGGAATGACAAGGGAGACAGGACTCTTGAGTGTCGACGACGTCGTAGACGGCACCGCCGACGACAGCCGTAAGCAGCCGAAGTACCACTTCGACCGGCATACGCCTGAGTATCGGCTGCAGTTCGAGAAGATCACCGAAGAGATGCACAGCAAGTGCCCGATGGCCTGGACAGACGTCTACAACGGGCACTGGGTGGCCGCGGGCAGCAAAGAGGTGTTCGAGCTGGCGCGCTGCCCGGTGGTGTCCAACCATCACGACATCTCCGGAGAGACGCCCTACCAGGGCATCACGATCCCGAAGGCCAGCCGTGCCACGGTCGTTCGCGGCGGCATTCTGGAGATGGACGAACCCGAGCACAGCACCTACCGTGGCGCCCTGAACCCCTACCTGTCCCCCGCCGCGATCAAGCGGTGGGAGCCGTTCATCGACGAGATCACCCGTGCCGCACTCGACGAACACATCGAGTCGGGGCGGATCGATTTCGTCGACCACCTGGCCAACGTGGTGCCCGCGGTGTTCACGCTGGCAATGATGGGCATCGAACTCAAGAAGTGGAACGTCTACAGCGAACCGACCCACGCGTCGGTCTACACCCCGGAGCACTCACCGGACCGCGAGAAGATCAACGGGCAGCATCGCGAGATGGGCATCGATCTCATCAACAACATGATGGAGATCCGCGAGAACCCCCGGCCCGGTCTGGTGAACGCTCTGCTGCAGTTGCGCATCGATGGGGAACCGGCGCCGGACATGGAGATCTTGGGCAACCTGGGACTGATCATCGGCGGTGGGTTCGACACCACGACGGCGCTGACCGCGCACGCCCTGGAATGGCTCGGTGAACATCCCGACGATCGAGCGCGGCTGAGTCGAGAGCGCGACACACTGCTGCACCCGGCCACCGAGGAGTTCCTGCGGTTCTTCACGCCTGCCCCCGGCGACGGCAGGACCTTTGCCGAGGACGTCGAGGTCGACGGGCACCGGTTCAAGCAGTACGAGCGGCTGTGGCTGTCGTGGGCGATGGCCAACCGCGACCCTGCGGTGTTCGAAAAGCCGAACGAGATCATTCTGGACCGGAAAGGCAACCGGCACTTCAGCTTCGGTATCGGTGTGCACCGGTGTGTGGGCTCGAATGTGGCCCGCACGGTGTTCAAGTCGATGCTCACCGCGGTGCTCGACCGGATGCCCGACTATGTGTGTGATCCCGAAGGGACCGTGCACTACGACACCATCGGGGTCATCCAGGGCATGCGCCACCTGCCCGCGACGTTCGCCCCGAGTAAGCCACTGGGACCCGGGCTGGACGAGACGATCGAGAAGCTGCAGCGCATCTGCACCGAGCAGGAGCTGGCCCGGCCGATCACCGAACGCAAGGAACGCGCCGTCATCGAGTGAGCGATGACGCATTCCGGCCCGCCGCGGGCCGCGCAATGGTTCGATGACAAGCGGTGTAACAGTGGAAGGTGGGCGATGATGCGCAGCAAGCTGGCGGCCGCGCTGTCGGTACTCATCGCGATGGCAACGTTTGTGGCGCCCCCCTCCTCGGCGGCGGGGATGAACATGGGCAACTACGACCTGTGGACCAACCGGTACGACCGAGCCTCCTGGTTCTGGTTCATCTCGACCTGCATCCCCGAGAAGTCTCCGGACTGCATCAATGTCGCCGCTCGGCCGCGCCTGAAGTTCTACGCCTACTACGAGAGCAAGGCGTGGTTGGTCGACGGCCGCTACACCTTCACGGTCGACGTGCCCGACGGGCTGCGGTGCCCGGGGTACAACCTGCCGACCCGCGAGACGTACTCCTGGGATGCTGTCAGCTTGGTCGGCACGATCGACTCGAAATACGACGTCGGCTGCTTCAACGGCCCGCCCGGCACTCAGTTCTGGACCTTCAAACTCGTCCGCCTCTGAACCGATTTCACCGCGAGCGTGCGCGTCTGCACGCGACACGCCGCGCGGACCCGTCCTTTCGCGCACGCTCGTCGCCACTCAGAGCGACGCATACCGCCGGCGGATCCCGTTGAACCGCGCCCACATCTGCGCGATCCGCTGCTGCGGGGTGACCGTCGCGCTGTCACCCGGCAGCTCCGCGGCCAGGGCCGCGCGCTTCACCACCCGGGTGTCCAACGTGGCCGGAAAACCTCCGAGCATGTGCCGGTAGGTGAGGTTACCGCGCTCGAAACCCTGAGTATCGATCCAGTTGTGGTAGCCCGGGTCGTCGTGCGCCAGGATCAGACGCACCTTGCCGTCGCTGTCGACCTCGGTGCGGCTCGGCGTGTAGCTGACCGGTCGATAGAGATAATCCATGCTGTTGAAGAACACACCCATGTTGGTCAGCATCCACAGACCGTCGTGCACATCGAACTCGACGATCAACGCCTCGTCGCCGGCCAGCTGCCAGTGCATGTTCGTCGCAGCACGGCCACGCTTGGCGTCAGCACCGGAGGCGTCCACCACCGGGAACCGATTGGGGTGCTCGGCGTCGACCCCGCCGTAGATGAAGGGGAATTCAGGCCAATCGTGCATCAGTCCGGTGACGAAATCGCCTGCCCAGCTGATCGCTTCGAGCATCTGCCCGGTCGACGGCAACGGCCGTGGCGACGCCATGTCGACTCGCTCGATGCGCAGCCGGGCCGGCTGCTCGTCCCAGGAGTCGAAACCCTGGCGGATGAACACCTTGCGGGACCCCGCCGTGGTGGGCAGCCAGTTCGCTTCCCGGTCCGGGCCACCCAGGAACACGTCGAAGGCGCCGTCCGCCCCGACCACGAGCCGGTCACCGGCGAGGTTCGCTTCCGGCACATCGCCGAACGGTTCGTGCAGCACGCCCGGACCGTTCGGGCGCGCGCCCTGCACCGTGATGTTGAGAAATCGGGCGCTACCCCGCTCCCCCACGATCCGGTAGGTCGAGCTGCCGTCGATCCACGCCTGCTGATAGGTGAAATCGGCGCAGTCCCCGCCGAGTTTGCGGCTGGGTCCGCAGAACGCGTGCAGGGCGGGATAGCGGGTGTCGTGAGTCTCGAGGGCCAGGTCGAACGCCTGCCCGAGGTTCTGGGTGAGGAATCGCAACGCATCGACGCGGTGCACACCCGAAACCGGGTTGTTGTCCTTGAATATCAACTCCCCGGCCGCGTCGAGCCTGGCACAGAAGTGTGACCACGCCTGCCGTAACGCGTCGTCGTCAGGACCCTCACCGAACGCCACGATCACCGCCCAGTGTCGATGCGGGACAACATCTCCGACACCACCACGCAACCCCGGCGGGCGGCGGCCAAGCGGCCCTCCTGCTCGATGCGTGGCCCGATCAGCTCGAGGTCGACGCCGTGGCGGTAGCCGGCCGCGATCGCGTGCGCCAGGAATGCCTCGACGGGCACGACGCCGTCGCCGGGTACCGCCCGGGCCGGCAACGCGCGGTCACCGAGGACGTAGTCACTCAGCTGGACCATTTCCAGCCGCGGCATCGCCCGTTCGACCAGCTCGTCCAGATGGGCTTCGGCCCAGCAGTGGAACAGGTCCACGCAGACGCCGAGACCCGCCATCTCAGCCAGCTCGACGGTGTCGGCGAGGGTGTGGGCGATGTGCAGGTCGGCGTACAACCCGGACGCGTTCTCGATCGCGAGTGCAACGCCTGCCCGGTCGGCGTGTTCGAGACAGGGTGCCACGGCGGAGCAGAACCGCTCGGCCGCTTCGTCCCACGATGCCTCCCCACGGCCGCCGGTGAGCATGTAGACCACCCGTGCTCCGATCCGGGCCGCGTCGTCGATACGGCGACGCAACTCGTCGGTGGTCGTGAACCGGTGGAACACCGTCTCGACCGCATAGCCTTCTGCGGTGATCACGTCCGCCAACTCCGGATCGTCGAGCTGCGCGTCGATCAGGCTGAGCCGGCTGACGCCGAGATCGCGCCAGAGGTCACGCATTTCGTCGACCGAGGCGCCCAGGAACGTGACGCTGTGAACCGAGACACGCGGGTCAGTCACGCGTCTCGACTTCCACGCCGAACCGCTCGCGGAACGGGCGGAATTCCTCGTGCAGCGCGCCGAGGTCTTCGCCGATGTCGGTGAGCAACGTGGTTGAATAGCGAAACTTTCCGTGCCGGTCGCCCTTGTTGTGGGTCAGATAGTCACGCATCGCCGCCTCGGCGGAGCCGGTGAGATCGCGACCGCAGAAGCGGTGGTAGCGGCGGACGGTGCCGACCGGGTCGGCGATGAAGTCGGTGTAGCGCACGTGCAGGATCCGCGGATCATCGACAAGCGGATTGGCCATCGTGTTGGCGATACTGGCTCGGGTCAGCTCGAGATGAGTCTTCGCAGCGGTCTTCAGGTCGACCGGCCCGACGATCCCTTCGAGGATGTCGGCCATCATCATCGTGCGCGACGCGGCGACCTGAATGGGATCGCGGTGCAACCACACGAGGCCGGCATCCGGATAGGCATCGAAGAACTCGGCCAGTCTGAAGCCGTGGAAGCCTTTGAGCACCCAGTACTTCGGCAGCCTTCGGTACTGACACTGCTGCAACATCGCCTTGTGGATGCGGTATTGCGCGGCCGCATCGGTGGGCAGCCCACCAACGACCGTCTGCATCGGTACCCGCCACCACGCAGTCGGGGTCAGCACCCGGAAGTCGAACGCCCACGTGCGCTCGTCCTCCGGCAGCCCGTCGCCGAGCATGTCGTTGTAAGGGTGGCTGTGCAGCCACTTGGGCATCTGCGCGTTGATCTCGCGCCAGTCCTCGTCGGCCCGCGCGCGACGCGGGTCGTCCGGGTCCGCCGTGCCCGGTGGCGGTGACGGGTACATCACCTCCCAGAATCGCAGGGCGCGCGCGTCCGGGTCGACGGACATCAGTGCGTGCATCAACGTGGTGCCGGAACGGGGCTCCCCGGTGACGAACATCGGCCGTTCCACCACTTCGTCGGCTATCGGGTACCGGTTGCGGTCCTCGAAGAACTGCAGGCGGCTGGTGAGCAAACCGTGGCAGACATCCGCGGCCCGACGGCAGCCGTCCTCGTCCATACCGAGGGTGTTGAGGTGGTCGATGACGAGGCCGAACCGCTGCGGCAGCGTCGGATCCCCGTAGTCGGACAATCCGGTCTCGGATTCGGCGCGCGCGAGCATCTGGTCGGCGTGCAAGCGTCCACTCATGCGACTCCCCCGCACAGTGCGATCAGTTCGTCCTCGGCTGCGCGGACGTTGTCCGCCGAAGCGGCGGCGTGGTCCAGGCCGGCCATGGCCCCGTAGTCCAGGATCTTGGGGACCCGAAGGCCGGCGTCGACGTATTCCTTGACGGTGTGGGCCACCTGCTCAGGCGTTCCGTGCGGCACCACGGCCAGGATCATCTCGGGCTCGACCCGGTCCAGGAAGTCGATGATTCGGTCCCGGGTCAGCACCGCAGGGTCGATGTCGTGGAAGCCGCGCCAGTCCTCACCCATCGGGTGATCGAAGCCGAAGGAACTCAACAACTCTGCGGACACCTGCAACAGGAACGACTTCACCAACGGTGCCTCGAGGATCTCGGCGAGTGCGGTGTCGTCGCGGCCCATCACGCACACCTGGATGAAGCAGGGCGTGATGGCCATCGGGTCGCGGCCGGCCCGCTCGGCGGAACCTCTCACCCGCGCCAGCTTCTGGGCGTAGTCCTCGGGAGTCCACGCCCCGGCGGGCCACCACCCGTCGGCATATCGGCCGGCGATATCCAGGGAGCGGGGTCCGCTGGCTCCGACCCAGATCGGCGGGAATCGCCCGTCGTACGGCTCGGTGTCCAGGCGGGCGTGCTGGAGTCGATAGAACTGTCCGTCGAAACTCACGGGCCCGTCGCTGTCCCAGAGCAAGCGGATGACGTGCAACGCCTCCTCGAATCTGCTGACCGGTCGGTCGAAGTCGAAGCCGTAGGGCTCGATGTTCTCGGCCTCACCGCTACCCAGACCGAGGATGAACCGGCCCTTGGCCAGATGGTCGATCGTCAACGCGGTCTGCGCCAGCGACGCAGGATGGCGGCGCACGGTGTCGACGACGCTGGTGACCAATGGCACGTTCTCGGTGAGCACGGCCGCAGCGGCCGCGACGGCCATGCCGTCGAGGTGGCGATGCGGTGACGGTGAGGCCACCGCGAGGTCGGTGAATTCCGGTGTCCAGATCGAATCCGGCCAGAAGCTCACCATGTGGTCGGGCAACCAGATGGAGTGGTAGCGGCCGCTGTCGAGACGTTCGAGCACGGTGAGGTCCAGCGGAAGCGTGGTTCGCAGAAACGCCGCCGGCTGCACCTTCACCCGATCTCCCTCAGTGGTTTCGCCTATCGCCGGGGCAGGCCGAGCACCTGCTGGGCGATGATGTTGCGCTGGATCTCCGACGTGCCGCCGGCGATGGTGCCCCCGAAGCTTCGCGCGTACCGCTCGAACCAGCTCGCGAAGTAGTGATCGAGGTTCATGTGCGCATACGGACCCGACGTCGCGGGGTGAACCAACCCGTCGGGACCGCTGGCCTCCAGCGCGAGTCCTTCGACGCGTTGCTCCGCCTCGGCGCCGAGCAGCTTCGGGATGGACACCGATGCCACGTCGACCTCGCCGCGCGCCGCCTTGGCGATCCCGACCGATCCCAGCAGGCGCAACGCCTCGTAGTCCATGATGCTGCTGGCCAGTGCGTCCCGCTCGAGAGCGTTGGTGGGCTGGAAATCGGCGATGGTGTTGGCGATTCGATCGGCGAAGCCCAGCCACATCATCGTCCGCTCATGGCCGAGTGAGCCGTTGGCCACTCCCCACCCCCCGTTGAGCGGGCCGACGAGGTTCTCGGCCGGTACCCGGACATCGGTGAAGAACACCTCGTTGAAGTCGAGATTGTCGATGCCGCACATGTCGGCGAACGGGCGGCACACCACACCGTCGAGGTCGGTCGGGATCAGTAAGACGCTGATGCCCTTGTGCTTCGGCGCGTCCGGATCGGTGCGCACGAACGTCAGCAGGAAATCGGCGTCGTGGGCACCCGACGTCCATACCTTCTGGCCGTTGACGACGAAGTGATCGCCGTCCCTGACGGCTTTGGTGCGCAACGACGCCAGGTCTGAACCTGCGCTCGGCTCGCTCATTCCCAGCGACGCGGTGCGCTCGCCGCGCAGCACCGGGACCGCCCACTGGTGTTTCTGCTCATCGGTGCCGAACGTCAGCAGCGACGCCGCGATGATGTTGACGCCCTGCGGATTGAAGCTGTGATAGATACGGCGCCGACACAACTCCTCGGCGTGCACGAACGTTTGCAGCACCGTCGCATTGCGCCCGCCGAACTCGGGCGGTTGAGCCGGTAGCAACCACCCGTTGTCGAACAGCAGGCGCTGGAAATCGCGTGCCCACTGGGGCATGTGCGACACCGAGCGCGGCCGTTCCAGTGTTTCGGCCGCGGAGGGTGTGTGTTCGTCGAGGAAGGCGGAGAACTCGGCGCGGAACTCCTCGACATCGGAGTCGAATGCCAGTTGCACTACAGGTCCCTCCCGTATTCCTCGGCGATCATCGCCCGGTGTTCGGCGGCGCCGCCCAGCAGCAACTCCCCTGCCTTCGCCCTTTTCAGCGCGAACTGCAGGTCGTTCTCCCAGGTGAATCCCATGGCGCCGAACAATTGGATGCCGTGCTTGAAGACAAGCGACTGGCACTCTCCGGCCGACGCCTTGGCCATCGCCGCGGCCAACCGCCGGCGGGGATCGTCCGCCGCGATGGTCAGCGCCGCGAAGTACGCCAGCGCGCGGGCCCGCTCGATGGCGACGTACATGTCCGTCGCCTTGTGCTGCACCGCCTGGAATGTGCCGATCGCGACGCCGAACTGCTGCCGGCTCTTGGCATGCTCGACCACCAGATCGAGAATGCGCTGACACGCGCCGACCATCGTGATGGCCATGCCCATCAGCGCGACGTGGTGGGCCCGCTCGGTGTCAGCGGAGAGTCGATCACTGTCGGCGACGTGGATGCCGGAAAAGGAGACCTCGGCCACGTGCAGGACCGGGTCGAAGGTGTCGACCCGCCGCGTCGTCACCTGGTCGGCGCCGACGACGAAGACCCCGGCCGGGGTCACGACGGCCAGCCGGTCGGCACGATCGCCGTCGAGCACGAACCGGTCGGTGCCGGTGAGCACCCACCCGTCGACATCACGGATCGCCGACACCCCTGAAAAGACGGCGGCGCCGGCGGACATCGGGTCGAAGCGGTCGCCGACGAGCGGCGCGAACTGCGACAGCGTGGCCAGAAAGGGTGTCGGGTCGGTGGCCCGGCCCAACTCCTCCAGCACGATCGCCAGTTCGACTGCGTTCTCCGGATCGGTCAGCTCGGTCCACCCCGCCTCGAGGTAGCTGGTCCACAGCGGCGCCGGATCGACGCCGTTCTCCGCGATGTCGCGGATCAGCGAGGCCGGGCATTGCTTGGACACCGCGTCGCGCACGGTCTCCTGCCACAGCCGCTGATCAGCGTCAAATTCCAACAGCATTCAGCGCCTCCGAGTTGTCACGTCGAGGCGAGAATATCATTCTCGGTGTCGGTGTAGACATTCTCTTCAGACGGATATCCGTTTTCGCCAGACAATTGCTGAGCAGTCGTCCAGCAGCCGCGTCTAGCAGCGCAGATGTTAAGCGATGCGCTGGAGAACTGAATTCTTGCTATTGAAGAACAACGATCTACACTGGACAGCACCGGCGGTCGCGCCCTCGGCCGCGCGAGAGTGAAGGGCAGTGTCTGTTGAAAGAGTTCAGTGACGGGGCCAGAGTGCCCGTCATCGACGCCAGCGTGCACATCTTCTGCCAGTCGAACAAGGACTTGAGGAAGAACTTCCTGCGTGAGCCTTTCCGCAGTCGCGGCTTCCCCGACTATGAGATGGACTGGTACGGAGCTCCGGGCGGTGAATACGCCGACCGGACGACCGGGCCCGACGATCGCTATCCCGGTTCGGACCCGGATGTGGTTGCCAAGCACATGTTCGACGACCGCGGCGTTGACGTCGCGATCCTGCATCCGATGACCCGCGGCATCATGCCCGACCGCCACCTGGGCACCGCTCTCGCCTCTGCCCACAACGAGATGATGGTGACCCGCTGGCTCGAGCACTCCGAGTTCGGCGAGAAGTTCCGAGGCACGCTGCGCGTCAACCCCGACGACATCGCCGGCGCCCTCCGGGAGATCGAGAAGTACAAAGACCATCCGCGGATCGTGCAACTCGGTATCCCGCTGCAATCGCGAGAGCTGTATGGCAAGCCGCAGTACTGGCCGCTCTGGGAAGCCGCCGTCGATGCCGGCTGGCCGGTGGCCGTGCACTTCGAGGTGGGCTCGGGCATCCAGATGCCGCCGACGCCGTCGGGTGTGACGCGCACCTACGAACAGTTCGTCGGCTTCACCGCGCTCAACTACCTCTATCACCTGATGAACATGATCGCCGAGGGCGTGTTCGAACGGTCTCCCGCGCTGAAGTTCGTGTGGGCGGACGGCGCGGCCGACCTGCTGACTCCCTTCATCTGGCGGATGGACTGTTTCGGCCGCCCACACCTGGAACAGACGCCGTGGGCGCCGAGGATGCCCAGCGACTATCTGCCCGGCCACGTCTATTTCGTCCAGGGCAGCCTGGACGGCCCCGGCGACGTCGACTTCGCCGGTGAATGGGCCGGCTTCACGAACAAGGACGACATGGTGATGTACGGCTCGAGCTATCCACACTGGCAACTCAACGAGCTGTCGGTGCCGAGCACGTACACCGCCGAACAGCGCGACAAACTGTGCTGGCGCAACGCCGCGCAGTTGTACGGGATCCAAAGTCCGGCACTTTCAGCCTCGGCTGCGGCACAGTAGAGCGACGAGGAGGCACCACCATGACCGTCACCGCCAATCCACGGGTACCTGCCACCGAACGTATCGCCGTCCGGTGTGTCGACTCCGACGTCCATCCGACACCCCGCCGTGGCGAACTGACCCAGTACATCCCCGAGCCGTGGCGCAGCAAATACTTCCTCACCCGCAAGGTCGGCGACCAGATCTACTATGACGCGCCGGACTACGCGCACTCCTATGCGATGCGGGTCGATTCGTTCCCCCCGGACGGCGAATTTGCCTGCAGCGACCCTGATCTGGCGTTCAAGCAGTTGATCATGGAGGCTGGTGCCGACATCGCCATCCTCGAGCCCGCCGCCTACCCCGCGCGCATTCCCGAAGCTGAGCACGCCATGGCGGTGGCACTCAACGACTGGCAAGCCAACCACTGGCTGGACAGCCACAACAACTGGCACGAACGGTGGCGCGGTTCCATCTGCGTGGCCATCCAGCAACCCGAGGACGGCGTCGCCGAGATCGAGCGATGGGCCGGCCACCCCCACATGAGCCAGATCTTGATCAAGGCCGAGCCGAGGCCGTCGTGGGGCAACCCCAAGTACGACCCGATCTGGGCCGCGGCGACCAAACACGACATCCCGGTGAGCTGCCACCTGTCGCGCAGCCACTACGACGAACTGCCCATGCCCCCGGTCGGCATGCCCAGCTACAACCACGACTTCATGGTCACCTATTCGCTGCTGGCGGCGAATCAGGTCATGAGCCTCATCTTCGACGGCACCTTCGACCGGCACCCGAATCTGCGGATCGTATTCGTCGAGCACGCCTTCACCTGGATCCTGCCGCTGATGTGGCGGATGGACAAGCTCTACGAGGCGCGTAAATCCTGGCTCGACATCAAGCGCAAGCCCAGTGAATACGTCAAGGATCACATCAAATTCACCACCCAGCCCTTGGATTATCCCGAGGACAAGACAGAGCTGTCCCGGGCGTTCGAGTGGATGGAGTGCGAGAAGATCCTGCTGTTCTCCAGCGATTACCCGCACTGGACGTTCGACGACCCGCGCTGGCTGGTCAAGCACCTGCCTGAGCACGCGCGTGAGGCGGTGATGTTCAAGAACGGCATCCAGACCTACAAGCTGCCGGACACCGTACCTGCACTCGAGGGCCAGGTTCGGGTCTTCTGACACATGGACAAGGAGAAGACGTCCCCCGCGCCGGCGGCTGGGCGCGAGCCGCGATTGGCCCAGGGCCGCGAGCACGTCGTCGCCACTGTCGACGAAATCCCCTCCGGCACGCACAAACTCGTGCCCATCGGCCGGCACGGCGTGGGGGTGTACAACGTCAACGGCACGTTCTATGCCATCGCGAACTACTGTCCGCACGAGGGTGGACCGTTGTGTTCGGGACGCGCCCGGGGCCGCAACATCCTCGACGAGAGTGTGCCGGGAGACGCGGTGATGGTCCGGGACATGGAGTTCATCTTCTGCCCGTGGCATCAGTGGGGTTTCGAGCTGGCGACCGGCACCACTGCGGTCAAACCCGAGTGGAGTATCCGGACCTACCCCGTCCGGGTCGTCGGTAACGACGTGTTGGTGCAGGCCTAGACCTTCGGACCCTGGACAATCGGAGAAACTTTGCCCAACAAGAACATCGAGATCAACGGCGGCAATGTCGTCTATGAGATTCTCGGAAAAGACGGCGAGTTCATCGTCCTGACTCCCGGTGGACGGTTCAGCAAGGACATTCCGGGGCTGAAGCCGCTGGCGAAAAAGCTGGTCGAAGGCGGTTATCGGGTGCTGCTGTGGGACCGGCCGAACTGCGGGAAGTCCGACGTTCAATTCTACGGGCAGAGTGAATCACACATGCGGGCCGAGACTCTGCAGCAGTTGATCACCACGCTCGACATCGGCCCGTGCATCCTTGCCGGCGGATCGGGCGGCGCCCGCGACTCCATGCTGACGACGATGCTCTACCCCGAACTCATCCGAAAGCTCGTGGTGTGGAACATCGTCGGGGGCGTGTACGGATCCTTCGTGTTGGGCTCCTACTACATTGTGCCCAGCATCCTGGCCGTGCGCGGAGCCGGCATGAAGGCGGTTGCGCAGATCGCCGAGTGGCAGGAACGCATCGCCGACAATCCGGACAACGAAGCCCGCATCCTCTCGCAGGACCCGGACGCCTTCCTGAAGCTGATGTTGCGCTGGCTCAACGCATTCGTACCCAAGCCTGGGCAGACCATCCCCGGCGTCGAGGATGAGATGTTCGACAACATCACCGTTCCCACCCTGATCATCCGCGGCGGCGAAAACGACCTGGACCATCCCAAACGGACCTCGCTGGAGGTCAGCTGCCTCATCAAGGGCTCCACCGTGATCGATCCGCCGTGGCCGGAGGACGCGTGGGAACGTGCCGGTGAAGCGCGGGCCTCGGGGAAAGTCAAACGATTCAACATGTTCGACACGTGGGTGCAGGCAGCGCCGGCCATCCTCGACTTCCTGGGCCGATGACGTGCTAGCTACTCACCATGACGATGCGCACCTCGCAGTTCGTCGAGGCCTCCAACGCGGTCTGGATGCGACTCTCAGAAACGCGGGCGAGGTCGGACTTCTTCACCGTGACCGTCAGGATGTCCCAGCCGTCGTCACCCGCGGTGCGCTCGATGATGCCGGGTACCCCGAACCCGGCAAGCACTCCTCGGGCGTCGTCATCGGTGCCGTGACTGACGAACGTCAGCACGCCCAGCACCGGCTGGGCGGGAAACGCGCTGCGGCACAGCTGCATCGCGATGTCTTGGAGGACAGCCGGGTCGGTGCCATCCATCAGGATCTCGACCTCGCGCCGGCTGGGCGGCAGGGCGGCGAGGTCGTTGCCGATGACCCGGGCGCCGACCTCGGCGGCCAGCGTGTCCAGCTCGGCCATGCCGGCTCGCAGCTGGTCAGGCGTCAGCTCCCCCGCCGGATCGACACCGATCCGCACCACCGCTGTTCGCATGTTGGGAAGGGTAGCTGGAGATGAGTACGGCGATGAACACCGAATTGACCGTTGCCGTCTGGCCGGGCCTCACCCCACGGCTGCTGCGCGCAGAACGCGGCACGGAATCGCTCGAGCATTACCTCAGTTCGGGCGGGTACTCCGCCCTCGCCGACGCGGAGGTGCTGCTCGAGGAAACGCGCCGTGCCGGCGTTCTCGGCCGCGGTGGCGCAGCCTTCCCGTTGGCGGTGAAGTTGACCACGGTCCGCGCTGCGTCCCAGCGTGGCCGCGACACCGTGTTGGTCGCCAACGGCGAAGAAGGCGAACCGGCTTCAGTGAAAGACCGGTGGCTGCTGCGGCACCGGCCACATCTGGTACTCGACGGACTGCGGCTGGCCGCCACGATCATCGGCGCTCGACATGCCCACGTCTACGTATCCGACCGGACGTCTGCCGACGCGGTGCGTGCGGCTCTGGACGAGGTCACCCCGGACACCCTCGGCGGCGTCACGGTCAGCGTCTACACCGTCGAGCCCGGCTACGTCGCCGGCGAGGAAACCGCCGCGGTACGGGCGATCAACGGTGGCCCGCCCAAGCCGACCGACAAACCGCCCCGACCGTTCGAGGAAGGCGTCGGCGGCCTACCCACCGTGGTCAGCAATGTCGAGACGCTGGCCAACCTGCCTCACGTGCATCAGCACGGAGCCGACTCCTACCGCAGCGCCGGCATCGAGGCCGCACCCGGCACATTCCTCGCGACGGTGACCGGTGGCGCTCGGCCGCCCGGCCTCTACGAGCTGCCGTTCGGCGCATCGGCAGCGGAGTTGATCGCCCTGCACGGCATCGCCGCCGATCAGGTCCGAGGTGCGTTGATGGGCGGCTACTTCGCCGGCCTGCTCGATCAGCGCATCCTGGACGCGGCGATGGACCATGTGTCATTGCGCGCAGTAGGCAGCGGACTGGGTTGCGGCGCCGTCTCGGTGATCACCGACGAGTGCCCGGTGGCGGTCGGTGCGTCGGTGCTGGAGTACTACGACCGTGAGAATGCCGATCAATGCGGATCCTGCTTCAACGGCACAGCGGCGATGGCAGCCGCCGCCAGTGCGTTGCGCGACGGTGTCGCCGACAGTGACGACCTCGCCCGGTTGCGTCGGTGGTCAGAGGTGCTGCGCGGGCGTGGGGCGTGCGCCACCCTGGACGCCGCCTGCAACATCGCGGCAAGCATGCTCGCCATGTTCCCCGAGGAGGTGGCGTCACATCTCGCCAACCGATGCGCCGGCTGCGAGCGCGGCGCGTACGCCGCCCGTCGACCCTTCGAGGTGGAAGCACTGTGAGCGAGCCGCTGCGGATCAAGCTCGACCGGACCCTGTGCGATGGGTTCGGCATCTGCGCCAGACACGCGCCCGACTACTTCTCGCTGGACGACTGGGGATACGCGGTCCTGGTCGGTGATGGCAACATCCCCGAACAGCATCGCGACGCGGTCCGGCGCGCTCTGTTGGACTGCCCGGTGCACGCAATCCTCGAGATCGGCGAACGTCGGCCGGACGAGACCCCGATCCAGCCGCTCCGCGAACCCGACCTCGATCAGTTGAAGACAGAGGACAACGAAGCGGAGTGGGGCTTTACCCGATGAGCCGGCTTCCGCTGCCCCAATTGACCTTCGACAACGAGTTCTTCTGGACGTCGGGCGCCGACGGTGTCCTACGAATTCAGGAGTGTGGCGACTGCACCGCGCTGATCCATCCCCCGCAGCCGGTGTGCCGGTACTGCCGCAGTCACAACATGGGTGTGCGCGAGGTGTCCGGTCGGGCGGTGCTATCGGCATTCACCGTCAACCACCGGTTCTCCATACCGGGCCTGCCGGCGCCCTATGTGGTAGCACAGGTGGCAATCGAAGAGGATCCGCGGGTTCGGTTGACCACTAACATCATCGACTGCGACCCCGAGGAGCTCGAACTCGGCCGCGTGGTGCAGGTCGTTTTCGAGCAGAACGACGACGTGTGGCTGCCGCTGTTCACGCCGACGTCAGAGCCCGAGACCGCACCCCTGCCGGATGATGAGATACCGCCGCGCGATTTCGCCAAGTTCGTGCGTCCGATGCTCACCACCGAGAAGTTCGAGGACGCTGCGGCGATCACCGGAATCGGGGCGTCCCAGATCGGTCGACGACTGATGGTGTCACCGCTGTCGTTGACCATCGAGGCATGCGAACAAGCCATCGCCGACGCCGGCCTGACGCTGGCCGACATCGACGGGATGTCGACGTATCCGGCCATGGATGCCATGGGGATGGGTGAGGGCGGCGTCACCGCGCTGGAGGGCGCGCTGGGGATTCGCCCGACCTGGTTCAACGGCGGCATGGACACATTCGGCCCGGGCGGCTCGGTGATCGCCGCGGTGATGGCCGTGGCGACTGGGATGGCCCGCCACGTGTTGTGCTTCCGCACGCTGTGGGAGGCCACGTTCAACCAGCTGATGAAGGAGGGCAGGCTATCTCCACCGGGCGGAACCCGGGTCAACAGTTGGCAGGCGCCGTTCGGGGCGACATCCGCCGCACACACGTTGGCGCTCAACGCGCAGCGCCACTTCCACCGCTATGGCACCACCAAGGAGACTCTGGGCTGGATCGCGCTCAACCAGCGCGCCAACGCCACACTGAACCCGACCGCGATCTATCGCGACCCGATGTCCATGGACGACT